>CAJYAJ010000004.1 GCA_913065005.1 uncultured Verrucomicrobiota bacterium | reverse complement strand
GGTTTGCGGTTCGCGGAGATAGGGAATACCGGCGCGGGAAAAATAGAGGGCGGCTCCATCGGCATTAAAAAGTGCTTTGACGACGGAGGGATCGTTTATTTCCGTTTCGTCCGTGATGGGTGCAACTGCAGTGGTCATTTGCCAGTGAGGATCTTCGAGTGCTTGAGCCAATTGGTCGATCAGAGTAGGTTCAATAAAGGGTTCATCGCCTTGAATATTAATGCAGGCATCAGCGGAAATAGATGAAATTGCTTCGGCAATACGATCGGTTCCAGTGGGATGATCGGAGCGCGTCATCGCGATTTGAACATCAGGAAGATGGAGGTTTTCGACGACGTCTGCGATTCGTGTATCATCGGTTGCCACGATTAATGAATCGAGGTGTTTAGCTTGTTGGGCGCGTTCGACGACCCGTTGAATCATGGGCTTGCCTGCAATCGGTGCAATGCATTTCCCGGGAAAGCGGGTAGAGCCCCAGCGAGTGGGTATGACGCCAATGATTTTCATGCACGGGCTCCTTTATCAGATATCCGTGAACGACAGATAATATTTACGCTATTGAGCAATTGAGCCGTTTGAGGACTCAAACTGTATTCGGTTTCATAAACGACTTCTCGAATTCCCGCATTTATTATCATTTTTGCGCACAGAAGGCAGGGACTGAGAGTACAATATAAGGTAGAATCTTTTATACTTACTCCGTGATAAGCTGCCTGGATAATTGCATTTTCTTCTGCGTGGTTGCAGATGCCATTTCCTAGATCGCTCCCAGATGATGAATTAGAACTTGTTCGGGGACAACCTCCTTCAAAGCAGTTTTTTACTCCGCGTGGTGTGCCATTATAACCGGTAGATATAATACGTTGGTCTTTGACAATAACTGCAGCTACTTGCCGTCGTGAGCAATTCGAGCGCGAGGCTACAACTTCAGCGATTCGCATGAAGTATTCATCCCAGTTAGGTCGTTGATCTATTTGCATCGCTCAAAGGTATCGCATGCCTGAACGGGGTGCAAGGGATAGAATCAGTGCAAAGACATTGGAGATGGAGTAGGAATCGCGTAGATTGGGCGTATGAGAGAGGCGGAAGAGTTTGCAACATGGTTATCGGAGGCGGCCGAACGTATCGGCGCGCATTCGGCGTGTTGTATTCGATTAGACCATCCCGATCTGCCAGTTGCTCTTGCTGAAAACCATGCAAGGGTCGAGGCTTGGTTGGCGGATGGTAAGCAAGGTGAAATGGAATATCTGGAGCGGATGTTACCGCAAAAATCCGATCCGTGGACGACATTTCCGCATGCGCAAGCGGTGATTGTGTTGACCTTTACCAATGGTTGGGGTGATCCTGAGGCGGTACATCCTTTTCCTATACCTGAGATGGGTGCACCGATTGGGTATGTTTCCTCTTATGCACGAGAGATTGATTATCATGCGCGCGGACAAGCGATGTTGGCGGAGTTGCATACGTTGCTGGGTCGTGAAGTGGAGGCAGAAGCTGCGGTAGATACGAAGCCGGTTTATGAGCGGATGTTTGCGACCTTGGGGGGGCTGGGGATTATCGGGGCGAATAATTTATTACGGGTGCCTGATCGAACGAATGTACGTGTTTTTATCGGTACGCTTTTCGTGAATGCCGATCTGCCGAATGTGATTCACGATGTGAAAATGCCTTTTGGATGCGAGGATTGTTTGGCGTGTATTATCAACTGTCCAACAGATGCGATTCGTCCGGGTAAGCCGATTGATGCACCGCGCTGTATCTCCTACCTAACGATAGAAAAGCGATCGGTGCTGAGTCGGGTGGAGGCGGAGATGATGGGCGATTGGATTTTTGGTTGCGATGAATGCTCCAATGTTTGCCCTCCGAAAGAGAAGATTGATTCACGGATACCGGTGGATTTAGCGTGGTTACTCAAGCAGCCTGCGGGAGAGATTCGAAGGACCATCAAAGGGAATGCAACGGCCTATGCGGGGGTAACCCAGCTGCGTCGGAATGCTGTTGCAATGCTTAAGTTACGGGAGGATCCGGTGGCAAAAGAGTTATTGGGTTGGACCGCTCGGCAGAGCGGGAGTGCCTTGATTCAAGAGCAGCTGCGGGCGTGGTAATTGGGGTGGTTTAGCTCAATCGGATTGCGTTTTTAGATTCGAAAAGTCGATGAGAATAAAGCTGATTGTTGGGGATGAGGCGAGTATTGTTGATGTTTGAAGAGGAAAGTATGAGAAGAGCGGTTGGTATTTTGGGAGCAGTCTGGGGCGTGATCGGGATTTCGTTGCTGTTGGGACGGGGGTTGGTTTGTCTGGTTCCCTATGTGATGGAGCTTTCGGATGTGGTACTGACGGGTTGGCAGGGTGCGGCGCTGTTGAGTTCGGTGGTGTTGCTGGGCTATGTAGAGGGTTATAAAGGATTTCAGTTAAAGTTTTCACCGCGAGCCGCTGCGCGAGTGGATGTGGTTCGGCGTATGCCGACGTTGCCGCGGGTGGTGCTGGCACCACTGTTTTGTATGGGCTTTTTTGATGCGACAAAAAAACGGAAGATCGTGGCGTATGGACTGACGGCGATGGTGATTTTACTGATCCTTCTGGTCGAACGATTACCACAACCGTGGCGGGGTATTGTGGATGCTGGGGTTTTGTTGGGTTTAAGCTGGGGTTTAGTGTCGTTCTGGATTTTTACCGTTCGGGCATTTTTCGGGCTGGGTCCGGCGGTAGATCCGGAGTTGAGTTGAACGTTTTGTCCGCTTGTCAATTTGGTTTTATAAACGCATACTCCGGCGATAGATGAGACGTATTGCCCATGAGGCTAGAAGATAACTGATTAAAGGTATTCGTATGGATGCACTCCTTTCTATTTTTGATTCGTTTGGTTCGTTTGATCACATGAGCCCATTTTTAGCGGTGGCTATTTTGGTGTTGGCTGGCTTTCTGGGCGGATGGATTGCGAAGCTGGTGCGCTTGCCGCATGTGACGGGAAATATTTTGGGCGGGGTGCTGATTGGTCCGGCGGGATTGGGTTGGCTGGGTGGACATGATCAGATGCATGCTTTTGAGCCACTTTCGACGTTTGCTATGAGTTTGGTAGCGGTGAGCATTGGGGGGCATTTGTCGTATCGGCGCATTCATAATTCATTGCGGCGTATTGTTTCGATTTCATTTTTTGAAGTGCTGCTTTCGGTGGTGTGCGTGATGAGTGCGATGCGTTTGGCAGGAATGGATTGGCCGACAACGTGTCTGTTGGGAGCCATTTCGGCGTCGACGGCACCAGCAACATCGATTGTTTTAATTCGTGAGATGCGTGCAAAAGGTCCGTTTGTGAAGACGCTGATTTCGGCGGTGGCCTTGAATAACATTTTTTGTATTACGCTGTTTGTATTAATGCGGACCTTTGTTTCGGCTTATTTTGAAAGTGGGACTCCGGTGGGTCAGGTGGGCGAAGCGTTGATTCTGACGGGCTATCATTTTTTTGGTGCGATGGGATTGGGGCTTTTGTGTGGGTATGTGGTGCGCTTGTTGGTAAGTCGATTGCATCACCATGAATTTTCGATTTTGTTGCTAGCGATTTTACTTTTGAACGGAGTGGCGGAACTGCTGACGTTATCGCCGCTGTTGGTGAATCTCTTTTTTGGGGTGTATCTAGCCAATAGCACGGAGGTGGCGGAGCGCCAGTTGACGACCTTGGTTCCGCTTGAACCGATTTTGTATATCTGTTTTTTCACGTTGGCGGGCGTTTCGTTGCATCTGGATGCGGTGGCGGCGGTGGGCATTATGGCGTTGGTGTATACTGGATCAAGAATGATCGGTAAAACAGTTGGTAGTTGGCTGGGCGGTTTATTGGGTCGTTGTTCGTTGCGGATTCGGAATCAAATAACGTATGCGTTGTTTCCTCAATCGGGTATTGCGATTGGTTTAGTGATTTTGATGAATAACGATAGTTCTATTCCGGATGAGATGAAGCATACCGTGAGTGCGATTGTGCTGGCGGGCGTCACGTTGGCAGAGATTATTGGGCCGATTTGTACGAAGGCGGCGGTGAAAAATGCGAACGAGCATGAGCAGGATCGCGAGCGATTGGTGGAATTCCTTTCTGAAGAGTTTGTGAAAGTTGATTTAAAGGCAGACGATAAATGGGATGCAATTCGGCAGTTAAGTAGTTTTTTAATGCGGACGCATCGGGTTGAGCATTTGAGCGAAGCGGAGTTATATGAATCGGTCTGTATGCGTGAAAATGAAATGAGCACGGCGATTGGTGAGGGTATTGCGATTCCTCATGGGCATGTGGAGAAGGGACCGGCGATTCAGGGTGTGATGGGGATCTGTCGTGAAGGGATTGATTTTGATGCGCCAGATGGCGAGCCGGTGAAGTTGATTTTGTTAGTTGCGACCCCGAAGGATAAACGGGATGTGCACTTAAAGGTGTTGGCGAGTTTGTCGCGGATGATGGCGAATCCAAAGATTCGAACCCGCTTGATGGCGGCCCTCTCACCGGAAGATGCCATGGAGGTAATCGAGAGCGAAGAGGTTCGCGATTATAACTATTTTCTGGAGCAGAGCACGGAGGATCCGGTCGGGCGATAGTTGATTTTATTGCTTTGGGTGGAGGGGTATAATGGGTAAAAAAAACGCCCCGATAACGGGGCGGAAAAATCGAAGCCCATCGCCCTTATCTTCGATTTTTCAGGATTAAATTTTTTTAATTATCATCGATGTTATTTCGACTTGGTTTTTCGGATTTAAATTCAATGGGGTCATCCGAGGCGGGACCGAATTGATAGAGGTTGGTGTCGAGATTGCGGTGGAGAATGATGTCGGTATAGATGGTTTGGTTGGGCTGAATGATGGATGTGAGGTGCTGGACGTTGGCCCGATATTCGGCGGGGGCGTATCTGATGAATCCTTGATCGGGACGGGCGATGATACGGAAGCCAATTTTTTGATCGGGAACGCAGTGCATTTTGGAGGTATCGAGATAGAGGGTGAGTCGTCCGGTATGTTCGTTGAATTGTTTATCTTTTAGGAAGCCTTTCGGGAGCCTATTGGGTTTGTATTCGTTGCCAGCGAGGAGAAAGAGGTCGTATTGATCTTTGCCGAGTTGCTGTTGTTCGTTATCGCGGATGTTAAAGACGAGCATGGTGCAGCGGTCGGTTTGTTGCTGTTCTTTTTGAGTGGTTTGTTCGAAGGAGTCACGGAGGGTGGCATAGGCTTTTGGGGTGTTGATGTGAAGGCAGGCAATGATATCACAAACGATGGGTTGCTGGATGTCGTTGGCTTTGATGCTGGTCATGATGCCAATGTTATTTCCGCTATGACTGTACTGATTGTATACGCGGAGCGCGATGGGGTGAGTGTTGGTTTTTGGAGGTTGGGCGGAGATGAGTTTGGTGGTGGTGGAGCCGGGGGTCAGTGGTTCGTGGGGATTTTGCCGAAGATGCAGGAGGGTGATGTTGAGGTTTGCTCCGCATATTCGGACGACGCCGTCTGATCCGGGTTCGGTAAGATAGTTATTGAGGAAATCATAGAAACTTTCATCAATGCCTTGTCCGATGAGGATAAAAGGATAGATGCCGGCGGTTAGATAGTCGTAGGTGTGTGTTTCGTGGTTGAGATACCATTGGCCGTTGCTTCCGAGTTGTAACCATTTCAAAATCTCTATGCCGGGCTCGACTCCGTTGAAGAACGATCTGATTCGTGTGAGACGAGATTGACCGAGAATGGCAAGGGCAGACCCATTATTGACGTGTGCTAGTTGAATGCAATGTTGAAGGGGGGTTTTATCGAGATTTTTTCGTCCATAATAATGATCGAGCCAGATGCGGATCAGGGGGCCTCCCGTGGAGTGGGTGATGGCGCTAAAGGGTTCGATGTGGTTTTCGCTATTGCTGGGTAAATCGCGGAGAGCAAAATCGAGGGCGCGGGCAAGATCAAGCATGGTTATTTGATCGTTAAAGCTGATATAGCGACTGAGTAAGATGTGTTCTATTTTTAAATTCAGGGTGCGGGCTTGCGGGCTATTGGTGATGGCTTTGGGGAGTTCGCCATATGTGCGTGTTGACGTGGATGACCAACCATGAATAAAGATAAGATTCAAATGTGCTCCTGAATAAATATATAAGAAATTTAAGTAATAAATAACTTATCTATTAATGCAGAGCAGAAGGCAAGATAATATGGTGCCAAATAGAAGTTTGGTTAATGAGGAGGTCGAGTCGTTGGCTGTCGGAGCTCCATTGAAGTTGGGCTTTGGGATTGGGCGTGTTGGTGAAAGCGGGGTAGTAGAGTTGGTTTTTCCAGAGAAGGGTGCCGATGGGTCGAGTGTAGACTTTGTAGGAGGGAATGTCTTCGGTGTAGTAGAATGTTTTGAGGCGGGCTTGTTGGGTTCCGTTGGGAGCATCTAGTAGGAGGTTGTGGCTGGGGGGCGTTAAAATACGAAAGGCGATGAAGGCCATGAAGAGTCCCATAGCGACTTTCTGAACGGTTTGACGGTTCATGAGGGGTGGAGCAGCGGGCGTGATGGGTCTTTTAGTCACTGGTTTCAATAGGTTCTGTAGCGGTGGGGGTTTCTTTCTCGAAGAAACGGCCTATGTTGAAGGCGCGGTCTACATCTCGTACAGAGAGAAAGAGCATGGCACTGATGAGCAGAATGGCGAAGGCGTTGACGAGGGAGGTTATGATTTTAGTGGGTACTTTTCGACGTGTGATGCCTTCGTAGAGAGAGAAGACGATGTGTCCACCGTCAAGCACGGGTAGGGGAAGTAGGTTGAGGACGGCGAGGTTAATATTGATGAAGCGAATCAAGCCTAATGCGTTCAGGATACCCATTTTAAGGGCAAACCAGATCATGGTGAAGATGGCTACTGGGCCGCCGAGACCTCCGGCGGCTTGTTTGGCTTCGTCGGCGGTGGTGAGGGCTTTGAGAAGCCGGAAAATAGAGGAGGCATCGCTTTTTATCTGTTCGATGGGGTTGCCGGAAAGGGTCCAAGGCATGGCGAGGGAGCCGCCGAGACTTACGCCGATGAGGACGCGATCGGTACTCTCGTCGAAGGCGGGTGTGACGGTGAGTTGCAGGGTTTCACCGTTGCGTTCTATTTGAAGGGGAACGGTTTGATCGGCGGTTTCTTGAACGAGTTCGGTGAAGTGGTTCCAGTCGGTGACGGGAATATGGTTAAAGGATTTAACGATGTCGTCGGGCTGGATGCCGGCGGCTTCGGCGGGGGAGCTGGGGGTGACGCGTCCGAGGATGCAGGGAATGGCTTCGGTGACGCCGGTGATGAAGGTGTCGCTCTCTTCGGGGTTGTTGGTTTGGAGTGCGATGGTGTGAACAAACGTGCCGCGTTCGACAGCGAGTTCACTGAGAAATTGATTGCCGCCAAGTAGGGCTTCTACTTGTACATCATACCACGTTTTTACGGGGTTACCGTTTACGGCTATGATGCGGTCGGCGGGGCGAAGCCCGGCTTCGTAGGCGGCGGATTCGGGGGCTACGGTGCCGACGAGGGCGGGTGCTTCGGGGTGATCTCCGAGGGTGACAAGGAGGCCGAGCAGGAGGGCAAAGATGATGTTGCAGAGCGGACCGGCGACGGCGACGGCTATTTTATGCCAGGGAGAGACGTCGGGAAGGGGCTGGGGTTCTTCGTTGCTGTTGTCTCCTTGGACTTTTTGCATACCTTCTGGGTCGAGTTGAGGCAGGGAGACATATCCGCCAATGGGGAAGAGACAAATTTTATAGATGACACCGTCTATCTTTTTCTGAAAGAGGGCGGGCCCCATTCCGATGGCAAAGGCGTCGACTTGAAAACCGCATTTTCGGGCGACGTAGAAGTGTCCCCATTCGTGAACAAAGATGGTGATGCCAAAGAGAAAGAGCATCATGAAAACGATATAAATAATTTCAAGCATGATTAAAGTCTTTCGGTTTTATTCGCCGGTGGCGAGTAGAAATTGCAGATAGATGTAAAACATGGGGGCGGTGAAAAGCAAACTGTCGATCATGTCGAGCAGGCCACCTATGCCGTAGGCCACGGAGCTGGAATCTTTCTGCTTTACGGCGCGTTTAAAGAGCGATTCAACTAGATCGCCTGCGGTGCCGAAGAGGGGAAAGAGAACGGCGAGGATGAGGGCGTGAACAAAACTAAAGCGGATGCCGCCGATTTGTCCGTTGCCGATGATCATCCAGAGAATGTTTAAGATGAGACAAAAGAGAATGCCGCCGCCGAATCCTTCCCAACTTTTTTTGGGTGAGATGGTGGTGGCGAGTTTGTTTCGGCCAAAGCGGCTTCCGATGAAATAACCGCCAGTATCGGAAATCTTGGTGGAGAGGAGGACGTAAAAGGCGATCCAGGCGGGTTGGGAGCTGTCTTCGATGAGGAAGAGTCGCATGAAGAAGCTGAAGAGAAAGGGGACATAGATGAAGCCGAGAAGGGTGCCGAGTGCGTGGTCGAGTCCGTTGCGCATATCGGTGTAGCCGAGAAGTCGATAGAAGGTGGAGATGACAACGAGGACCATGATGGTCCAGAGGAGGGTGTCGGCGGGAAGGATATTTTGATTGGTGGTAGAGGGCTCGAGCATGTAGAGCCAGGTGGCGATGCAAAATATGATGCCTATCGCGGTGCCCCATTTACGTGAGGAGGAGAGTCCTCCGGCGATGAGGAGGGCATAAAATTCCCAGAGCGAGAGTCCGCAGATGGCGAGAAGAATGAGCAGGGCAATGGGGTGCCCTGCGGGAATATTCAGAAATAGAAAGATGATGAGAAGTGCAATGAGTGATCCGGTGGTGATGCGTTTGATATCCATTATGAAAATCCTTTGTTTGAGTCGAGCGCGCCAAAGCGTCGTTTGCGGCGTTCGAATTGCTGTAGTGCTTCATAGAATTGAGGTTCTCTAAATTCAGGCCAAAAGGTGTCGGTGACGATGATTTCGGCATAGGAGAGTTGCCAGAGCATGAAGTTGGAGAGGCGGACTTCGCCACTGGTGCGAATCATGAGTTCGGGATTGGGTAGGTCGGGTAGATAGAGGTTGTTGGTGATGTGGTCTTCGGTGATTTCGTTTGGTTTGAGGGTTCCGTTGGAGATGGCTTGGGCAATTTGTTGGGTGGCGTGGGTGATTTCTGCGCGCGCGCCGTAGCTGAGGGCGATGACGAGTGTATGCTTTGCATAGTGTTCGGTTTCGCGCATAGTTTTTTCTATGCGTTTGCGAACGGGGGTGGGGAGTCGTTCGAGTTGTCCCATGATGCGTAGGCGAATCTGACTGTCATGTAGCTCTTGTTCATAGGTGTTGAGCGATTCGATGAGTAGTTTCATGAGCCCTTCTATTTCTTTGGGAGGCCGTTTCCAGTTTTCAGTACTGAAGGCGTAGACGGTGATGACTTCTACTCCTGTGGCAGCGGCGGCACGGAGGATGGCGCGGACTGATTGAGCGCCTTCTTGATGACCTTCGATGCGTGATTTCCCTTTCGCTTCTGCCCAGCGACCGTTGCCATCCATGATGAGGGCTACGTGCTGAGGTACAGATTTGAGGGATGGAGGTTGGAGGGTCATTCGCTTCTTAAGATGGTACTCGCTCGTTTGGGGCCTACAGATAGGATTGAGACCGGTGTGCCGGTGATACGTTCAAGATAGGCGACATATTCTTTGGCTTTTTCTGGGAGTTCTTCCCATGTGGTGCAGTGGGTGGTGGGCGTTTGCCATCCTGGAATGTCTTCATAGATGGGTGTGCAGCGCTCAAAGATGCGGAGGGAGGCGGGCATTTGTTCGATGCGTTTTCCATCGATTTCATAGGCGGTACAGACGCGAATGGTTTCAAGGTTGTCGAGTACATCGAGTTTCATGAGTGCCCATTCGCTGATGCCGCCAATCATGCAGGCATAGCGAGCGACGACTGCATCAAACCAGCCGCAGCGGCGGGGGCGTCCGGTGGTGGCGCCAAATTCTGCGCCTACGCGAGCAATATGTTCACCGGTCGCATCGGTTAGTTCGGTTGGAAAGGGTCCTCCGCCCACGCGGGTTGTGTAGGCTTTGACAATGCCGATAACTCGATCGATCGATTGGGGTGGAATCCCTGCTCCTGATGCGACTCCGCCTGCACCGGTATTGGAGGAGGTGACGTAGGGGTAGGTGCCGAAGTCGATGTCGAGCATGATGCCTTGGGCTCCTTCAAAGAGTATTTTGTCGTTGTTTTGCATGGCGGTATGAAGGAGCGGTATGGTGTCGGTAATGAAGGGTTTTAGTTGTTCGGTGGCTTCTTTGACGTCGGTGAGTAGGTTGTTTAGGTCAAGAGAATCTTGTCCGAGGGCGACGAGTTGATTGTTTTTTGTGGTGGCGATGGTTTTGGCGCGTTCAAGAAAATCGTCTTCGAGTAGATCGCACATGCGGAGTCCGGTGCGTTCGGCTTTATCGCTGTAGGCGGGTCCGATTCCGCGTTTGGTGGTGCCGATTTTACTGTTTTCGCCGCGGGCGTTTTCTTTGGCCCCGTCGAGTGCTTGGTGATAGGGGAGCACGAGATGGGCTCGGTCGGAGATGAAGAGCCGATTTTCGAGTGGTATATGGCGTTCTCGGAGTTCGCGTAGTTCTTCGCAAAGTCCGATTAAATCGACGACGAGTCCGTTTCCGATCACACATTTACAGCTTTCGCGAAGAATACCGGAGGGGGTGAGATGAAGAACAAATTTTTGATCGCCAATTTCAACGGTATGGCCTGCGTTGTTTCCGCCTTGGTAGCGGACAACCCAGTCGGCGTCGTGCGTGAGAACATCGATAATTTTTCCTTTACCTTCATCACCCCATTGAGAGCCGAACAGTACCGTATTAGACATAGTGTTTCCTTCAGTTGATGCTTTGGTTTGTTTTTTTATTGATCGAATAAACGTTGAAAACTACGGAAAGCAGTGGATGGCGTCAAGTGTGTAGGTGCGGGAGGGTTTTTGGATGTGATAAACTGCTTGATGGATGCGATGAATTCGGGTTGGATGCGCATCGAGCAGAAGATAGAGGTTAAAAAGGAGAAAAAATATGTTTTTGGAAGTATATGCTGTGAATTTAGATAACTATAGTAAGGAGACGGATCTCTCAAAAAAACCAGAAAATCGGCGGTTTATTGAGATGACGAGTGTGCGCATTCGGTATTCGGATCTGTTTGAAGATCGGGCAGAGATCATTTTAGCGAATGGGGATATTTTGCTGGCTGCGGGTAGTTATGAAGAGATCGTGGGTCGAATTGCTCATGCGGATGCAGGTCAGTATGCGCGGCTTTCTAACTAAGTGTTTTTGTTGCAGTTGATAAGAGCGCGGTGGATTGCTTCTAGATCGTGCGCAATTTGTTTCTTGAGTTGATCGGTGTTTTCAAATTTTCGATCTCCCCGAATGGTTTCGAGAAAAGTGATTTCGACTTCTTTTGTATAGAGGTCGATATTTTTTTGTTTAAGTAGATGGACTTCGAGGACGGTGGGTTTGTCGGCGTGAATGGTGCGTCGATCTCCGATGTAGGCGGCGGCATCGAAGGTTTGACCTTCTACTTTTAATTGAGCTGCATAGACGCCATTGGGGGGTAGACATTCATTTTTGGGGTCGATATTTGCGGTGGGATATCCGAGTTGGCGTCCGATTTTTTCTCCATGGACGACGGTGCCTTGTAGTGAGAAGGGTCGGGCCAGCATGTTGCGTGCGGCGTTGAGATCACCGGATTGGACGGCGGCGCGAATGCGGGTACTGGAGACGCGTTCATGATTCCATTCGATGGGGGGTTGTACGTGAAATTCAATTTGATGTTCGTGGCAGAGGGTCTTTAGAAAATCTACGTTGCCGGCTCGATTTTTTCCGAACGACCAATCATGGCCGACTGAAATACTTGTGAGGGTGGGCAGTTTTTCTCGCAGGAGATGAAAAAACGTTTCGGGTTCGAGTTGCATGAAGGATTGATCAAAGGGTTGAAGGATGGCACCGGAAACGTGCAGTTTTTCGAGTAGAGCATTTTGTTGCGATCGAGTGTTGAGAAGGGGTGGAGCGGTTTCAGGATGCAGGACGCGTCTGGGATGGGGGTCAAAGGTGAAGACCCACGCTTCACCCTTTTTTTGTTGAGCGATTTTAACGGCGGATTGAATGACGGCGGCATGGCCGATGTGCAGTCCATCAAAATTACCGAGTGCGAGGCTGAGCGGCTGGGTACGTGATGGAAAGGTTTCAAGTTGATGAATAGCAATCATGGAAGAAGCTCGGCCGGGTTGAGGGTCCGTTCGACGAGCGTCTCGCGGGTTTCGGTTAGAATATCATCGAGGGTGTGTGCTTGATTGATGTGTAGGGGTCCGGAAGCATCGCGGCGGAGCGCGGAAAGGCATCCGCCACATCCGAGGGCTGATCCTAGATCGTGGGCAAGGGTTCGAACATAGGTTCCTTTTGAGCATTCAATCAGGACGTTGGCATAGGGATTTTTAAAATGGGTGATTTCGAAGCGGTGAATATGAACGGTTCGGGTTTCGCGTTCAATTTCGATTCCTTTGCGGGCGAGTTTGTAGAGGGCTACGCCATCTTTTTTGATGGCAGAGACCATGGGGGGTAGTTGTTGTATTTCGCCGGTGAGGGCGGGGAGGGCTCTTTTGAGTTGTTCTTCGGTGATGGCTGAGGGGTCTGATTCGTTGAGGGTTTCGCCTTCGATATCTTGGGTGGAGGTGGTGCGTCCAAGTTGGATGGTTCCGCTGTAGGTTTTGTCTCCGCCCATGATGGCGGCGGAGCATTTGGTGGCGCGTCCAATTAGGAGAACGAGGAGGCCGGTTGCCATGGGGTCGAGGGTGCCTCCGTGCCCGACTTTATTGAGACGGAAGTGGCCGCGTATTTTAGCAACTACGTCGTGAGAGGTCCATTCGGCGGGTGTATCGACGAGGAGGAGTGCATCGAAGGGGTCGGGTTGTCGGTTACGGCGGCTCATGTTTCGGGGTTGTCTTGCTCGCGTTCTAGTTCGCTGAGGATGGTGAGAATGTTGTCGCCTTCTTCAAGGGATTCATCGAGATGAAACTGGAGGCGGGGGGTGTATTTGAGTTTGACGCGTTTGATCATCATGCGAACGATTTCTTGGCGACGGCGGTTGAGGGTGTGGATCATGTCGTGCCGGTCGTATTCGTGACCGAAGATGGAGATATAGACATTGGCGTCGCGCAGATCGGGTGCACATTCAACGCGGGTGACGGTGAGTGCAGCGGCGTCGAAATCGGTACCGGAAAAGTTCCGGTGGAGATCTTCGGCAATCTCGCGCTTGAGTAGTTCATTTACGCGTACCATTCGTGATGTGGCCATTGAGTTGTTCCTCGTTAGTTTTGGGCATCATACCGAAGTTGGTTGTTCAATCGGTAAAAAAAAGATGATTTTTCGAGAGTTAGCGGCGGGGTTTCCAGATGAGGACTTGTTTTTTTTGTCGGCCCCATTCGAGGGCTTCTTGGTGGGAGTCGAAAAAGAGGTCGATATGGCGGCCTTTGATGGCGCCGCCGGTGTCTTCGACGCGTCCCCAGCCGTAGCCGGGGATGTTAAAAATGGTGCCGTAGGGGAAGAGGTGGGTGTCGGCGGCAATGGTGCCTCTGACGGCGCGGGTTCCGGAGGAGGTGATGCCGATTTCTTTGGGTTTGCCTTTGCTGGGTCCGTAGGCGTAGACGGGTTGAAAGCGCCAGTTACGTTTCCATCCGCAGCAAATGCCGCATTCGCAGTAGCCGGTGAGGGTGAGGGTCATGCGTTCGGGGGGTTGATCTTTGGGAATGGCGTAGCGGCGGGTGGTGGCACATCCGCTGATGAAGATTAGGGTGAGGAAGATGATGAGGTGTTTTTTCATAGGGGAATTTCTCCGCTCCAGATGGTTTGGATGCCTTGATTGGTGTTAAGAAGGAGTTCGCCGTTTTCGCCGTATCCGGCGAGGGTGCCGGATCGGGTTTGATTGCCATCTCGGATGTTGAGGGGGCGTCCGAGGGGGCCGGTGAGGTTTTCCCAGGGGGTGCGAATGGCGCTGAAATAGTCGATTTGCCACTGTTTGATCCAGTAGCTGAGGTGAGGAAGTAGATCTTCTAACGTAGTTTCGAGGGGGTGGGGTGTGCCGGTTTCAATGAGCATGGATGTGGCGGGTTGATCGATGGCAGCGGCTTGAGTGGAGGTGAGATTTACGTTGAGTCCAATGCCGGTGATAATGCCTTTTTGGTGGGTGGTTGGATGTTCAATGTGTTCGGAGAGAATGCCGCAGATCTTTTTTCCATGAACGAGGAGGTCGTTGGGCCATTTGGGTTGAGCGGTGATGCGGCGGGAGCGTAGGAGGTCGTGGACGGCGAGGGTGGTGGCCATGGTGAGGGAGGGGATGGCGGTGAGGGGGGCGTTGGTGGCGTAGTAGATGGAAAAACAGAGGTTGGTGTGTGGGGGCGCTATCCAGGGGCGATCGAAGCGACCGGTTCCGTTGGTCTGATCGTGGGTGGCAATGAGGGTTCCGGATGAAATCGATTTGCGTTCTTGAATCTTTTTTTGTGTATGTGGATTGGTGGATCCGAGTCGGTCGTGCCACCTAATGTTCAGCTTCATAGTGCGTAATTTAGGGGATTGAAATGAGAACTAAAACAGAATTCGGCTAGCACTCGGTTTGGTTTTTTTTTATACAGAGCTAGGATTTTTTAGGAAGTAGAGGATCGATATGGAAAATTTAATCTCTCAAGGGGGCACCTTGATGGTGATCGGAATGGCGACGGTGTTCGCTTTTCTGGTGTTGTTGATTGGAGCGATGAAGGCTTCAGCAGCGTATTTTAAGAAGTTTGCGGACCGGTATGAGGAGCCTGAAGCTCCGGTAAAAGTGAGTCGTGGCGGTGGTGATGTTGAGGTAGCGGTTGCTTTAGCGGCGATTCGCGCAAAACGAGGTTAAGAAAGAAGGAGTTGATCAGTGGCTAAAAAAACAATTCATATTATGAATACGGCGTTTCGGGATGGCTTTCAGTCGGTCTATGGGGCGCGTGTATTAACCGAAGATTTCATGCCGGCCGTTAAAGTTTGTGCGGAAGCCGGACAGACTCATTTTGAGGCGGGCGGGGGCGCACGTTTTCAAGCGCCGTTCTTTTATTGCAACGAGAGTGCGTTTGATATGATGGATACGTTTCGTGCGACGGCGGGTCCGGATGCGAACCTGCAAACGTTAGCTCGGGGCATTAATGTGGTTGGTCTGGATTCGCAATCACGTGATATCATTGATCTGCATGCGAAGATGTTCAAGAAGCATGGGATGACGACGATTCGTAACTTTGATGCGTTGAACGATGTGAATAACCTGATTGATTCAGGTAAATCGATTACGGCTCATGGTTTAAAACATGAAGTGGTTGTGACGATGATGGAGTTGCCTCCGGGTTGTTCGGGTGCGCATACGGTCGAGTTTTATATGAAGACTTTGCAGGATATCCTGGATGCGGAAATTCCTTTCGATAGCGTTTGTTTTAAGGATGCGTCGGGTACGGCGGTGCCGAAGAAGGTGTATGATACGATTGTGGCGGCTCGGAAAATATTGCCGGACGATACGAAGATTGCTTTCCATTCACATGAGACGGCGGGCATTGGTACTGTGGGCTATGTGGCGGCGATTAAGGCGGGTGCGGATCAGGTAGATTGTTCGTTGGCGCCGGCGTCGGGTGGTACGTGTCAGCCAGATGTGGCGACGCTTTGGCATGCATTGCGTGGGGAAGATTATGAGTTGGATGTGGATATCGATAAGATGATGGAAGCGGCGGGCGTGTTCAAGGCGTGCATGAAAGATTATGTTATTCCACCGGAAGCGAAGGCGGTTGAGCCGATGATTCCTTGGTCGCCGATGCCAGGCGGGGCTTTGACGGCGAATACGCAGATGATGCGCGATAACGATCTGATGGATAAGTATGAAGATTGTATTGCGGCGATGAGTGAAGTGGTGCGTCGGGGTGGTTTTGCTACGTCGGTTACGCCCGTTTCACAATTCTATTTCCAGCAGGCGTTTAATAACGTGATTTTTGGTCCGTGGGAAAAATTTGCGGAAGGGTATGGTAAAATGGTGTTAGGCTATTTTGGTAAAACCCCGGTGGAGCCAGATGCGGAGATTGTGAAGCTGGCGTCTGAAAAAATGGGGCTGGAGCCGACAACGGATAATCCGGTTGATATGAATGATGCCGATCCGAATAAAGGGGTGGATGCTGCGAAGAAAATGTTGCAGGAAAACAGTTTGGAAGAGACGGATGAGAATATCTTTATTGCCGCTGCGTGTAAGCAGAAGGGTATTGATTTCTTGTTAGGCAACGTGGAGATCAATGGGGTTCGTAAACATTCGTTGATGCCGAAAACGGCAGAAGCAGGTGGTGATGGTGCCTATGCAGTCGCGGTGAATGGGAAGACCTATCAGGTTGAGGTGAGTGGTGACCAGGCGAAGGTTAACGGGGCTAGCTATACGATTGCGGTGAGTGATGGTGAAGTGGGTGGATCAAGTGCGGCTGCGAGTGGTGAAGGCCAAGTGGTTGCGGCACCGATGAATGCGAAGGTGATCAAGGTGAATGTGAGCGTGGGTGATGCGGTGGCTGAAGGTGACGTTCTCTTTGTGGTGGAAGCGATGAAGATGGAAGTGGAAGTGAAGGCGGCGGCGGCGGGTTCAATTACGTCGATTGAAGTTCAGTCGGGTGCGCAAGTCTCATCGGGTGATCAGCTCGCAACCATTGGCTAGGGCAATACCGTGAAGGGAGCGGATCTGATGAAAAAAGGATTGTTAGTGGTAGCGGTTGCGGGGGTTCTCTTGGGAGGTGCTCCGGCGGTTGAGGCGGCCGAGAGCCGTGAGAGCATCTCGATTGCAGAGGGGTTTAATAAACTTTGGAAGGAGACGGGTGTTTATCGTTTCTTTAATCCGCAGACTGCGGAAGAGAAGGAAGCGGCTTATCGGAGTGCCTTGGCAAAGACGGTAGATGCGGAACTTTCTGCAGGTCATTTTGCGGGGGTGGTGAAGGTTCTGTCGGATGCGAAGGCTCATGGTATTTCTGAGGCGGAGCTAGCGCCGTATCGGGAGTTGTTGGCAGAAGCGCGTTTGAAGGGGTTTAATGAGCAGGCGTTGCTTCCGAAAGGGGTTGGCCAGTTTATTATGATTTTCGTGGGGCTGGGTTTGATTTATTTGGCTATTGCGAAGGGATTTGAGCCTTTGCTGTTATTGCCGATCGGATTTGGTGCTATTTTAACGAACATTCCTGTGGCGGGTATTGCGGGAGAGCCGATGCCGGGTCAGCCGGGTGGGTTTTTGTATTATTTCTATACGGTGGGTGTTGAGTCGGGCGTTTTCCCGTTGTTGATTTTTTTGGGCGTGGGTGCGATGACTGATTTCGGTCCGCTGTTGGCGAATCCGAAAACGGCGTTGTTGGGCGCGGCGGCTCAGTTTGGAATTTTCTTGGCGTTGTTGGGTGCCGTTTCGTTGGGCGGGTTGTTCTCGCTTGAAGATGCGGCTGCGATTGGAATTATCGGCGGGGCGGATGGGCCGACAGCGATTTTCTTGGCATCGCGGTTGGCGCCTAATTTATTAGGGGCTATTGCTGTTGCGGCGTATTCGTATATGGCGTTGGTTCCGATTATTCAGCCTCCGATTATGAAGTTGTTGACGACGCCGGAGGAGCGGGCGATTGAGATGAAGCAGTTGCGTCCGGTGAGTAAGGTGGAAAAAATTGTGTTTCCGTTGATGGTATTGGTGATTTGTTTGTTGTTATTGCCTTCGGCAACTCCGTTGATTGGGATGTTGATGTTGGGTAATTTGATGAAGGAATCTTGTGTGGTGGATCGTCTGTCGGATACGGCTCAAAATGCGTTGATTAATATTGTGACGATTATGTTGGGTTTGGCGGTTGGTTCGAAGCTGGCGGCGGATAAATTCTTGAATGTGGAAACGTTGGGGATTCTTGGTTTGGGACTGGCGGCGTTTGTGATTGGAACTGCGTCGGGGGTTTTATTGGCGAAGTTGATGAATAAGTTGAGCAAAGAGAAGATTAATCCATTAATCGGGTCTGCGGGCGTTTCGGCGGTGCCGATGGCGGCGCGGGTTTCGAACAAAGTGGGGCTGGAAGCGAATCCGCAAAACTTTTTGTTGATGCATGCGATGGGCCCGAATGTGGCGGGTGTGATCGGCTCAGCGGTTGCGGCGGGTGTGTTGTTGGCATTGGTGAGCTAATCGGGTTTTTGTGGATTTTGAAAGGTCGCCGAAAGGGCGGCCTTTTTTTGTGTTTGGGCAGAAGATTGAAAGTGTGGCAAGCTAGACGGGTGAAAATCGATTATACAAAAATGCATGGAGCGGGGAATGATTTTGTTGTCATTGACGATCGTTCGAAAACATTTGCTGTGGGGGATGTGGCTCGTATTCAAGCGATGTGTAATCGCGAGACGGGGATTGGTTCGGATGGGCTGATCTTACTTCAACCTTCGACTTGTGCTGGGGTTCGGATGCGGTTTTTCAATCCGGATGGTACGGAGGTTTCGATGTGCGGAAATGGAGCGCGGTGCATCACGCGTTTTGCAGCCGATTTAGGTTTGGTTGAAGAGCGGGTTGAAATTGAGACAGGAGCGGGTGTGATTGAAGCTCGCTTGGATGAAGATCGAATCTGTTTGCGGTTGGGCGAATGGCAGGAGGCTGAATTCGATGTATGTGTTACGGAGGCTCATCGGTTGGATCTGATCGATACGGGGGTGCCGCATGCGGTGATGTGGTTGGATGATCTGGATGCGGTTGGAGAGATGGAATTAGATACTGTTGGAGCGTTGATTCGGTATCATTCGTTTTTTTCTCCGGGGGGTACCAATGTGAGTGTTGCGACTGTGGATGAAAAGGGTGGCGTTCATTTGCGTACGTATGAGCGGGGCGTTGAGGGAGAAACATTGGCGTGTGGAACGGGGGCACTTGCGGTGGCGCGGTTAGCGGTATTACGAAAAAAAAGTGATTTTCCCGTAGTGGTTTTTTGTCGAAGTGGAGAGATTTTAACGGTGGATGATGAGGCGGGTTTTGCGGTGTTGATGGGGTGTGCTGTTGTGGTGAATAAGGGGTGTTGGGAAGATGGAAATCGGCTTTAGTTTGGGATCCAATCAGGGGAATCGATTGGGCTATTTGAAGGCGGCGCGGGATGGGTTGTTGTTATATGGCGATGCGATTTTGGTGGGACAATCTTCTGTGTATTCAACGGATCCAGTTGATGTGGCTGTCGATTATGCGGATTATAATTTTTTAAATGCGGTGATCTTGATTGAGAGTGAAGCTTCGGCGGAGGAGTGGTTGGTGCGATTGGGAGCGGTGGAGAAAGAGTTGGGTCGAGTGAGATCGGGTGAGCGCAATGAACCTCGAACGGTAGATATTGATATTTTATATGCGGGTTGTTGTATAATTGATTCTATCGATTTAACGGTGCCTCATCCGCGATGGCGTGAACGAAACTTTGTATTGGCACCGTTGGCGGAGGTGCGACCGCATTTGATGTTGCCGGGCGAGCCTCGAGCGGTTATGCATGTGTGGCGGTCGCTTATAGCGGAAGAGCGTGTGGAAAGAGTGATTGAAAGTTGGTAATCAGATGAAGCGGTGGACGGCAGTTGATATTAAAAAGATGAAGGGTGATAAACCTTGGGCGATGCTGACGGCGTATGATGCGTTATCGGCAAGTTGGGTGGAAGCGGCGGGGTTGCCGGCGGTTTTAGTGGGTGATTCCCTGGGTATGACTTCATTGGGGTATGAGAGTACGCTTCCGGTGACTATGGATGAGATGGTGCATCATACGGCAGCGGTTGCTCGTGGGGTGGAGCGTGCGTTGGTGATTGCGGATATGCCTTTCATGTCGTACCAGTCTTCGATGGAGTGTGGGTTGGCGAATGCGGGTCGTTTTTTAAAGGATGCGGGTGCGGATGCTGTCAAAGTTGAAGGGGGCTCCATTCGGGCTGATTTGATTGAGGCGTTAGTTGAGAATGGAATACCTGTTTTAGCGCATATTGGATTAACTCCTCAGTCGGTGAAAGAGTTAGGGGGTTATCGGGTGCAGGGAACCAATTCAGCAGCAGCACAACGAATTATGGATGATGCTATGGCGGTTGAGCAGGCGGGCGCTTTTGCAGTTGTATTGGAGTGCATTCCGGCTGAGTTGAGTGCACAGATTACGAAAGCACTTTCTATACCGACGGTGGGCATTGGGGCGGGTTCGTCTTGTGATGCGCAGGTGTTGGTGATTTCGGATGTATTGGGCTTGAGCCGGAAGCCGGTTCCTTCTTTTGTTAAACCCTTTGCGCAACTTGCTCCTCAGATCGAAGAGGCTTTGGCGACCTTTAAAGCGGCCGTTGAAGGTGGTGATTTTCCGGATGAGAACCAAAGTTATTGAAGATGCGGTTCATTGAAAATCCAGAGGCAATGATGGATTGGGCAAAGGAGCGTCGGTGTTGTCTCGGAAGAGTGGCGCTTGTGCCAACGATGGGTGCGTTACATGTGGGACATCTTTCGTTGATTGAGCTGGCACGAATGCAGGCAGATGAAGTCGTGGTGAGTTTGTTTGTGAATCCGACACAATTTGGAGAGGTATCGGATCTTACCTCTTATCCCAAGACGTTGGAGCAGGATAAAGCGCGGTGTGAGGCATTGGGAGTGGATGTTCTTTTTGCGCCTTCTGCGGATAGGGTGTATGCGCCGGATGCGAGTGTTTGGATTGATGAGGAACAGTTAAGTCGGGGTCTTTGCGGAGGGTCTCGTCCTGGTCATTTTCGCGGAGTTTGTACGATTGTGCTGAAATTGTTTAATTGGGTACAACCGGATTTGGCTGTATTTGGCGAGAAGGATGCTCAACAACTGCGAATTATTGAACGGATGGTGCGTGATTTGAATATAGCTGTTGAGATCGTTCGGGGAGAAATTGTTCGTGAATCGGATGGATTGGCGATGAGTTCTAGGAATCAGCGATTGTCGAAAGTGGCGCGGGCGGATGCAGTCGTGATATATGAAGCGATTGAGTTGGCTAAAAAATGGGTGGAACAGGGTGAGCGATCGACGGAGGTGTTGATGCAGGGGGTTCGAGATCGGTTGGCTCGTGTGCCGAGTTTGATTGTGGACTATGTGGTTGTGGTTGATGATGTTACGTTGGAACCTGTCGAGCAGCTTGGTTCATCGGCGTTGCTTGCGATTGCGGTTAAATTGGAGTCGGTTCGCTTGATTGATAACTCTGTTTTACGGTTGGGTTGATTTTATGTCGCTTTTTTATTTGCTTGCGAAGCGGTGAAGATTACATTCTCGGCGTCGTGTAAGAGAGGTGCGGTAGCCAAGTGGTTAGGCGCTGGATTGCAAATCCATGAACACCGGTTCGAATCCGGTCCGCACCTCCATTTTTTTAATCAGTTTCAAGGAGTAAAAAATGGCTATACCAGAAGATTTTTTCTATTCAAAGTCACATGAGTGGGTTTCGTTTGAGGGTGAAGTTGCAACGATTGGGATTACGGATTTTGCACAAAGTCAGTTGTCTGATTTAACGTTTGTTGAGTTGCCGGAAGTAGGGACTACTTTTGCTGCGGGTGATGAAGCGGCTGTGGTGGAATCTGTGAAGGCGGCTGCGGATGTATATGCGCCGATTGCGGGTGAGATTGTGGAGATCAATCCGGTTCTTGAAGATGCTCCAGAAACGATTAATGCGGATGCCTTTGGTGCTGGTTGGTTATTTAAGTTAAAAGTGATGGATGAATCGGAGTTGGATGTTTTGATGGATGCAAATTCGTATGAAGAAATTTGTCCGCAGTCATAATGGTGAATATGTTAAAGGATTTGAGGGAGGGTTGAGCCTCCCTTTTTTGTATGGATAACGCGTGGTCTATAACTTTTGATGAACCTGTTGCATATGAAGCAGGGCTATTATTTCAGTATCGTTTGTTGGCGGCTAGACAGGCGGGAAAAATTCCGGATACCGTTGTTTTACTTCAGCATACACCCACGGTTACGTTGGGAAATCGTGGGCGTGATAATTATCTGCTGAAGAGTGAACAGGAGTATGCAGATCTAGGGATTGATCTTTTTCAGGTGGAGCGGGGTGGCGATGTCACGTTTCATGGCCCGGGCCAGTGGGTCTTGTATCCTATTTTACATTTGGGTGGAAATGAGGCGGATGCGCACGGCTATTTATTTAATTTGGAAGAGATCGCGATTCAGACTTTAGCTACCTTTAGTGTGGATGGTTTCCGGCGGGAAGGGAAGTCGGGAACTTGGACGGAGCAGGGTAAAATTGCGGCTATTGGTTTTCGACTTAAACGGTGGGTTTCGTTTCATGGAATGAGTTTTAATGTTGAAAACGAGTTAGCGGGTTTCGAGACCATTGTACCTTGTGGGTTGGAAGGAGAACCTGTGACTACGTTATCAAAATTACTGGGTGAAGATATGCCTTCCATGCCGGCTGTGGGGTCAAAACTTTTGGACTGTTTCGAAGAGGTGATGGGACGAAATTTGATACGGTATCAATCGATGGATCTTTTGCCAGAAGCTTTGATGGCTTGCGATCCGCCTCGATTTTAAAAGGTTTTGTTCCAATGAGTAAGTTGTTCTATGGCACTTTCGGCTGTGAGGTCTATATGAATTGGTGTCAGAGATGCAAATCCAGCTTCTACCACATGGACATCGGTATTAGGTCGATCGTCTAGAAGTTCTAGATCGCCGTCGAGCCAGTAGTAGGTGTTTCCGCGTGGGTCTTGATGTGTACTAAATCGCTCAACAAATCGAGATCGCCCCATTCTTGCCACTTGAAATCCTTTTAATTCGTTGAGAGGCACATTAGGCACATTTACATTGAGAAGGACGCCGGGTGGCAAGGGGTCTTTTTTTTGTTTTTTAACGATCTCACGTGCAACGTGGGCGGCTGTTTCCCAATGAGGATTATGATAGGTACAAAGTGAGATGGCGATTCCGGGAATGCCTAGAATTACGGCTTCGCTGGCGGCAGAGACGGTTCCTGAATATAAAACACTAATACCGGTATTGGATCCTAAATTAATACCGCTGACCACCAGATCGGGTGGATTTGTTTTACGTAAGTGACAAAGCGATAGTTTAATGCAGTCGGCAGGGGTGCCGCTTACGGCTAAACCAAATGGTTGATCGTTTTTTTCGATGGGCATCACTTTGAGAGGGTCGGTCAGGGTGATCGCATGGCCAGCCGCACTGCGTTCTGCATCAGGAGCAATAAGATCAATGGATGCGATTGGTTGAAGTGATTGGTGGAGTTCGTAGATGCCGGGGGCATGTATACCGTCGTCGTTGCAGAGTAATATATCGATCATGTTGGCGATGATAGCGTGGTGGATGAAAAGCGCAATGGGGAAAAGAAAGATGTCGAGTTGCATCTGTATGGAGGTCGAGGCAGACTGGGATCATGAATTGGATTTTAGTGGATGAGGCTGAACTAAATGATGCAGATGAAGTTTGGTTGAGTGGAGTTCGTGCTGAGCATATTCGTTCTGTTTTGCACCTTTGTGTTGGGGATCGAGTCCGAATGGTTTGCGTGAATGGGCCCCGTGGCGAGGGCACGATTATGGAGTGGCAGGAAGAGATGGTTCGGGTGGCTTGCGTATGGGGCGCCGTTCCTTTGCGCCCAACACTTCATTTGCTTTTGGCGATGCCACGACCAAAAGTGTTGCGTCGGCTTTGGGCGCAGATAGCGGCACTGGGTGTCAATCATGTCTATCTTTTAGGAGCGAATCGAGTGGAGCGTTATTATTTTGATAGTCATGTGCTTCAACGTGATATGTATGAGCCCTTATTGCGTGAAGGCTTAGCGCAGTCGGGGGGTAGTTGGATGCCGGATGTGAAGATATATCCTCGGTTTGATTCTTTTTTTAAGGAGGAATTTCAGGCTGTTTTTTCAGATCATTTGAAGTGGGTGGCCGATCCAAGAGAAAAGGCGACGTTTATGGATCAGTTGTCTGCGATCAAGATTAAGAAGGAGTGGGTGTTGGCGGTGGGGCCTGAGGGCGGGTGGTCTACAGCGGAGCTGGATACATTTATGGAACAGGGATTTTTGAGTGTGGGTTTGGGAAGTCGAATCTTGCGTAGTGATACAGCGACCATTAGTTTACTAGGAATGGCGAGAAGTATCGTGGAATCAACTCGGCTTTTTTGAAAAAGGATTAAAATGGATAGATGGGTTCTTTGGTTTGCAACAGGGTTTGGTCTTGGGCGGAGTCCGATTATGCCGGGAACAATCGGATGTTTGGTGGGTCTGCCTCTTGGATGGGGCCTCATGCAGATCGATTCATTGGGTATTCAGATATTGATTGCCGCTGTATTGGTTCTCGTTTCTATTCCTTTGTGTGATCGCGCGGAAAAGTTGATTGGCGGGAAAGATCCGCAATCGATTGTGGCTGATGAATATCTAACACTTCCGATCTGTGTGATAGGTCTTTCTGCACCCCTTTATTTGATAAGTGGATTTATTTTTCATCGAATTTTTGACATCACAAAGCCGCCACCGATTCGGAATGTGCAAAGCTTATCTGGTGGTTGGGGTGTGGTGGTTGATGATTTATTAGCTGCGTTGCTTGCTTGGGGTTGCAATACACTTCTGGCGTATGGGATTAGTCTGCTCTGTATTTAAGCAGGTCTTGAAATTCATCGATTTCACGTAACTGATCAAATTCTGAATCGCTCATCCAGTTGAGTGCATTTTTTGGAACGGTTAATTGAGAAGCCCGACGGGTGGCTTGTAGAGCTTTTTCGGCATTTCCCAATTTTAATTCGACGCGGGCTTGCAGATTGTACAGGTTGGCAATGTCCGTGATTTCGGCAGTAAGAAGATCGAGTTGCTCGCTGGCCTCTTTCCATTTACCAATTTTTGCGAGGAAGAGTGCATAATCATAGCGGCTATTGGTGTCGTCGGGGCGTTGGAAAAAGTAGCGTTCGTAGTGGATAATCGATTTATCATGTTGCTCGGTTTTTTGATAAAGGAGTCCTAGGTTTTTTAGTAGGGCCGGATATATCGGGTTTTTTTCTTGTGCGACCAGAAGATATTTTTCAGCGAGATCGTAGGCTTCGGTTTGAATGCAAACAGCGCCTAAATTATTCAGGACATCTTCGGCTAAAAGTTCGATATTAATGTTTTCAAATAGTTTAATAGCTTGATCAAATTTTTCAATCTGGAAATAGCACATGCCAAGTGGCACGCGAACATCTTCGAGTGCGGGCATGATTTCTAAGGCGTTTTCAAAATAGGTGGCGGCAACGGAGAATTGTTCTAATTCATAGGCTTTTTCAGCGAGGATGATGTTGTATGCGGCTTTTTTTGTCCAAAGACGATTGATCGGTCTTTCTCCTTCTCCATCCCATTTTGATGTGGCGAAATTACGATTGAAATCGAGTACCCATTGAGATTCGCCTTGGAGTGCATAGCGTGGAATGTATTGAGTTCCGAGAGAGGTCGTGGGGGCAGATTCGTTTGTTGATTTGATGTAGGTGTTAACGATGATGTAGACGAGTCCGATCGAGAGTGTTAGGGCGGATATACCTAGCGTAAAGTTGATTATTTTTTTGCGCTGTAGATCTCGTTTTCTTTCTTGGGCAACACTGTTGGAGTATTGGGGCGTGTATAAATCTTTTTCAGAATGGTCTGCTGAGTAGATGTCTTGGTGTTGTTTTCGTTTGTGTGTATCCATAAATTTAATTTCCGATTAAGTGTTTAAGGTAAAGATGAGGTGATAAAAATGCAACCGTATTTCTCTGTGGTGTGGGGGTAGAGGATTAAAATGTTTTGGTTATTTTTTATCCTTTTCGAAAAAGGTAAGTGGTAGGTTTTATGGACAGTTCGAACCTTTTTTATTGAGGAGACGGTATGTCGAGTACATTTGGAACACTTTACAGGGTAAGCACTTTTGGAGAGTCGCATGGAAAAGCGGTTGGAGCTATTGTTGATGGATGTCCTGCTAATTTGCAATTAACGGAAGAGGATATTCAATCACAGCTGACGCGTCGACGGCCGGGGCAGAGTGATATGACAACGCCTCGAGATGAGGCGGATCGCGTTACGATATTATCGGGGTGTGAAAATGGTAAAACATTGGGAACTCCTATTGGCTTAATGGTGAATAATCGAGATCAACGTCCGGGAGATTATCAGGAAATGAGTCAGGTGCCTCGTCCCTCGCATGCGGATTTTACGTATCAGCATAAATATGGAAACCGAGCGGCTAGTGGAGGAGGTCGTTCCAGTGCTCGAGAAACGATTGGGCGTGTTGCGGCGGGAGCGATTGCTGAAAAATGGCTTCGCGAACAGTTTGGAACAGAGATTGTTTCTTGGGTGAGTACCGTGGGTGATATTGATGCTCCTGATCTTTCAGAAGAGATCCTTTCGCGTGAGGATGTGGACGGTAATTTAATTCGATGTCCTGATCAATCGGTAGCAAATCAGATGATGGATTTGGTGGCGACCACGCGAGATAGACAGGATTCTGTTGGAGGGGTTCTAACCTGTGTGGCGCGCGGCGTTCCGGTGGGCTTGGGAGAGCCCGTGTTTGAGCGATTGGAAGCCAAGCTTGCACAAGCTATGTTATCTATTCCTGCGACAAAAGGATTTGAGATTGGATCAGGGTTTGCTGGTTCTCGGATGTTTGGGTCGGCTCATAATGATCCTTTTCAGATGAAAAAGGGGGGGCGGTTAGGGACGAGCACGAATCATAGTGGAGGTGTTCAGGGTGGTATTTCGAATGGAGAGCCGTTGGTTTTTCGGATTGCTTTTAAGCCTCCTGCAACGATTGGTCAGGCGCAGCAAACGGCTTCGTTTGATGGTGAACCGACTGTGTTGGAAGCGAAGGGGCGCCATGATCCATGTGTGGTGCCAAGAGCGGTGCCGATTGTTGAGACGATGACGGCGATGACGCTGATGGATTTTGTTTTATGTCAATCCTATCGAAATGCAGGTAGATGAGTGGTTTTTTGAACATGGCATTTGTGGCGCCTGGAGGCCCTGAATTTCTCTTTATTTTGTTGGTTCTGTTGCTTCTTTTTGGGGCTAAAGATGCGCCACGAATTCTACGTAAATTAAGTGAAATGCTGACACAGTTTCGCCACACAGCAAATACGTTTAAGCATGATGTAATGTATAGCGATATGCGCGCGGAGGCAGATGCTCGGCAAATTGAATTGGATGAAATGGCGGAGACGCACGAGGAATTAGAGGGTGATGATGGGGCTGAACCGGATGAGATTATATCGGAAAAGCCGTTAGACGATACGGATGAGGAATCATATGTGGAGTCGAATTAAAACATTTGTTAAGAAGTTTCGGTATGATGAAAGTGAGCTTCCTTTTCTTGAACATTTAGATGCATTTCGCTCTGCGTTGGTTCGAATGGGAGCCTCCCTTTTGATCGGTATGTTGATCTGTTTGCCGTTTGCAGATGATTTGATTCGTGTGCTTCGGGCGCCAGCAGAGCCGTATATTGAAAAACCCAACTCAGTTTTATTGGCAGAAGAGGGTGTGAGGGTTTCTTTTTCTGAATCGTCGTTTAAGAAATCGGTCTCGGATTCGGGTGAAGTTCAGATAGAGGCGGATGTTATAGTTCCGGAAGGGCAACTTGAAACGGGCTTGATTCGGTTGCAGTTTTCGGAGCCAGCAGCGGCGTTAAAGATGTGGCTGTTGGTCTCATTTTTCGGGGGATTGTTGATCAGTCTGCCTTTTATGATCTTCTTTTTAGCGTTGTTTATTTTGCCGGGGATTCGTGATCTCGAGCAGCGGTTGATTCGCCGTATCTCTCTGTTTTCGGGTTTTCTTTTCCTTTTGGGCGTATATATGGGTTATAAAATCACGTTGCCGTTGGCGTTGGATTTGATGTTGAAAATTGGGGGACAGTTGGGGGGTGAATCGATCTGGTTTTATTCAAAATATATCACCTTTTCTTTGCAGCTTTTGTTTGCCTTTGGATTGGCCTTTCAATTGCCAGTCGTCATTTTAATTCTGGGCAAAATGGGATTAGTGGGCTCTACTCAATTGCGTGATAAGCGCCGGCATGTAATTGTGGGACTGTTAATTTTGTCGATGCTTTTAACACCGCCGGATCTTCTGACGCAGCTTCTTCTCGCTGCGCCTTTGATTTTATTGTATGAATTTTGTATTTGGTTTCTATATTTGACCGGAAACCGCAAGGGAAGGGTCAAAGAGATAGAAGAAAGTGAGGACGAATGATGAATCAGATTGGTGTAATGGGACTTCCGGGCGGATCAGAGGTAATTTTAATTATTTTTGTTATCCTACTTTTATTTGGCGCAAAAAAATTACCCGAACTCTCGCGTTCTCTGGGTAAGAGTTTGGGTGAGTTTAAGAAGGGTCAGCAGGAAGGTGAGAAGCCTGATCAATCGATGAATCGCGTTGAAGAGGGTGAATTAGAGGGTTCCGATTCGGAGCGATCTTCTGAAGCTGATTAGAACTCGATGGGATTAATAGAACGAGAACTCACTGAAGAAGAACGGATGAATACGCGTGTGGTGTTGGCTCATGTCTTGCCGTTTGTCATGTGGTTAACGATGATGGTTTGGCTGGATGATCCGGCATGGAATTATAATGCGCGTACGTTGGGTGGATTGCTATTGTTAGCATTTTTTAGGCCTTGGCGTTGGTATCCCAAATTTCAACTCCGTAATGTGCCGATCGCGATAGGGGTCGGGGTGGGCATTTTTTTGATTTGGATTGGATTTGAAAGTCCTTGGGTTGCGCACTCTTTACCTGGATTAACGGAGTGGTATGATCGTCTTTTCGTCGATTTAACTCAACCATTCAAAGTGCGGGAGCTTTTCGAGCGGGGTGATGGAACGTGGGTTCCGTTTATGGTTATCGAGGAGGGGATCCATGCGGGACGGCATGTGTATGATCCACGGGTTACTGGTTGGTTAAATTTTTCGATTCATATGATCGGTACATCTGTGATTATCGCAATAATCGAGGAGTTTTTCTATCGCGCATTTGTCTATCGCTGGATGCAAGGTAGTCCTTTTTATGAAATCGATGCGGGACGATTGAATTGGAAGTTGTTGATCTTGATTTCTCTTTTTTTTGCGGTTTCGCATATCGAGTGGGGAGCAGCGGTTATCTGTGGAATCACCTATGGTCTTCTCTATATTAAAACCAAAGATATTTGGGCGGCGATTATTGCACATGGCGTAACGAACTTTTTGTTGGGTTGGTATGTAATCGTTTTTGATGCGTATCAATATTGGTAACGATAGATCGTGGCTTAAAACCCTTGCATTGATCGAAGCGCTTATTTATCTTCCTGCCCTCTAAGCCATGCGGAAAGGTGACTGAGTGGCTTAAGGTGCTGGACTGCTAATCCGGTGTACTGCGCAAGCGGTACCGAGGGTTCGAATCCCTCCCTTTCCGCCATTCTTTATATGCTCAGTCGATACAATTTCAATTTTTCCAGCTTGCCCTTTTCTCTGTTGCCCTTCTTTCTTTTTACATATTTGGTGAGTCTTTTGTTGTTTTCTTTCATTCTGAGATGGGCTCTTTTTAGATGGCTTGGATGGCAGACAATGGTTTTTTTGGATGTGCTTAGATTGATGGAATAAACTTGTTTAGCTCGATTTTTTGCTTAGTCTCATCCGTTCTTATTTTTTGCGAGGAAAAGAGTAGATGAGAGAAATTGGAATTGGCGTATTAGGATTTGGCACCGTGGGTGCTGGTGTTGTCGAGGGATTGTTTAAGAATGGCGATCTGATTGCGGGACGATCGGGGATCTTTCCGGTGGTGAAAAAAATTGCGGATTTGGATGTTCAGAGTGATCGTGGGATCTCACTTCCTGCGGATATTTTGACGACGGATGCGGCGGCGGTTATCGCGGATGAAGAAGTGGATATTGTGGTTGAGTTGGTGGGGGGAACTGCGATTGCTAAGGATCTGACTGAGCTGGCGTTGCGATTGGGTAAGCCTGTTGTGACTGCGAATAAAGCTTTGTTGGCCGATCATGGGGCTGAATTGTATGCTTTAGCGGATGAGCGGGATACAGGGATCTATTATGAAGCTGCGGTGGGGGGCGGTATTCCGGTCTTGCGGGCTCAGCGTGAAGGGCTTATTGGAAATCAGATCGAGTCGATTTTTGGGATTTTGAACGGTACGTGTAATTATATTTTAACGCGGATGGAGCGTGAGGGATTGCCGTTTGATGATGTGTTGGCTGATGCACAAGCATTGGGTTATGCGGAGACCCCTCCGGATTTGGATATTGATGGGATTGATACAGCGCATAAAGCCGTATTGCTTGCTTCGATGGCATATGGGGCGGCGGTGCCAATGGAGGCGTGTCCGACTTCAGGAATTCGAGGCCTTTCTAAGGTGGATATTGCGAATGCTGATGAGCTGGGTTATCGCATTAAATTATTAGCGATCATTAAGCGGCATGCTGGATCGGTCGAACTTTCGGTTGAGGCGGCTCTTGTGCCTAAGGCCGCGATGATTGGTTCGGTTAATGATTCATTCAATGCGGTTTTTATGAAGGGCGATATTGTTGATGATACGATGTATTATGGACGGGGTGCTGGGCGGTTGCCAACGGGGAGCGCTGTGATTAGTGATATTATGGAAGCAGCGGCGGATGTGCTTCATGAGGCAGGATCACCGATTGGGATTACGATGATGCGGGAGCATGCGTCTTTAACCTATCTTTCGGCGGATGAAGTTCAGAAGCGTTGCTATTTGCGTTTGACCTTGGCTGATGAACCGGGGGCGATGGCTCAGGTGATGAATGTATTGGGTGAACATTCGATTAATGTGGCTTCGGTGATTCAAAAAGAGCTTCATCCTAATGGGGCCGTTCCAGTTGTGGTGTTGACGGAGCAGGCGCGGGAAGCTGATTTTTGCGGAGCAATTGAAACGATTTCATCGCTGGCGATTTGTAAAGCGGAACCGATTCGGATGCGGTTGGAGGATTTTGAAGATGAAAGTCGTTAAGTTTGGCGGGTCATCGGTTGCAAATGCCGATCAAATTTCAAAAGTGGTTGAAATTGTTCGCGCTGATTTAGATAGAAAAATTGTCGTGGTTTCGGCTCCGGGCAAACGGCATCGTGATGATACAAAGGTGACGGATCTGCTGATAACATTGGCACGACGCGTTCTTGAGGGTGAGGCATATGAGCACTCTTTAGAGCAGGTGGTTGATCGGTATGGTGAAATTCAGCGGGAGTTGGGTTTATCGGATGATGTCCTTGATGAAGTACGTGAGGATTTAGAAAATCGTATTGCGAACCGTGGATCTCATGAAGCCCAGTTTATGGACACGATGAAGGCGGCTGGAGAAGATAATAATGCCAAAGTCATTGCTGCCGCGTTTAATCATGCTGGGTGTTCAGCAGAATATGTAAATCCGGGTGAAGCAGGTATGTTGCTATCGGACGAATTTGGGAATGCGGAAGTATTGCCTCAATCATATGGGGCGTTGGCTGCTTTGCGAGATCGAGATGGAATTGTGATTTTCCCTGGTTTTTTTGGTGAAACACGGGGAGGCGAGTTAGCCACATTTCCGCGGGGTGGATCTGATATTACCGGTGCTATTTTATCGGCGGCAGTTAAGGCTGATGTGTATGAGAACTTTACCGATGTGGATTCGGTTTATGCGATGGATCCGCGTTTGGTTGATCATGCTCCTGCCATTGATCGCATGACGTATCGTGAGATGCGTGAATTAGCATATGCAGGTTTTGGTGTATTTCACGATGAGGCTATCGTGCCGGCGGTTCATGCGGAAATTCCTATTTGCATAAAGAATACGAATCGACCGAATGCACCGGGTACGTTAGTTGTGCCGACACGTGAAATCTCGGGGGCCCAGGTGGCAGGTATTTCGAGTGCGGAGGGATTTAGTGCGATCTACATTGATAAATATATGATGAATCGTGAGGTTGGTTTTGGTCGTCATTTGCTGCAGATATTTGAAGATGAGCAAATTTCATATGAACATACGCCATCGGGTATTGATAACATGTCGGTGATTTTGCATAGCCAACAGTTGGTCGGAAAAGAGGCCAAGGTATTGGAGCGAATTCAATCTGAATTGATTCCGGACGCTATTAATGTGGAGCATGGTCTTGCGTTGCTAATGGTGGTGGGTGAAGGCATGCGATATGCTGTGGGGATGGCTGCTAAAGCGACCCATGCATTAGCGGATGCGGGTGTGAATATTGAAATGGTGAACCAGGGCGCGTCTGAGATTAGCATGATGTTTGCCGTGAAGGCGGAGGATCGTAAAAAAGCATTGAGCTCTTTGGGTGAGGTCTTTTTTGGCTAGGTCTAGGTGGCTTGATCGCACCATTCGTCGATGGCGTTGTTTACGACGACTTGATCTAAGAGTTCGCTCGCCCAATGTTCATCTCGAGCAGCTAGCCGGCGTAGCATACGAAGACTTATCACTTGTAGAGGGGGTAGATCTGACCAAACGGTTTCGGTTAAACAGCGCCAATTATGTGGATTCATTTTTTTTGGATTTTTTATCTGTTTGATACAGCTTTCACACAGAAAAAGGGCGTGATCGGGTGAAGGTTCTTCAGGGAGTGGTTCGACTTCGTATATCGAGAGCTGTTGACCGCCTTGATCGCAACATTCGCAGCGAGAGCGAGAGCGTCTTACTAAATCTTTTGTAAAGCGGCTGCAGAGATGTTCCCGATGGAATTTTCCTTTAAACCCACTCATGATGTTTTTGCTTGTTGAGCGCTGTTAATGGTGTCGCTGAAAATGCGCTCTAATTGTGATGTGGAAGCGTGAACATTATATTGTTGGGTGGTCATGTGTTTAGCTCGTGCGCCGATACGGCTGGCAAGTTGGGTATCGGTTAGAAGCCAAGAGATGGCATTTGCAAAGCCTTCAGGTGTGTCGTTGATGAAACAGTTTATTCCATTTTGAGCGGGTAAACCTGCTGCACCGAGAGAGGTGGTGACAACGGGGAGACCGCTGCCCATTGCTTCAAGTATTTTAACGCGAAGCCCGGAGCCGAGTCGCATGGGGTTGATGAAAATGGTGGCACCTTTTCGGTACGGTCGTAAATCTTCTACATCCGTAATAAGTTCGATCCGGGAATCTTTTCCGGCGGCTTGTCGCATTTCGGAGCCAATCCCTTTGCCAACAAATTGGCATTTGGTTTCGGGGTGTTGTTTTTTTATGACTGGCCAGATGGATCGAATAAACCAGAGAGCGGCATCGCGATTGGATTTATCTGTAAAATAGCCACACATGAGCAATAGAGGATGGGTTGATTTATTTATTTCTGATACGTGGTTGAGAGCGGTGATGTCGATCCCTGGTGCGACTACCGAGATGGGAAGTTGAGGTGCTGCGTTAAGGAGTGTAAAGCGATCTTCTGATGTAAGGGTGAGAATGTGATCCATGGCGTTGTACATCTCGAATTCATAGGTTTGAAGCCGCTTGAGTTGAATGGCACTTTTCAGGCGAATGGATAGGGGAACGCCTTTGGTTGCGATATATTTTTCGAACGTGTCGCTCAGACATCGATGACAAGAGACGATTTTGTGGACGGCGGATAGATAGGGGTTTCGATAGAGGTATTGACCCATTTCGCTAAATTCAGCCACCACTAAATCGCATTGATATTGTTGCACTGCATTTCCCACGAGTTGCATCATTGCGGAAGAGTGGTTTTTCCAAAAGATAGCGGGTAATATGGGGTTTAAATAGTCGTTTAAGAGGCGGCGGGTAAACGGTGGGTTTTGATAGGGGATGGCTTCTGCAAAATTAAATTGAGATTGCAGTTGAGCGAGGTGCTGACGATTTTCATCCATCACCAAGGCGGCAATTCCAATCCAATGACCTCGATTTTTTAATTGTTCCATGCGTTGGTAAATCAACCGATGACCGCCGACTACGTCAGCGTGCGGCAATCGATTTGTTAGAAAAAGAATTTTCATAAACACAGTGTATCGTATCTGGCATTAGATGCGCATCTAAAAAATGGATCTTGCAATGTGATGCGCTGCATCGTGTAGTACAGGTATGAATATTTTAGGCATTGAAACTTCTTGTGATGAAACGGCGGCGGCGGTGGTAACGGATGGAGTACATATCCGATCAAATACCATTTATTCGCAAATTGCAAAGCATCGACCTTATGGGGGGGTGGTTCCGGAGATTGCTTCTCGGAATCATGTTGCAAAACTTCCCGGAATTATTGAAGAGGCGTTAAGCGAAGCAGACATGGACTATAAAGATATCGATGCGATTGGTGTTACCTATGGACCGGGATTAGCTAGTTCGCTTTTGGTTGGTTTTTCAGCGGCAAAAGCATTGGCTGAGCGATTGTCGATTCCTTTGATCGGGGTGAATCATCATGCGGGGCATCTACATTCGGTTTTTATGGGTGAAGGTGCATCTGAGATGGAGGGGTTGTTTCCTATGCTGGCTCTTATGGTTTCGGGAGGTGATAGTAGTTTGGTTTTGATGCGGCAGGTGGGTCGTTATGAAATTGTGGGTAGCACGATTGATGATGCGGCGGGTGAAGCGCTAGATAAAGCGGCTGCGGTTTTGCAGTTAGGCTATCCGGGGGGGCCGGTTATTCAGAGAACCGCTGAAGGTGGAGAGGCTGACGCCATTCGTTTCCCGCGTGGTTTGGAACAACCGAGTCGCAGTAAATGGCTTTATCCATATGATCGCGAGCTATGCTTTAGCTTTAGTGGATTAAAAACTTCTTTGCTGACATATGTTCAAAAGCAGGAATCTCCTTTGGAGGGAATTTCTATGCAACATGTAGCGGCTAGTTTCCAGGAGGCAGTTGCGGATGCTTTGGTACAACGAACAGAACGTGCGCTCGAACGGTTTAATGTGAAAAGTTTTGCCTGTGCAGGTGGGGTATCTTTGAATCGTGTGTTGCGCGAAAAATTAACGGAACTATCAAAAGTAAAACAACTACCGCTTTTGTTGAGTTCACCTAAACTTTGTACTGATAATGCAGCGATGATCGCGGGTGTTGCTTATGAACAGATACGCCGAAATGAAGCGATGGATGAACCCATAGATGTCAGCCCGAGTCTTCGATTATCAGATTGGCAAGCAGCATGAGGTGCTTGCAGTTGACCCATTGCAAGAGATGCCTTATGGTGTCGCGCTTGGTGGGAGGATTCTATGAGTGACGAGCTTTCAGTAAACGAGTACCGACAGCAGCGAATTGAAAATATGGAAAAATTATCCGAAGCGGGTTATCCCGCTTTTGGAGAGGCCTTTGAGCGGACCGATCGATTGGATCGGCTCCATGAACAGTTCGAACTGGAAAAACCGGTTGCCGCATGTGGACGGATTGTAGCGATGCGCAAGATGGGCAAACTGGCTTTTGCTCATGTGAATGATGGTTCAGCTCGGTTTCAATTAATGATCCAGCGGGATGTGATTGGTGAAGATGCTTTTAAAGCTTTTAAACTACTTGATTTAGGGGATTGCATAGGGGTTCAGGGTGCTTTTTTTCTGACTAAGACAGAAGAAAATACGATTGCCGTTAAGATTTGGAAGTTACTTTCAAAATCATTGTTACCTCTTCCGGAAAAATTTCATGGACTCAGTGATGTTGAGACACGATACCGCCAACGATCACTTGATTTAATCTCGAACCCAGAGGTGATGGATCTATTCAAAAAACGTTCAAAAGTGATGAGAGAAATTCGTTCGTATCTAGATCAGCGTGATTTTTTAGAAGTTGAAACACCGATGCTACAACAGTTGGCAGGCGGAGCAGCAGCCAAACCTTTTCAGGCACATTATAATGCGCTGAATGTGGATGTTTTTATGCGAATCGCTCCCGAATTATATTTGAAACGATTAATCGTGGGAGGTATGGATCGCGTCTATGAAATGAACCGTAATTTTCGAAATGAGGGGATTGATCGGACGCACAATCCTGAATTTACCTGTTTAGAGATATATCAGGCGTATGGCGATATGCGTTCAATGCAGACGTTAATTCAAGGGCTCTTTTTGCACATTGCAGAGACGGTTTTTGAAAAGATTGAATTTGAATGGATGGGACACACCATTCAGCTTCAAACCCCTTGGAAAGAAGTCTCGTATCATGACTTAATCTGCGAACATCTAGGAGCCAATTGGTTTGAGCTTGATGAAGCAGGGATGCGTGCGATTGCGGAAGAAAGAGAAGTTGGATTAGAAGATGTCATGAGTGCAAAAGAGATTACTCACGAAATTTATGACAAAACAATTGAGGGAACTTTGATTCAGCCAACTTTCATTACGCGGTTGCCTGCTGAGCTAGTGCCTTTGGCAAATACGTGCGCAGATGACCCTGAATTGGTTGATGTTTTTGAATTAATCATTGGCGGTAAAGAGATTGCTCCGGCTTATAGTGAATTAAATAATCCCTTGGAACAGCGAAAGCGGTTTGAAGAACAGGCGAAAAGCGATGAGTCTGCCATTGATCATGATTTTTTAACGGCGCTAGAAATCGGAATGCCTCCAACGGGAGGGATGGGTATTGGGATTGATCGGTTTATGATGCTTTTGACGGGTTCGGATGCCATTCGAGACGTGATTCTATTTCCGCAGTTGAAACCGCGTGGGTAATCAAAGAATGCCTTGGCGACTTAACTCATGTAAGATGCGCTCTGCTTCTTGATGGGCTATGTTGATAAACTCGTGATAATCCTCGGTGTTCTTTCCTGTAGGATCGGGTACATCTCGAATTTCCTCTGCAGGTCCATGCCATAGATATTCCATCAGTAAAAATATTTTATCTGTGGCAAAAGGATAGCGTTTTATTAATTGGTCTTTTTGCCATTGTTCCATAACCAGGATGACATCAGCCCGTTTTACAATGGAGCGTGTGAAGGGATTAGATTGATGTTTTCTCAGTGAAAATCCATTCAATTGAGCCACATGTTTTACTACATCATGCGCAACAGATCCTTGCCGAGCCTCAACTCCGGCGGATACAATTTCAATTCGTTTGCGAGCATGAGTGTATTGATCATGTAGTAATTTATCGAAATATCCACAAAGATAGGCACTACGAGTGATATTGGCTCTGCAAGCGACCAGTATACGAAATTTCTTTTTAATCGAAAACATAGAATAAGTATGTGATGCTTTAATATGAATAGCAATGCACGAAATAAAGAAGTGATTTGCATTAGAGTGAGTTTAATGTAGACTGAAATTTCTTTAAAGAGGTTAAACTTATGAAATTAATACTACGTATTTTTGGAACACTTCTTATCGCGATTTTCATAATATACATCTTATTCATGTTTACTTTGAACGGCATATTAACCACATGGGTCTATCCTTCCGTTGAAAAACAGACGAGCGTGCAAATTCAGAGCAGTAGCGCATCTTATAATCCTGTCTCTGGATGGATGCGTGTTTCCAATATTAAAATTGCAAATTCCTCAAACTTTGAAGAGCCTAATTTGGCTGTAATACCGGTTTTTGAGTTAAAGTTGAAACCAGCATCTTTATTTGGAAGGGGGCCAATTGTGATCGAACGAACGCGAATCGATCAAGGAATTGTAAACCTAATACGAAATAAACAGGGAGTTTTAAACGTCCAAGAGATTCAACAAAACCTAACTTCTTCAGGAGAAATGAGTGAAATCAAGGTTGTTCTATTGCCGGCCGTTAAAGACCCGAAAGAGCCGATTGAGATTCTTGTGAATATATTCGAAATAAATAGTGACATTCGTTACGTAGATCATCAAATGCCTGATTTGAACGTTTTAATGCACATGGCTGTTTCTGGAGAACAGTTAAGCACGGTGCCAAGTCATGAATGGGGTTCAATCCAAATAATGGGCGAATTATTATCAGATCGATCTTCCTTTAATACGCAGATTTCAATGCGTATGGCTCCGATTACGAATCCTCAAAAACCGAGTTTTGATTTAGAGGGTCGAGTTTTAGAAATCGATCCACGGTTGATTGCGAAAGCTTCTGATAAATTGGGGATTAAGATGGCACCTTTTGGTGTTGATCCACGAATCGTGTGTCGGGCGGGTCAGTTAGATGGTTCTGAGGTAGCTATACGTCTTCACGATGTGATTTTCTCTATTGGTGGGAATATTACAAAAGTAAACCAGCTTCAATTTGCAGTTCCTTTATCTGGCACCTTGCAAAATCCTACATTTGATTTAACTATGGCTTTCCGAGAGGCTGTTGGCGGCAACACCGCTTCGATTTTAAGCTCCGCGATCGGTGGTTTAGTTGAGGATTTAGATATATTGGAAGAGCCCGTAAAAGTATTGACCGATGGGGTTGCAGAAGTTTTACATCAACCGTTGAAAGAAATAACTAAGGAAGCAGGCGCGATATTAGAGAGTGGATTTGGTCTTTTTGGTGATCTTATCCAGACGGATTCGAATATAGCTACAACGAATCAACCAAAGCCGAGTGTTGCGGAGGATTTAAAAAAGGGGTTAGAAGGTTTGGGAATCAAACTTTTCTAAAATAGAGATGATATTATTTGGACTTGTTGTCGTGGCTTATTTTTTAGGTGCGATACCTTTCGGGCTGATTATTGCTCGTTCTCAAGGAGTTGATATTCGTGCTCATGGAAGCGGTAACATTGGTGCAACGAATGTGTATCGTGTCATGGGTAAGAGTTGGGGTTTGCTTACGTTTTTTCTCGATGCCTTGAAGGGCTTTATTCCGGCTTATTTTTTTGCGCAATGGAGCGGTTCTCACGAGAGTATGGGTGTCTATTGTGGTTTAATTGCAATCATTGGGCATAGCTTTCCGATCTTTCTTCGTTTTAAGGGCGGAAAAGGAGTGGCTACGAGCGCTGGTATGTTACTCGGTGTGGCCCCCTTTGCTATGGGTGTTGGGCTTATCAGCTGGATTTTAATAATGCTCTTGTTTCGATATGTATCGCTGGCTTCTATTTTAGCAACGCTCATGGTTGCGATAACAGTTTGGATACGCAATGTTCAACCTGTATTAACTCAGTGTTTGATTACGTTACTAAGCTTGCTCATCGTTTGGTTGCATCGTGCCAATATTGAACGTTTGTTTAAGGGCACGGAAAATCGATTTGGAAAAAAGGGGTCAGCGAAATGAAGATTTGCGTGCTTGGTGATGGGGGCTGGGGAACGGCTTTGGCAATGGTGCTTGATCGTAATGGACATGATGTCGTGGTCTGGGGTCCTTTCTCAGAGCAAGTGAAATCGATTGCCGAAGCGGGTGAAAATATACATTTTTTACCGGGTGTTATGGTACCTAATTCATTGCATTGGACGTCTGATATGAAGGCGGCAGTTGAAAATGCCGATTGTGTTGTGATTGTAGTTCCATCGCGATTTTATCATGCCACAGTTGATCAGTTAGGTCCGTTGCTGAGTGCATCTGTGGTGGTTGTGAGTGCTACAAAAGGTTTAGATGAGTCGACTCATATGACGATGAGTGAAGTTGCATCGTCGATATTAAAGCGTCCCGTAGCTGTTTTATCAGGACCGAGTCATGCAGAAGAGGTTGCACGGGGTATTCCATGTGCACTGGCTGCTGCTGCGGACGATCTTGCACTTGCAGAGCGGGTGCAACGTATTTTCATGAACGATTATTTTCGCGTCTACACATCATTAGATGTGAAAGGGGTTGAATTAGGGGGAGCACTAAAAAATGTCATTGCTATTGCTGCAGGGATTAGTGATGGGCTCGGGTTTGGAGATAACACAAAGGCAGCCTTGATGACGCGCGGTTTGGCTGAGATGACTCGGCTTGGAATTGCGATTGGTGCACAACCAGATACATTTTCAGGTTTAGGTGGACTGGGTGATTTAATGGTTACCTGTATGAGCCAGCACAGTCGAAATAGGGGTGTGGGTGAGCGATTGGGACAAGGGGAGTCGCTTCAAGAGATTATGAGCGGTATGCAGATGGTTGCGGAAGGGGTTTGGAATTGCCGAGCCGCTTGTGAGCTGGGTGCGCAAATGGGTATCTCATTACCGATTGCTGAGCAAGTTAAAGCGGTTGTTCATGAGGATGTTTCGGCACAAGATGCGATGACTGCTTTAATGGGACGAGCCCCACGCGCGGAGTCTGAGTAAAATTTTAGGATTCGCTTTTTTGACAATGCGTATTTGGATAGGTACGTTCTCTTTTTCAATTCACCCTAGAGGAGATAGATAAGATGCGGGTTAAACGATTTCGGGCATGGCGCCCAGCAGGAGAATATGTAGAGGAAGTGGCTTCCGTTCCCTATGACGTAGTTGATCGAGAGCAAGCGATCGCACTGGCAGAGGGAAAGCCAAACAGCTTTTTGCATGTCGTTCGTGCAGAAATTGATTTGCCTGAGGTGGAGGATCTATATGCTGATATTGTATATAAGACGGCAACAGCGAATTTGAATCGCTTGATGAATGAAGGCATTCTTATCCGTGAAGAGGAGGGGGCACTCTATCTTTACAGTCAGCGGATGGAGGATCACATTCAATATGGAATCGTGGCAGGATGTCATGTTGAAGACTATGAGAAGGGCGATATCAAAATTCATGAAAAGACCCGCCGTGCGAAAGAAGAAGATCGAATTCGTTATGTCGATTCACAGAACGCTAATACAGGGCCTGTATTTTTAGCTTATCGCGATTCTGTAGTTATCAATGAACAGGTGGAAGCAACAAAGCGGACGTCGCCGCTGTATCATTTTACGGCGGATGATGGCATTGAGCATACGGTTTGGAAGTTTGCGGATGCATCGCCGATTGAAGCTGCTTTTTCAGCGATTCCTGCTACCTATGTCGCGGATGGGCATCATCGTTCTGCGTCAGCTGCTAAAGTGGGTTCAATGCGGCGAGCTGCTAATCCGAATCACACAGGTGAAGAATCCTATAACTATTTTTTAGCGGTACTCTTTCCGGAGAGTGAATTAAAGATTTTGGCCTACAACCGTGTGGTGCTTTCTTTGCCAGGAAGTGTCGATGATTTTCGTGCTGGGTTGTCAGAGTCATTTGCCATCGAGGCTAACGGAGTAGAGCAACCTCGGCATGCAGGAGAAATTTGTATGTATCTAGAAGGCCATTGGAATACGTTAACGCCTCGGGAAATACCGAAAGCGGTTGACCCGGTAGCCGCATTAGATGTGAGTATTCTTCAGAATGAAGTTTTGGCTCCTATTTTAGGAATTGAAGATCCACGAGAGAGCAGCAATATTGATTTTATTGGCGGAATCAAGGGATCAGAAGAATTGAAGAAATGGGTTGATGAGGGGCGAGCGGCAGTTGCATTTTCGCTGTATCCTACCTCGATGGATCAGCTGTTTGCGGTCGCAGATGCGGGTATGTTAATGCCTCCTAAAAGCACGTGGTTTGAACCTAAACTTAGATCAGGTCTTTTGGTAAATACGCTCGACTAGAGGTCTCCAAAGAAGTTATTTTTTTTGCATGAAAGTGACACTTCTGTTTATTGGAACTATTTTATTGGCTGGTTGCGCTACGGCGCCATTAACGGGGCGGTCTCAAATTAAGTTGGTATCTGATCGTGCCTTAATTGCTCAATCATTAACGAGTTATCGTGAAGTGATTAATGAAGAAACGCTTTCTACGAATGTGGCTCAAACGGCCATAGTCAAAGAGGTGGGAAGTCGAATTTCCAGAGCTGTTGAACAGTATCTTCAACAAGAGCAGCTGTTGTACCTAGTGGACGGATTTCAGTGGGAATTTAATCTGATTGAAAGTGATATACCCAACGCTTGGTGTATGCCTGGGGGTAAAGTGGCATTTTATACTGGTATTCTACCCTTTACCCAAGATGAAGCCGGTCTGGCTGTGGTGATGGGACATGAAATTGCTCATGCTGTTGTCGGGCATTCTGCGGAAAGAGTGAGTCATGCCATGTTGCAACAAGGTGGTGCTATGTTGCTTTCGAGCATGAGGCGTGGGCATGAAAATTATGCGGTGATTCAACAGGTATATGGTATTGGATCTCAACTGGGTGTCATTCTTCCTTTTTCGAGAACACACGAGTTGGAAGCTGATAAATTAGGGTTAATTTTTATGGCTCTAGCCGGTTATGATCCGGCTGCTTCAATTGATTTTTGGAAACGAATGGCTGCGAATGATGCATCGAAACCACCAGAGTTTCTTAGCACGCATCCGGCAGACGAAACTCGAATTGAACAAATTCGAGCTTATTTGCCTGAAGCTATGCACTATTATCGTCCGTAGTTATGGATGATTTAAAAATGTCTTCAAAATGTTTTTAATTCGTCCATCTTGAAAGTGATTTATAAAAGGTTGTAGGCCGTGATTTGCTCCTACAAGCTTTGCCATTATAACATCCCCATCAAGGTAGCTGAATTGATAAACTTCATTGTCGATTTGGATGCCTTGATTTTCTGTAAGTTGAGATCCGATATAGCCCATCTGTTTCGCGAAAAGATAGAGGCTTTCTTGTGCATCTAAAAATTGATATCCAAGCACTCCATTACCTCCTGCATAGGGAACTACTGTATCGACTGTTCCGACAATGCTGAGAATACGTCGTCGTTGGGCTGGATCGGTTGAGGTGTCGTATGCATTGCCACCAGTAGGGTCATGCCAAAATTGATTTTGGTTATATTGATCGGTATTGAGTTGTCCTGTTAGTTTGATGGCGGTTTGGAATAAGGCACCGTTTAATTCAATTAGTAAACGATTGATTAGGGCTGCTCCATTGGAGCTACCGATAATAACGATACGACTTGCGTCCACATTGGAATAGCGACGCAGTCGAAGCAATAAATCACGCATGAAAGCCAAATCGGCTGGTCTTGAGGGCTCTCGGGCAATGGTCCAGCTTTTTTTATACCCTTGAGGTGCGATGCGAATATATTGATCAAGAAAGTTATATTGATTAACATAGTTGGTGTTTCCACCATTGCCATGTATGGCAATGAGTACGGGATGAGGACCGGAACCAGCGGGTACAATTACCTTCGTTGTGCGGGTATAGTTTTGTTCTTGAGACCAACTTTGGATGACTTCTAATACGTCTGCTGATTGTAATACATTGGTGGTTGAATCAATTTTATCTAAAAGAAAGAACGCATTCGTTTGGTTTATGAGTACATTCCATGTGCCTGATGAAGTTTCTGTTGAAAGAGTCTCTACGGGCAACCAGTCGATTAGATTACTGGAGGTCTGCATCTCATAATTTTCATCAATTTGCATATGGAGTAAAAGTTGGGCATGTTGATCTACGAGCTCGATTGAGTTTATGTTGGCGTATGCAGTGATTGGCAAAAGAGTGATGAGAAGCATGGATTTTAAATGGGATTTCTTCATCATTTTGGTCTGCCTCATCGTGTGTGAATAGGAAAGTGTATTGGAAGGATGCTTTGTTTTAATCTTGCAGAAGATGACGGCTCGCAGAGATGGGGGTTGGATAGCGAAGAACGGTCCAGTAGGTGGAAAAGATAAAGGTGATTAAGGTGGCAATTTGAATCATCATACCTTGTTCGTAATGCAACCAATCTCCACTTGTTGCGGCTAAAACAACCAGAAGTGAAAATTCACTGGCTTGCGAAAGACGAACGGAAAGTTCCTTGGATGCAGACTCTTTTTCACCACTCCATACAAAGGCTTTTCTGAAGATGAACGCCTTCAGAGGTACGAGTAGGGTGCCGAAGATAATCGCTGCCGCAAGCAGAAGAGGACTGATTTGGAGGTTCAATCGAGCTCCGATTGCGAAGAAAAAGAGAATGAGAAAGAATTCTCGAAGAGGTTTGAGGTGTTCAGCAATGGCAAGTGCAACAGGTGATGAGGCTATCGAGATGCCTGCGGTGAAGGCGCCGATCTCATAGGAAAGGCCTACTAAATGAGCGACTTCTGCACCGAGTAGGCACCATCCGAGTGTGGCGACAAATGTATATTCTTGAACAACATCAAAACGGGTAAGTAGAGGTAGCATGATCCAGCGAACACCGAGAAAGAGTGCAATGGCGAGTGCTATGAACTTCAGTAATAGCAAGCCGAATGCCATGATTGGATGTTCTGATCCTCCACCGCTCAGTAGAAGAATTATGAGGATGGCCAAGAGGTCTTGGAGGAGCAATACTCCTGTCATGACTTCACCTGTTCGTTTGTGGTGTAGTGTGGTGGTGGGGACTAATTTTAACCCAACAACGGTGCTGGAAAACATCATGGCAGCGCCAACAATGAGCGAAGCGAAGAGTGAAAATTGAAGAAGTAGGGCAAAAGTGGTTGCCGCAAGGGCAAATAAAAGCGAGGTCGACAAAGTCAGGAGGGCTGTTTTTTGAAAGATGGCAAGTAGCTTTTGTGGTTGTAGATTGAGACCGATAAGAAAGAGCAATAAGATGACACCAACATGAGCAATTTGCTCCAGATGGGTGGTCTCTTTGATGAGGCCTAATCCGCCTGGACCTAAGGCAAATCCAATCGCAATATATGCAATAACAATAGGTTGGCGTAAAAATAAAAAGAGGGTGCCCAATACAGCTGCACTGACCATGATCACGGCTAATTCAAATAGAATCTCTAACTCCATCTTTGGTTTAATATAGATAAGTTAAATAGATATGGCGAGTTTAGGAGCCCAGTTAATCTCGATAAGTATCGTTAGAAAAAGATTCAATGGTTGTGACTTAATTTAAGCCATTTTCGTTGTGATCTTACTAATAGTGAGGATTTCATTTTTGAAAAAAAAGTGAATCTCATGCCATGTCCAGTCGTTTGGTTTAATTACAAGGGTATATGAGAAATTGCTCCGATTGATTGAGATTTTTGGTTCTGGGAAATACAGAATTTGGTTCACTTGAGATTTCAGGATAGGTTTTTTGCATTGGAAATGCCCGCTGTAGAGTCGATCAAAAATAGATTTAATCTCTTCATGGGATGGTTCTTTGGTTAAAGAGGGATCGCGGATGTGGATACGGATGGGCTGTTCGTTAATCATGACGATCTGAAAATAATTTTTGGTTACAACGGTTGTTTCAATCGGTTGATGGGGTTCAATATGAATGCCGGCGGATAGATAGAAATCTTTGCCATGGTTAATTTGAGCATCACTCTCTATATGAATATAGAGGTTTTTTGATGGATAAGTATAGGTTAGACGCACGCTTTTAAGCGTTTTAAAGCCCATTCGCTTTGCCTGAAATCGTATGTTTCTCTTTTGAATCGTGTTTAAATTATATTCGGTCTGATTTTCTATAATTGGCAGTTTCGGTAAACTTTTCTCAAATAAGAGAACGGCCAGGCTTGTCATTAATAAGAGTGAAAACAGAATTTTTAATTTTATCAAAAAAGGCTCCTATCGAGTCGATATCCAAAGAGCATGAATAATGCCGGGTAGATAAAAACAAAAACTTAGAATAATGCTGTTGATGAAATGGTTGCCGATGCCGACTTTTAGAAACACAGCAAGTGGGGAAAGAAAGATTGATATGATTATAAGGAGTAGCTTATTTTCCATGTTAGGTCACTTTTTTTAAAGAAATTTAATATATTAATATTATAGTATCTTCCAAAGATCAATCGTTTTTTGAATCTTGGCGTGGGGTAAGGTTGGGCGTATGGTTTGAAGATGTTGATGGATGAGACAATCGCAGCGATCGCAACACCGGCTGGAGAAGGTGGAGTGGGGATTATTCGGATTTCGGGTAAACGGGCGTTGGAGATTGGGTCAGCGGTATTCAAAGCAGTAGATGGTGTGACTCTTTTAGATCGTGTCGCGAATTCATTTACCTATGGATCTATTCAGGATCAAGAGGGAGTTCAAATTGATGGTGGCTTAGCTTTGGTTATGCGGGGTCCAAAAAGCTTTACTGGTGAAGATACGGTTGAGTTGCAAGGGCATGGCGGTGCGGTTGTGCTCCGGCGTGTTTTGCGACGGGTTCTAGAGGCCGGTGCACGTATGGCTGAACCGGGTGAGTTCTCTCGACGGGCTTTTTTGAATGGTCGTATGGATCTGACGCAAGCGGAAGGCTTGTATGATCTCATTCGAGCGCGTTCCGATCGAGCTGCGCAAGTGGCTTTTGAGCAGTTGGATGGCGTTTTGAGTCGTTCTTTTAATGAGCTTTATGATGCTTTTCTGGTAGTAACTGCCAACTTAGAGACTACGCTTGATTTTGTGGAAGATGAACTGCCGGATGATGTTTTTAGTGGGATAGCCCAAAAATTGGATGATTCGTTTCGGGATTTAGATGAATTGTTAGAGACGTGGAATGAAGGACGCTTATTGCGTGAAGGGGTACGGGTCGCCATTCTGGGCCGGCCCAATGCGGGAAAATCTACGTTGTTGAATGCGTTACTAGGTTTTGAACGGGCGATTGTTTCTGAAGTAGCGGGTACGACGCGCGATACGATTGAAGAACAGTGGGTCTTAAACGGTATCCCATTACGCTTAACTGATACGGCTGGCTTGCGCGTTACCAATTGCTGCGTTGAAGCAGAAGGGATCCGTCGTGCAGAAGCACATGGCGAAGCGGCCGAGCTGATCATTTATGTTTTGGATGCTTCGGAACCGCTTTCGACGGAGGATCAGAGGCGCTTAGATGAGTTGCCGATGGATCGATCGGTTGTGGTGTTAAACAAAATAGATCTAGGACAAGAGGTGCAGGTTGTCGATGGTGTGGCAGTGAGTCTTTTGAATAGAAATGGGTTAGCGGATTTAAAAAAGGCTTTGATTGAGAAATTAGAAACGGGTGCGGAGGGTACAGCTCACGCTGTTATTTCAGAACGACATCGTGCACTCTTGATTCAAGCGCGTGATGAAGCGAAACAAGCACGCGCTTATTTGATTGAAAATATTGAACAACAAGCGGCGTTGGCGTGTGATCATTTGCGAAGCGCCCTTGAGCATCTCGGTCATGTGACCGGTCGCACTTACCACGATGAGCTTCTCGATAATATCTTTTCCCGTTTTTGTATCGGAAAGTAGGGTGTTTCGATTCAGTCGAGCTCTTGTTTTGAATGAATGGGATGACAACAAATAGGTTTTCTTTGGTAGATGGGTGCGGTAGGTTACAGACTTTGTTAATGAGGGCGAGATAATGGCAGGAAAATTAGCACCGATTGTGGTATGGAATTCGAAGGGTCGTTTCCCGAAGGTGATGGCGTTTTTAGAGCGTTCTTCGGTGGAGACGGGTGCGATGGATGCAGCGGCTACAATTTTGCAGCAAGTGCGGAAACAGGGTGATAAAGCGGTTGTGGCTGCGGCTAAAAAATTTGATGGATCACGGGTGACGGCAGCGACGTTGCGAGTGACTGCGGCGGAGATCCAAGCGGCAAAGCAGGTAGTGGATGATGATTTCAAGCGAGCGGCAAAAGAGGCGCATAAGCGGGTGACATTGTTTTCGAAAAAGAGTTTACGGGATGATTGGACGATGCCGACGCCTAAGGGAGGTATATTGGGCGAGCGGTTTATTCCATTCGATCGAGTCGGTGCATATATCCCAGGCGGTGCGGCTCCGTTAGCTTCGACGGCATTGATGACGTTGACATTGGCTAAGGTGGCGGGTGTGAAGGAGTTGGTAGCATGTTCTCCAGCAACGAAGGATGGCTCGTTAAATCCCTACATTATTTATGCACTTGATTTGGCTGGGGCGACAGAAATTTATAAAATGGGTGGTGTGCATGCGATTGGTGCGATGGCGTATGGCACGGAGTCGATCAAGAAGGTTCGGAAAATCGTGGGTCCGGGTGGGCCGTATGTAACGGCGGCGAAGCGGCAGGTATATGGTGATGTCGCGTTAGATATGGTTGCGGGTCCAAGTGAAATTGCGGTGCTGTGTGATGGGTCAGCGAATCCGGCGCATATGGCAGCTGACCTGCTTTCACAAGCTGAACATGGCACAGGTTCGGAGAAATCGTTGCTGGTTACGACGTCGGCTAAACTGGCGCAGCAGATTCGGGCAGAAGTGTTGAAGCAGGCAAAAACGTTGATGCGAACAGGTCCGATTCGAGAGGTTATGGAGAAAGGTATGTTGCTTGTGACGGTGAAGAGCTTGAGTGAAGGCATAGAGCTTTGTAATCGTTTTGCGCCTGAGCATATGGAATTGGTAGTGAAACAACCGGAGAAGTGGGTTCCGAAGATTTTGACGGCTGGTGCTTTATTTGTGGGTCCTTATACACCGGAGGCGGTGGGCGATTTTGTGGCGGGTCCCAGTCATGTTTTACCGACGGGGGGTACTTGTCATTATTTTTCGGGGCTGACGGTGGAGGATTTTCGCCGACGAAGCAGTCTGGTTCAGTTTACGGAGGCGGATCTTTGGGATACGTTGCCGGCTGTGCAGGCATTTGGACGAGTCGAGACGCTAGATGGGCATGCGCGTTCAGCAACGATTCGATTTGAAAATTAAGGGGTATAGATGAGTGATTGGATACGAAAATCAGTAACGGCTATGCAGGGGTATGTACCTGGAGAGCAACCGCAGGGGGATGAGGTTGTGAAGCTCAATACAAATGAGAATCCGTATCTGCCTTCTCCAGAAGTATTGGACATGTTGCGTGAAATTGATGTGGCAGATTTGGCGCGGTATCCGGATCCGGTTTGTATGAATGTTAGAAAGGTGATTGCTGATTTACATGGATGTTCGGTAGAGCAGGTTTTTGTGGGCAATGGTTCCGATGAAATTTTGGCTTTGGCTATGCGTGCTTTTGTGGAGCGGGATGAGAAGGTCGGATTTTTGGAACCGTCTTATTCGCTCTATCCGGTGTTGGCGCAAATTGAAGATTTGCAGCAGGAACGGGTGGCGTTGAATGAACGGTTTAACTGGACGATACCCGAAAGAGTAGAGGCTGCGCTCTTTTTACTGACAAATCCGAATGCACCAACGAGTGTATCGGCTGACTTTGAGCAAATTGCGGCGTTTGCGGAACAGTTCAAAGGTGTGTTGCTTATTGATGAGGCTTATGCGGAATTTGCTGATTGGAATTGTATGGATTTGGCGCTCAAACATGCACATGTGTTGGTTTCACGGTCCTTGTCAAAATCCTATTCGTTAGCGGGTATACGGTGTGGTTATTGTGTGGGGCATGCGGATTTGGTTCGGGCGCTTTATAAAATTAAAGATTCTTATAATGTAAATTATATCACTCAAGAGATTGCTCGGGTTGCGTTGTTGGATCAAGAAACGATGCAGGCGAATGTAGAGGCCGTTAAAGAGACTCGAAAGCTAGTATCTGAGAAATTGTTTGAGTTCGGCTTTGAGGTCTTTGATTCGCAAACTAATTTTTTGTGGGTGAAGCCGCTGGAAATTGGGGCTTCCACATTATTTGATGCACTGAAGCAGCGGAATATTTTTATTCGTTATTTTGGGGATGCTGAACCGACGAAGGATTATTTACGTGTTTCAATTGGGACCGCTCCACAAATGTTCTCTTTTCTAGATGCAGTCGAAGAAATTATCAATGGATAACCATGATTCGTGTTGAAGCCATCTCAAAGCAGTTTGTTGGTATACAAGCGTTGAAACAGGTCTCTTTTGAGGTGGGTGCAAATGAAGTAGTAGGTTTCTTGGGTCCAAACGGGGCAGGTAAAACGACGTTAATGCGGATGCTTAGCGGGTTTTTAACACCCGATGAAGGATCGATTGAAGTAGCGGGCTTTGATGCGATTATGAATGCGCGGGAAGTGAAGCGGCGGATTGGCTATTTACCGGAACATTGCCCGCTTTATCCTGAGATGCGTGTGGATGAATTTTTAACGTATCGTGCTGCCATTAAAGGGGTTTTAGGTAGACGTGTTCGAGATCGTTTGCAGATGGTGAAGATGCAGTGTGGATTGGAGCAGGTTGGTCATAGAATTATTGGACAACTTTCAAAGGGGTATAGGCAGCGAATTGGATTGGCTGATGCGTTAATCCATGAGCCTGAATTATTGATTCTGGATGAACCAACTGTGGGGTTAGATCCACATCAAATTCGTCAAGTTCGGTCGTTAATTAAGGGGTTAGCAAAACAGCATACCGTGTTGCTTTCAACGCATATCATGCAGGAGGTTGAGGCAGTATGTGAAAGGGTTCTTGTGATTCGTTCGGGTGAGGTTGTGGCGGCGGATACGGTTGATAATTTCCGGAAAGATGCATCGCTTGATCGGTCTGTAATTATGGAAGTTCAGTGCGAAGCTGTGGCGTTTCAGTCGTTGAGTGAGTCTGTTGCCTGGATAGGTATCGCTAGGATGGATGCACTTGCGGATGGCTGGTTACGGCTGGAGCTTAACTTAGAAGAGGGGTATTTGGCTGAGGATGTATTTGCTTGGGCGGCTGAGATGAAGTTGGTTTTACGATTGTTGCAGACAATTGAGTCTACTTTAGAGGAGGCATTTGTAGCTGCGATGGATGAGAAAACGGGATCATGATGCGAATCTTCATGTGTTTGTTAAAGCGAGAATTACGGGCGTTGTTTTATACTCCTTTAGCGTATGCCGTTCTGTTCTTTTTCTGGCTATTGAGTGGACTTAATTTTTTCTGGTTATTGCAGCAGTTGGCAGATGGGGAACGATTAATTATGGCCTTACAGCTTTTATTCAATGGGCCTCTGCTGACGTTTTCTTTGCCAGTAGTAGTGCCGTTGGTGACGATGCGGCTGATTGCTGAGGAGCGTCGGTTGGGAACGTTGGAGGCGGTTCTGACAACTCCGATTTCTGAAACTCAGTTTGTTTTGGCTAAATTTGTGAGTGCTTTTGTTTTTTATCTGATTTTGTGGTTACCGGCTGTAATCTACTGTGGAGTTCTCAAAGGCTTATGCTTAGAGCAAGGTGTTGTTTTTTTGGGTGCTGGGTCTCTTATTGCTGCTTTCACCGGTGTGATCTTAATGGGCCTATTTTATAATGCGGTTGGGCTATTAATGTCTACACTGACGACAAATCAGGTGGTTGCTGCTATTGCGGGATTTGCGATTTTATTTGGATCTTTACTGGTGTTTATGCTGATGGGGTATAGTACGCAATACGAAGCGGTACGAAGTGTGGGGCAGTTTTTTTCCACGTTTGCTCATATGCTCGATTTTTCTCGAGGCGTTATTGATAGCCGAGTAGTGTTGCTTTATCTCGGGAATAGCGTCTGGCTCATCTATACATCGATTCGAATATTGGAATGGAAGCGGAGCTGATGAGAAAGGGTTGGAAAAAGTGGCATCAATTACATGGGGTCTTGAATATTGGGCTCGCTTTGGTATTGCTGCTGGTTTTGTTCGTTCTTTCTACGCGGATTGTGTGGCGTGTTGATTTAAATAAATCATCGCTTTATGCGTTGTCTCCACGATCGATCGCTCTTTTAAATCAATTGGAGCGGCCGATTGAGCTTACGGTCTTATTCCAAGATGAACATATGTTGTTTGAGGATTTGAATAGCTTGCTTCAGGAGTATCAGTCCGCAAGTCAAATGATTCGGATTAACTGGGTAGATCCGGTGAAAGATCGGGCTGAAACGGAAGCATTAGCAGTGGCGTATGCATTACGTGAGGCGCAGGTCTTGGTGTTAGATGATGGGGATCAACAGCGGATTATTCGTGCAGCACAGATGATGGATGTGGAGCCAGTTGAAGGAGTAGATCGTTATCAATTGGTTGGCTTTCGTGGGGAACAGATGATTTCGAATGCAATGATGGAGCTGATGGAAGGGAAACGGCCGAAAGTCTATTTTTTACAGGGCCATGGGGAGTTGATGCTGACGGTCGATGGCGGTATGCGGAGTATTAGTGAGTTGAGATCAATGCTACAGCGTCGTGCAATTGATTGTGAACCTTTAACGATTCGTGGAAATGTTCCTATTCCAGCGGATGCAGATGCGGTTGTTGTGGCAGGACCTGCGCAGCGGTTGAGCTCTGGCGCCGTTGAAGCATTGGAGCGATATTTGAATCGAAGTGGGCGATTACTTATTTTACAGGATGCACTACGTGAGAGTGGCTTGGAACCGATGATGCGTCGGTGGGGGGTTGCTACACAGCCTGGAATTGTGATGGACCCAGAGAAGACATTACGGGGGCGTGAGGTAAATGTGGAGCGATTCGGCGATCATCCAATATGTCGGGGATTGAATTCGGTTGTTCAGTTGTTATTGCCGAGTGCAATGCTTCCTGCTTCCTCTCGAGGGGTAGTGGAAGAGGCTGATCAATATTCAGTGAGTCCGCTTTTGATGAGTTCAGATTTAAGTTGGTTAGAAGTTTCTGTTCAGAATGGAATGGCTTCCTTTAATGAAATGAGCGGAGATTTGCGTGGACCTTTGCCTATGGGTTTAGCGGTAGAACGAGGGGGTGAACAGGGATTGGATGTTGAGATTGCATCTTCGCGGCTTGTGGTTTTGGGTGATTCGGATTTTATTAGTAACGATCATTTAATGGGGGCAAATGGAGATTTTTTTCTTCGGTGTACTGAGTGGTTGGTCAATCGTGATCAAGTGATCGATGTTGCGCCGCGTCTGGTTTCAGAAGTCCGTTTGCCGTTGAATCCGAGTATTATGAGGTCTTTGTTTGGCTGGTCGGTTGTTGGATTACCCTTGTTGGTTGTGATTATCGGATGTGTGATGGGTTGGAGGAGGCGATGTTAATGAGGCGGTGGCGCTCAACTCTTCTCATTCTTTTATCGCTATTGATTGCAGGATCACTCCTTTATTGGTTTGAGCGGGGCTCGGTCGTTCAAGTGATCGGAAAGAAGCACAGGCTGATCGGAAATGAAAAAGATTTATCATCTTTGATTATTTCTTTGTCGACGAATCAGATGATATTGCGTCGCTCTGATACGGCTGAGGGTTGGTTGATAGGAGAAGAAGAGAATCGATTAGAACGTGCTGATCCGAGAGGGGTTCGAGCTTTTTTAAGTGAATTAGCGCTAATCACTCTTGAGGATGGATTTTCAGTTAAAGAGATGCAACAGCGAGGTTTTACGCTATCCGACTATGGGTTAGATACACCTTCAGACTTTATTAAGATAAGACAATCAGGACAAGAACGTGAATGGGTGTTTGGTTTAGAGTCTAGTTTGAATTCGATTCAATATCTTATGTTACGAGGAGGTGATGAGATCTATTTGATGGATAAAACGGCGTGGAAGATGCTCCCAGATTCGGTTGAAGACTTATATGATTATAGATTCTTTGTAGACTATATTTTGCAATCAGATCGAATTGAAATAAGCGGAACTGCTAGTGACGGATTTATTCAGATAATTCGTAGTCATGATCAGGGCTGGCAATTATTTCAGCCCCGATCAGGATCGGTTGATCAGGTATCAATTTTGCGTCTATTAGAAAGATTTAATGAAGCAAGAATGGCTTCATATATTGATGGAAATAAGAGTGAAAACTCAGCATTTGGATTTGATGAACCGTATATGCGGTTGGTTCTCTCTAGCGTGCAGGGTGGAGCCGTCTCCTTTTATGTTGGTGATCAAGTTATGGGGCTTGATGGTGTTCGATATGCAAGTCGGGGTGGTGACGAACAAGTTGGGTTGGTTAATGAATCCTTACTTCAAGAGTTATTAGGTACTTTGGCACAATTTCGCGCTGCACAGGTATTTGATTTCATGGGTGAGTCGTTGCAATATTTGCGTTTGTCTGATGCAGGAAAAAAAGTTGAATTTGCATCTGGCAGCAATCAGGTCTGGCGAATGAGCCAACCTTTTAATTGGACGGTTGATAAGCGCATTATGGCGCAAACAAAAGATTTTATAGAAGGTATGATGGTGACGCGTTTTGGCGTAATACCCAAAACAGAAGGTCGTATTTTACTGATTGAGGCTGGATCTGAGAAAGCATTAAAAACTCAAAAAGTTATGTGCTTCATTCCTTCTGATCCTGATGAACCGGTTCAGATTCAGTTTGATGGTGAAGAAGAGCGTCATGAGGTAAATCGAGTGAAACCGTTCTTTGATCTTTTAAATCCACTTTCATATAAGGATCGAAAAATTTTCTCGGTTCATTCATCCCTGGTTCGTATTGAACAAGTTTTGAGAGAGGAAGCGATAGAATCTGTTTTTTGGGATCCTGAAGTAGCTGTTTGGAAGTTAGAAAAATCAAATATAACGACTGATGAACTAAAAGAGTGGGTGGATCGATTGCAGGAAATAGAGGTGGAAAGTTTTGTTGCGAGTTATCCATCATC
>CAJYAJ010000003.1 GCA_913065005.1 uncultured Verrucomicrobiota bacterium | reverse complement strand
TTTTCGTCGATTAGGAAGTCGATTTGAACCAGAAAATAGAGCTAATGGCTTAAATGATTTTGAGTTTGGGCATGTCTTGAATGTCGACGCTGCCGAGGGCGTGGTCTTGATCATCAACGACGATGAGGTCGTCGATATTATGGGTTTCATAGAGTTTGAGGACGTCGACGGCGAGCATCTCGGGGGTGAGGGTGATGGGGTTGGGTGTCATGATGGTGTCGACGGATTTTTCGAGCAGGTCTGGGGTTTCTATGAGGTGGCGGCGCAGATCGCCGTCGGTGAGAATACCGAGAAGTTTTTGGTGGGCGTCGAGAACGGCAACGGAGCCGGATTTGGCGGCGGTCATGGCAAGGATGGCTTCGCGGATGGGTTGTCCGGTTGAAATGGCGGCAAAGTTTTTTTGGGTGCGCATGATGTCGCGTACGGAGAGCAGGAGGGTGCGGCCGATGGCGCCGCCGGGGTGTCGTTGCGCGTAGTCCTCGAGCTGAAACCCGCGGGCGTGGAGGAGCACCATGGCGAGGGCGTCGCCGAGGGCGAGGGTGGCGGTGGTGCTGGCGGTGGGTGCCATGTTAAAGGGACAGGCTTCTTCGGGTACGTTGATGTTGAGAATGAGGTCGCTGTGGCGAGCGAGGGGACTGTCGGCATCTGCGGTGAGGGCGATGATGGGAATGTTTCTGCGTTTAACGGGGGGAAGTAGGGCGGTGATTTCTTCGGAGGCGCCGGAGTAGCTCATGGCGATGAGAATGTCTGAGTCGCTGAGCAGGCCGAAGTCGCCGTGCATGGCTTCGATGGGGTGCATAACCGCGGCGGGGCTGCCGGTGCTGTTGAGGGTGGCGGCAATTTTGTTGCCGATGTGCCAGTTTTTTCCTACGCCGGCGATTACAATTTTTCCGTTGCGGTCGATGGCGTCGAGGAGGGCTTGGATGGCGGTGTTAAAGGTGTCGTCGAGTTGTTGGCTGATTGCGGCGATCCCGTTTTGCTCGATGGTTAATGTTTTTTGGGCGTGGGCGATAAAGTCCATGGTGGTCTCCGGTGGGGGTTATGCTTTTTTAGTAAGATAATGGATTTATTGTTTCATTTCAAGTGGGGGAAGCGTATGCTTTGACGTGCAAATTTGGAGTGTTGGGATGGGAAGACGTAAATCAAAATGGGGCTATTGGGTGGCGATCTGTGTTCTTGCCTTTTTGTTGGTGGGAAGTTGGGTGGCAAATCTTGGTTTGATGGCGGCTCTTTTTGGATCGGAGGCGGAGGCGGATGGGGGGCCGGTGGATGCGGAGCCTTTTTTTGAGGAGGTTTGGTCGAGCGGGTATGGTGATGTGAAGGTGGTTCGGTTGGAACTGTCGGGTGTGATTATGCGGGGAGCGGAGGATACCTTGTTTGGCGTGGCTCCGGATCCGGTTGAAACGTTGTTGCGTCAGATTCGATGTGCGTCGGAGGATGAGGCGGTTCGGGCGATTCTTTTGGAGGTTGATTCGCCGGGTGGAGCGGTGACGCCGAGTGATGAAATGTATGAGGCATTGCGGAGGTTTCGGGCGTCGGAAGGGGGACGGTGCGTGTTGGTGCATATTCGTGATGTGGGCGCGTCGGGGGCATATTATGTGGCGATGGCGGCCGATTATTTGATGGCGGAGCCGACGTCGATCGTGGGGTCGGTGGGGGTGATTATGCAGAGCCTGAATATGAAGGGGCTGAGTGATAAGGTGGGGCTTTCAGCGGTGACGATTAAGTCGGGTAAAAATAAAGATTTGTTGAATCCATTTGAAGAGGTGAATACCAATCAGGTGGCGTTGTTGCAGGATGTGGTGGATGGAATGCAGGATCGCTTTGCGGGGCTGGTTATGGAGGCGCGTGGATTGGAGAGTCGGGCGTTGTTGGATGGACGAATTTTTTTGGCGGAGGCGGCATTGAAGGCGGGCTTGATTGATGGGGTGGGTTATATCGATCAGGCGCTGATGAAGCTGGCGGAGTTGGTTGAAGAGGATGATTTGTATGTGGTGCGCTATGAGCAGAGGGTGGATTTCTGGGAGGCCTTCTTGAGCGCTCGGATGCCTTCGCTTTCGGCAATGCCGTTGGTTGAGGGGCCGCGATTTCTTTATCTATGGAGACCGTAATGTTGAGTCGTATGATCTGTTTAGGATGGTTGATTGGTTTGCTGAGTGGGTGCCAGACGGTGGAGCAGGCGCAGCAGGCGGAGGCGCGTCGTCAGGTGGAGCAGCGGTATGCGGCGGAGCGGGTGCTTCGTTTGCAGGGAGAGCTGGATGTTATGTCGGCAGAGCAGGTGGAGTTGCGGCGGGAGTTGGAACAGCTTCGAATGGAGGTTCGTGGGGCGACCGTGGCGGCGCAGACGGCTCAGGAACAGGCGCGACAGGCGGAGGCGCAGCAGGCGACGGTTGTGAGTAAGGTACAGACGTTGTTGAAAAAGGAGTTGGCTTCTACGCCGGTAGATCGGGCCGCGCGGGGTAGTGGGTATGAACATGTTGTGGAGTCGGGGCATACGCTTTCGGCGATTGCGGTGGCATATGGTTCGACGGTGAAGGCGATTCAGGAGGCGAACCAGCTCTCTTCAGATAATATTTACATTGGTCAGAAGCTGTTTATTCCGGAATAGGGATGCCGATTTATTCCGATTAAACTGATACTTCCGGCTTGCAAGCTGTGCGGAAGTAACTATGATTTCGCGCCCATTGTGGAAGAAGTTAATCGGCTGAGTGGCTGAGCGAATTCCCGGGATTAATAAAGAAAACAAAAGGTCTGGAAGCGCGTGCTTCCGCTTGCATATGGAAACGACAACACAAACAGATTGGGATGCGCAAGACGCAGCCACGGACGCGCGCTATGAGGGTACACTCGCAAACTTCACCGACGGTCCAACTGTAACCGGCCGGATTATTCGGGTGCACGATGGGGATGTTACGATTGATGTCGGATACAAATCCGAAGGCGTTATCGACGTTAATGAGTTTAAAGATTTAGAAGAGAACCCAGTGGGTCTTGAGGTGGATGTTTTCCTTGAGCGGCTGGAGGATGATGATGGCGTTATTGTGATCAGCAAGAAGCGGGCGGAACAGCAAAAAGCCTGGGACTATGTGGTGAATGAGTGTGAAGAGGGCAGTGTGGTCGAGGGGACGATTCGCAGCGCGGTGAAGGGTGGCTTCATTGTGGATGTGGGCGTTGATGCCTTTTTGCCGGGCTCGCAGCTGGATGTGACACCGGTTCGTAATCCGGAAGAGCATGTGGGCAAGACGTACGAGTTCCGTATTCTTAAAATTAATTTAGAACGTAAAAACATCGTGGTTTCTCGTCGGGATCTGATTGAGGAATCGCGGCGCGAATCTCGCCGGAAGGTATTGGCGGATATCCAAGTGGGGCAGGTGCGTCCGGGGGTGGTGAAAAACATCACCGACTTTGGTGCCTTTGTTGATTTGGATGGGATCGATGGTCTGTTGCACGTGACGGATATGACGTGGGGGCGGATTAACCATCCTTCTGAACAGTTGAAGGTGGGCGATGCGTTGAATGTGATGGTGTTGGATGTGGATCTTGAAAAAGAACGCATTAGCTTGGGCTTGAAGCAGACCATGGAAAATCCGTGGGAGGAGATCGAGTCGCGCTACCCAACGGGTGCACGGGTGCATGGTAAGGTGGTGAATTTGGCGCCGTATGGTGCATTCATTGAGTTGGAAGAGGGCGTGGAAGGATTGGTCCATGTTTCGGAAATGTCTTGGACCAGACGCGTTCAGCGTGCGGCTGATGTGTTGAGCATGGGCGATGAGGTGGATGCGGTGGTGCTTTCCGTAAGTACGGAAGATAAGAAGATTTCGTTGGGAATGCGCCAGACGGAAGAGAATCCGTGGGAAATTGTTGCCGGCAAATATCCGATTGGATCTCCGGTGACGGGTCAGGTGCGCAACTTTACAACGTATGGTGCGTTTGTGGAGATTGAAGAGGGCGTGGATGGGATGATTCACGTATCTGATATGTCGTGGACGCGGAAGGTGAATCATCCTTCTGAGATGTTGGAAAAGGGCGATGAGGTAACGACGGTGGTTCTTGAAATTGATTCAACGAACCAGCGGATTAGCTTGGGCTTGAAGCAGGCGCAGGAAGATCCATGGGCGGATATTGCAAAACGCTACCCCGTTGGAACACGGGTTACGGGTAAGGTTACCAAGGTGTCATCGTTTGGTGCGTTTGTTGAGATTGAAGAGGGTGTGGATGGGCTCATTCATATCAGCCAGATTTCGGATGATCATATTGAGAAGGTGAAAGATGTTCTGAACGTGGGCGATGATATTGAAGCGCGCGTGGTGAAGGTGGATGCGACGGAGCATCGAATTGGCTTGAGTGTGAAAGCGGCGAAGGTCTCAGATGAAGAGTTTGAGGTGGAAGAGGATATGCTCGAAGGATTGCAATCAGGTGAGGAGCTGGTGAATTTGTCGGGCGCCTTTGATAGTGCGTTTGGCGATCAGCTGGAAGAGTGGCATCCTGGGGGTGCTGCCGCAGAGGAGAAGCCTGCTGAGTAAATCGTGAAGATGGACTCAAAAAAACCCGCTCTTTTTCGAGCGGGTTTTTTTGTGGCTTGCGGGGGCGGGTATCGATACCTTTTATGAAAGAATGGAGAGGGAGCACGGGTAGAATGAGCATAGATGAGCAGATAGATATTTTGACCGCGCGCAGCGTCGACTTTTTTTCACGGGAGTTGTTAAAGAAGAAACTGGAAAAAGCGGGGCATGAAAAGCGGGGGTTGCGGATTAAGTATGGAGCGGATCCTTCTGCACCGGATATTCATTTGGGCCATGTGGTGGGGCTGAATAAGTTGCGTGAGTTTCAGGATTTAGGGCATACGGTTGTTTTTATTATTGGTGATTTCACAGGGATGATTGGCGATCCTTCGGGTCGATCACAGACGCGTAAGCCGTTGACGCGGGAGCAGGTGAAGGAGAATGCAGCTTCCTATCAAGAGCAGGTGTTTAAGATTTTGGATCGGGATCGAACCGAAGTTCGATTTAATTCGGAGTGGTGCGGTGAGATGAAGTTTGAGGATGTGATTCGGCTTTCAGCTCATGTGACGGTGGCACAGATGTTGGCGCGCGATGATTTTGCGAAGCGTTATGGGGCGAATCAGCCGATCAGTATAGTGGAGTTTTTATATCCGTTGGTGCAGGCATATGATTCGGTGATGGTTGAGGCGGATGTTGAGCTGGGTGGTACGGATCAGCTGTTTAATTTGTTATTGGGACGTGAGTTGCAGAAGGCGATGGGGCAGGAGCAGCAGTGTGTATTGACGTTGCCTCTGATCGAGGGGCTTGATGGCGTTCAGAAGATGAGCAAGAGTTTGAACAACTATGTGGGGATCGATGAAGCGCCTCGAGAGATGTATGGTAAGCTGATGAGTGTGCCGGATGAGTTGATGTGGAAATATTATAGCTACATTCTTTGTTGGCCTGAGGTTGAGGTTGAGCAGATGCGTGTGCGTGTGGCGGAGGGTTCGTTGCATCCTCGAGCGGCAAAAGATGGGTTGGCGCAGGCGGTGGTTGAGCGCTTTGTTGATCAGGCGGCGGCGAAAGATGCATCGGCTGAATTTACGCGAGTGTTTGCCGAGAAGGCGTTGCCGGATGAACTTCCGGAGGTGCGGGTGCCAGCCGAGGAGATTGGGCTTTTGACGTTGATGGTTCAGGCGGGCTTAACGAAAAGCAATGGCGAGGCGCGGCGACTGGTGAAGCAGGGGGCGGTGCGGATTGATGATGAGCGTATTTCAGATGAGCGTGCGATGGTGATGCCTCAAGAGGGCATGGTGTTGCGGTCGGGTAAGCGTGGGTTTGCAAAAGTAACAATTGGATAGGGAGGGTTGATCAATGGCGGGCCATAGTAAGTGGGCAAACATTAAGCATAAAAAGGGAAAGGCGGATGCGGCACGGGGCAAGGTCTTTAGTAAGATTGCGAAAGAGATCATGGTGGCGGCTTCTGGCGGTGGTGGAAACCCGGATGATAATATTCAATTGCGGGCGTTGATTCAAAAGGCGAAGGGCGTTTCGATGCCCAAAGATAATATTGAGCGTGCAATTAAAAAGGGAACCGGTGAGCTAGAGGGCGGTCGGCTCGAGGAGGGTTCTTATGAGGGTTATGCCGCGGGAGGAATTGCGGTGGTGGTGAAGGTGTTGACGGATAATAAGAATCGGTCGGCTTCGGAGGTGCGTCATGCGTTCAACAAGGCGGGGGCTAATATGGCGGAGCAGGGGGCGGTTAGCCGGATGTTCCAACGGAAGGGTCAGATTTTTATTGAGAAGGATGGGGTCGAAGAGGAAGCGCTCATGGAGTGCGTTCTTGAAGCGGGTGCGGAGGATTTAAAGACGGAGGGTGCGCAATATGAGGTGCTGAGTGATCCGGCGGATTATGATGCACTTTCAGATGCGTTGACTCAGGCGGGGATTACGATGGCTTCGTCGGAGCTTGCGATGATCCCGGATTTGATTACGGAGGTGACGGATGTGGATCAAGCGCGTTCGATTGTGAGGTTCATAGATACACTAGAAGAGCTTGATGACGTGCAGGATGTATATGCTAACTTTGATATTTCAGATGAAGTGGCGGCGGCATTGGATAGTGAATAGTGTCGGGGGTGAAGAGGCAGCGGATCTTAGGGGTTGATACGTCGTTGCGTTCAAGTGGCGTTGGTGTTATTGAGGCTCGGGGTCCCGAGTTACGTGCAGTTGCATATGGGCGAATTCACAATCGACCGGCGGAATTGCATTCGCAATGTCTCTGGAATATTTTTGAGGAAATTTCGGCTTTGATTGAAACGCACCAGCCGGAGTGCGCTGCTATTGAGGGTGCTTTTTTTGCGAAGAATGCTAAAACGGCGATGGTGCTAGGTCAGGCGCGGGGTGCGGTGCTAGCTGCGTGTGCGAAGGCGGGGATTCCGGTGTGTGAACATTCACCTCGGCGGGTGAAGCAGGCGTTAACGGGCAATGGGGGTGCGCAAAAAGATCAAGTGGCTAAAATGGTCATGCAACTTTTGCAGTTGGAGGAGCAGCCGCAGGAGGATGCGGCGGATGCTCTTGCGGTTGCGATTACGCATTATCATCAGGCATCGCTCCCTGAGGCGTTGCGGGTTCCTCAGATTTAGGGCTAATGGCTTACGTCTAACCGGGCCCCTTTGGTTTGCCCGATTTCAGCGAGCAGTTCGTTAAACCAAGGTTCGTCGATGTTGAAGGGTTTTCCGCCTGCGATGCGCGGAAATTCAATCGCTCTGAGTTCGTTATTTTGATCTTCATCATGACCAACAACTCCACCAATGCCTTGCTGGGCAGAATCGACGGCCACATCGGCGCAGGCTTTGATTAGGGCGAGATCTTCGGCGTTGGATGCGGCGGCTCGGGCGTAGTAGCCTGATTTTTGAATTAACACTTTTTCAGCGCCAATTTGTTTCGCAAATTGTTTTCCAAACCAAGCGCCAGGATTAACGGCGTCGAGTTTGATATGACCAAAGGCATCGCGCGGGATTTCTTCGCCGGAGGCTTGCATCTCTTTCACAATTGCATCGACGCCTGCACCTTCGGAGATGAAGAGGTTGACGTTGTCATGTTCATCCATGATTCGACCTAGACGGGTGGTTTCGGCGGCCATATCGATTTCCATTTCGGGTATAAAGACGGCGTGTACATCTTTACGAATGCGAGAGAGGCCGAGTTCAGGGAGGAAATGTTGTTGTTGAAGGTGTTCGTGATAGATCTTCGCGGTGTAGGCGGTTAACCAGCCACAGTTTCGACCCATTACTTCATGTACAATGAGCATGCGGGGATTTGCATTGTGTTCGGCAACCACGTTGGCGAAATAGCGGGCGCCTTCTTCTGCGGCCGTCCAAGCACCGAGTGATTGTTGAATGGGGAAGACATCATTGTCGATGGTCTTGGGAAGACCGACGACGTTTAGTTGATAATTGTTTTCTGCCAAGTAGGCGGCTAAGTCGGCAGCGGTCGTGTTGGTGTCATCACCTCCGATGGTGTGTAAAACGTCTACGCCATCTTTAACGAGCTGATTGGCGGCAACTTCTAGCGGGTTCTCGCCCGGTTGAACAAGGCCTCGTTTTTCGCAGTCGGCTTGGTTTGTTAGCTTTACGCGGCTGTTTCCGATGGGGCTTCCTCCGTGTGCGTAGAGGGTGGATGCGTGCAAGCGAATCTCGGGGGTGATGGGAATGGAGAGACCTTGGAGAAGCCCTTTATAGCCACTGATGTATGCAATGATTTCGGTGTCGGGGGATTTCTCGCTGTAACGTTCAATAAGACGTCCTACAGCACTTGATAAACATGGGGCGAGTCCGCCTGCTGTTAGCAGGGCTACTTTTTTTACAGCCATCTTTTTTCCTCTGCGTTGGTTTTATTTGAAAGCGCCATATGATGCGGGTGTAGGGTGAAATTGCAAGGTAGAATCTGTGAGGATATTCCCATTTTATTCAAGTGATTTATTCAATTTGAGGGGCTGTTCCATGATATGCACCTCATTGGAGTAGCTCGTTTGGCGGGGGGAGGTGGGTAAAATGGGGGGAGGTTGGATTTGCCGATGTTGGCAGGAGAAATGCCAATTTTTTACAAGATGCAAAGTAACAAAAATTTAATTTTAAAATATACGTTCATTTTATAGTTTAATTTGATAATATGACCTAAATAAGAGGAATTTTTTTACTATTAAAAGGGGATTAATTGTGAATAAACCATTCGCGCCAACGCTACGTTGGTTAATTTTGGGCATCGTTATGTTGGGTGCGTTTTTTTCGGTGACATGGAAATATATTTCGACGGGGTTGGAGGCGGATAGCAGTCGAATGTCGACGGTTATTCTGTTGGTATTTCTCTTTGGGCTGAGCCAGTCGTTGAGAATGGCGTTTCGCGTTACGGCTGAGATGAAGCATTTAGATCGGCTGGATCAATTGCGAGATCCTGCTTTGGTTAAAGGTGAGCTTGGGCAGCTATTTAGGGATTCATTGGCGCTGATTGAGCAGGGCAATCAAATTACTTTTTCGGAGATGATGAGCAGTTATCGGAATCGCTTTTTGAGCTCGATTCGTAGTATTTCGGTTATCTCTGGTGTGTTGATTACGGCGGGCTTGTTGGGCACGGTGATTGGGTTGATTGTTACGGTGACGGGTATCAGCAGCGTACTGAATGCGGTCGGTCAAGATTATGAAATGATGATTAGTGGGATGAATCAAACCGTTGAGGGGATGGGGAGTGCGTTTTATACCACGTTCTTTGGCGGGCTGTTGGGGGGTGTTTTATTGCGGGTGATGTGTACGGAAAATGCGCGATCGGCTGCACGGTTGATTGCCGGGTGCGAGCAGCTAGGTGCGCGCTGGATTACTCCATTGAGTCAGCGTGCGGGACGATCAACTAGTAGCGAATTGGAGGCGGAACTGGCTGAAGCGAAGCGGGTTCTTTCGCATTTTTCTGGGGAGGTTCGGGCGATTGGTGAATCGATGACGGGGTGTCGGACTATTTTTGAGGGGCAGTTGCAAGAGGTGCTTCAGGAGACGCAGGCTTCTTTCTCGGAGATGATCTCAGGGCAAATGGATGAGCTTTCGAGTGCGTTAAAAGGCATTACGAACTTGATTCAGGAGGGGCATGTGCCGTTGCGTGATTCGATGGAGCAGTCGCAGCAAACGTTTGCTGAGGCGGTTTCGTCTCAGATGGCGGACCTTACGGATGGATTGAGCGGTATTACGGCGGTGGTGGAGGCGGGGCATGCGCCATTGCGAGCGGAGCTTGACCGCTTGACCGGGGGGGTTTCTCGGGCGGTTGATGCTATGGAAGACGTGGTGGCTCGTGCGGCTCGTACGGAAGATGATCAGCGTTGTCGGCAGGCGAAAGAGTTGGCGGATCGATTGCGACAGGCGGCGGCATTGCTGAGCGAGGTGGCGGAAGTTGAGTCTACGTTGGTGCCTATGCAGGGTGAAGATGGGGCTGCGGTTTGATGAGTGAGTTTTTTGAAGATAGAGGGGATCAGGGGTTCTTTGAATCGTTCTCTGACGTGGCCTTATGCACGTTGACCGTGACGCTGGTTTTGTTGTCGTTGTTGGCGACGAATGTTCGGCAGTCGATCAATGTGACGTTGAACGAAAACCAATTTAATCAAGATGCATTGCTTAACCGAACTTATTTAACGTGTTCGGTTTCGGAAACGGGTGAGGAGAGTGTGGTGCATTTTTTGGATGCGGATCGAATGGATGACTTGATTTCGGTGAAGGAGGAGCGGGTTGTGGGTCGGCGAATTCGATTGGATGGTGCGCGTTCGATGAGTAGACGCCATTTTTCGTTGGTGGCACCGGGCTTGGTTCCTGGTTGCAATGCGGCTGGTTCGTCGACCTTGGTTTCTCTGCCGGAACGTTGGCTTCCGCAGGTGGAGATTAGTGGGATTCGATATGAGCTTAATACATGGTTATCGGGAGAACTTTTGGAACAATGCTCGTTGCAAAAACCCTTTGAGGGGATGGCTCGTAGAACGCGGGTATATGTGGAAAGCATGCGGGATGTTGATGGGTCCTATCATGCGTTGATTGGGCATGCGGTCTACTCTTTGCCGAGCTCTATTGAAGATGGATCGCTCGATTGGTTGAAGAGTTTTATGTCGGGTACTGTGGATTTAATTTACTTGGGTGATTTGAGTTCGCGGGTGGATGAGAATCGACGCCTTCGTTTTATGGAAGAGCAGGGCTACACGGCGTGTGCGTATGATTATCGTTCTTTTTTAAACCGTACGGATCTTAACGCGGAGGCCGAGGTGGTTCCATTTAGTGCGTATCCGGTTGCATGGCAGGCGTATGTGGACTGGCGTATGGAGATCGATGAGGATCCGCCGACGTGGTTTTTCTCCGAGTTTTTAGTGAAGTTGGGATTTGATCGAATGGTGATGGATGCACCTGTTGGGGAGTAGGCAATGAAGTTGAGGATACCGTCTTTTTGGATGAAAGAAATTTGTCAGGGTGCTTGTGTCGGGAGTGTGTTGTTATGGAGCGGATGTGCTTCGTTCGAGTTAACCTCCATCCCCGAGGGGGCGGTCCTTTTTGAGGGTACAGAGCAAATTGGTTCGACCCCTTATCCGTTTGAGCAGTTTTCAGGTGAGCGGGTTTTTACCGTTAAAAAAGCGGGGTATGTGGAACAAGACGTTTTGATCTCTTCGTTAGATCAGAAGAGTGTGGAAGTACGCTTGGATCGCGTTCGGACAACGATTCTGAATACGGTGCCGACGGATGTGCGTGTGGTTCGTACGGGTGATAGTAAAGAGTTGGGAAAAACGTCTTTGAAGTTGGCTCTTTCTCGTTCTGAAGTCGTGGTGCTGGAGAAGGAGGGTTATCAACCGTTTCCGATGACGTTGGAGCCGAATAAAACATATAAGGTGAAGATGGAGCCACTGGAGGGTTTTCGGGCGGCTACGTTTGTTACGTCGCCTGCGGGGGCCCTGGTTTCGGATCGAGCGGTCGGGGATGCGATTGCGCGTACGCCGGCGAATATTTCGGCGGAAGAGGGAACGGAATTTGAGTTTTCATTGGAGGGCTATCAGCCAGCCTATTATATGATCAATAAGCGGTCGCCGAGTAAGGTGTTTGTGGAGTTGATTCCGGTTCCCACGGTTACGCTTTTAGGTTCTAGTGAGGCGGTTGTCTATGGCGCTGGTGGTGGTGATGAGTTGGGCGTGTTGCCCTATACAATCCAGATCCGTGAAGTGCGGGCGTTTGAGGTGAAGCAGCAGGGTTATTATCCTAAAACCGTAACACTCTCACCGGATTCGCCAGTTGAGGTGGCGGTGGAGTTAGATCCCATCCCGCTGAAACAGTTGCGAACACAACCGCCGGGGGCAACGGTGGCGCGCATTGGGAAGCGGGAAGTGTTGGGAACAGCGCCGATTGCTTTGTTGGCAGAGGCGGAGCGACTGATCGAGGTTTATTTGGAGGGGTATGCGAGGCGCGTTATTGGCATTGGCCCGGATTCGCCCGCTGAGATTTTGGTGGAGTTGCAGCCGCTTGCAAAAGACACGTTGGTTGTGGATGAACTTCAACGTGCTTCGATAACCGTATTTTAGGAAGAGGTTGATAAAATGGGTACATGGATGCAATTAACAAAGCGAGGGGTTGTTTTCGTTTTCATAGGAGCCGTCTTTAGCACTCTTGCTCAGACGAGCACAAATAATGCGATTATTACGAGTGGTGATTATATGGGGAATACCGCTGGGTACAGTGAACTCTCAAGTCGTGTGATAGCGACTTCAATTAACGGACTTACCGCGAGCGGGAATAATGTGATATCCAATTCAAATGGTTTCTTTGAGGGGGGCGATGGGGATAAGGCTGGGTTCCTTCCTTCGTTGGTGGCAGTCGGCGGGAGTGGACTTTATTTGCAGAATGGAACGAATACTGTTTTTGGAGGCACTTTCAGTGGTGGAGCGGGTTTTTCGAGTGCATATGAGGATGGGTATGGCATCTATCAGCAGGTGGATGCAGGGAGTACGGCTGATCTAAGTTTGTATGGGGGAGTCATCCATAGTGGCTTGCTCGTGCGTGCTGAGGCGGATGCAAGTGCTGTTTTGTCGATCAGCTCAAACGTTACGCTGAATGGGAGTTTTAGCAAAGCGGGGTTGGGAGAGCTGTCTCTTCGGGGTGAGGTTTCTTCATCGATACAACAGTTGGAGATTGAGGGGGGTACGGTTCAGTTGGACTCTTTTTACCAACTTGCGAGCGGCGATGTTATTTTGCTGAGCGATTCGAGTGCGTTATTAAAAGCGGATGCAGGGATGGGCATCGCGGGATCAGTTGTGGGTGTTGTGGGGGCTACGTTGGAAGTGGCGGATCTTTTGAATATAGGTGGCTCGATGTCTCAGATCAACGTGATTTTTACGGGCGTTTCTAATCGGCTTGAGTTGGTGAGCGGCACGAATATAACCGCAACTACTTTTTTTGCAACGAATGGGTTGGCGGATACACTCGCGTTTACAGAGGCCCAAGTAACGAGTTCTGAGGCGCTTGGGATTGGGCAAACGTATCAGTCTTTTGAGCGTATTGAGTTGGCGGATGGAGTATCGAACATATGGGAATTAACGCTTGTGGATGTGGCGCGAACTAACTTCATTGTGGATGGTGGAAGTGGAAATAATGATATGCTTGCTTGGAAAGATGGGGGGACGTATTCGAACGCGGTATTTGCGGGCGCGGAAACCTATAATACGGGCTTTGAGCTTTATGGTTTGTCTGAGGAAGCAGATACGTGGTTGGCGGCGGCAGATGATGCTGTGCTAGGGAGTCTGAATGCACGAGGAGGAAGTGATGTACTTGATTTTGAGAATTATAAAGTGGAGGCAGCTGATATCGGTGGCAGTGGAATATACCAAAACTTTGAAGGTGCGCTTCTTTCCTCTACTGGTTCCGTTTGGGATGCAACAGATGGGTATGGTGAATCGTTTTATATTGATGCATCCCGGGCCAATTATACGCTCTCGTATGAAAACGCAACGGGCGGAATAACCGCTAATACAGGTGATATGGGTTCAGATGATCGATATCGCAATTTTGATGCGGTTTTGCTGAGTGGGTTTGCAGATATATGGGAAGTGGATACAACGGATAGTACCGTATTGACCTACATAGATGCGGGCAATGGTGAAGATCTTCTATCGGGGAATCTGGAGAATGCTACCTCCATCGGGGCGACTCAACTCTATCGGAATTTTGAGCAGGTTTCTTTGAGGAGTATTTCGGACGTTTGGACGGTCACCTCCGGAGATGATGATTTGACATGGGTGGATGCGCAGGGAGGGGCGGATACCTTAATCGGTGCGCTGACGGATTCCTCCTCAATGGGGGCGTCTGATCTCTACCGGAATTTTGAACGAGTCAGGCTGAATGATGGCAACAGCTCGTGGACGATCACTTCTGGAGATGAGGCTTTGACCTGGATTGATGCCTTAGGGAGCAGCGATACAGACGTCCTCATGGGCGCACTCAGCGATTCATCTGATATCGGGGTTTCTAGTCTCTATCGAAACTTTGAGCAGGTTGAGCTGACCAGTGGAGGTGATATATGGACTGTAACCAGCGGGGATTCAGCACTCACCCAAATAAATGCGGGTGGAGGGGCTGATACATTGCGAGTGAATACGGATCAGCAGATAGAGGCGCAGTCGTTCGATGCATATGCTTCTTTTGAGACATTGCGGGTGTTGGATGGCGTAGTTGATTTGGGAACCCATTCGCTGACATGGAATGGCACCTATATTCAGGAAGCCGATGCGACGCTTTCATTGCTTGCCACTACGAATGGGGTGGTCGCACCTCGGTTGTCCGCGACGCAAATTCAGCTGACGCCAGAAACAACGATTCGATTAGACGGAGAGTCGTTTAGTAATTATTCCGTTATGAATCGATACACGAATCAAATTTTGCAGGCATCAAGTGGCTTTATATTAGATGAAGCGGTGAACACAGAGGCGGCAAATGGATTTGATGTAAAAGAGTGGTACGCAACGGATGAGGGGTTGTTTGCTGTTTTTGATCGACGCTCTTTATCGGATGCAACCAATGGCATAACGGTTGCTACGGGCTCAACACTGGATCAGATTCTTATGGAGATTGATACCTTGAGTAGTGATGAGGCGGCTCGGATGGTGGATTTGGTTTTCTCGGCGGCGGTGAATCCAACGGCCGAGGATTTGAATAAGGTGTATGGGCGGTCGGTGGCATTGCCGCGCGCGATGAGTCACTTACGTAATGGTGTGTTTCGTTCGATCAGCGATCGAGCTACGGAGCGCCGGATGATGATGGGGCCGCGATCGGTTCCGCGGGGGGCTCGTGCCCCGGCGACTTCGGTGGGGGGGAGCTCCATTTGGGTGAAAGGATATACGGCGAATGGGTCGGCTTCTCAAGATGGTGTTTTTGAAGGGTATGATCTAACCGGTGTAGGCTCGATGTTGGGCGTTGATGTGGGCGTTGGCGAGTGGCTCTTTGGTGCGGCGGGAGGCGCATATAGTCAAACGATGAATATGGATGAATCGGGGGATTATACTGGTGTTGGAACGCATGTGAGTGGATTTGTCTCGTATGGGATTGAGGGGTGGTTTGTTGAGGGGAGTCTTTCGGCGGCGAGTGCTTCGCTTGATTTTGAATCGGAGGGGCTCTTTGCTTTAGAGGCGCAATATGCCGCGACGGATACAAGTTTTTATTTGGGAACGGGTTATATGATGAAGGATGAGCGGAGTGCGTGGATTCCGGAGATTGGAATTTTGATTAGTTCGTATTCTCAGGATGAGGTGACGGATACAAGCCAGACGAGTGTGCCGGTGGAGCTAGAAAGCATTTCGCAGACGAGTATGCAGATGCGTATGGGGCTGTTGGGAGTTTTCCGGCGTGGATTTATCGGGCGGGAACTTTTGACGCAGGTGAAAGTAAGATGGATGAATCATATGAGTGTATTTGAGGATGAGGTTGATTTTCGTTTGTCGAATGGTGCGGCTACTTACCAAATGCCGTTATTAACGCCGGCAAAAAGCTTGTTAGAGGTCGGGTTGTCGGCTCAGTTGCGAATGAATCGCTCTTTCTCACTTTTGATGGGGTTTGATTTTGAGTCGGGTGGGGGATATTCTGCCAATCGTCTGAGTACGGGATTAAGGTATAATTTTTAGAAATGAAAAAACGATTTATCATCTTAGGAATATTGCTTGGATGTAGCCTATATGGATGGACGGAAACGCATCGATATCGGATTTATTTGGATGCGGACTTTACAGGAAGCCGTTCGTCTTCACTAGCGATTGAGCAAGGCATCCGTACCGCATTGGATATGGCGGATTATCAGATTGGTGGAAAGCCCGTTGATTTGATTCGTATGGATCATCGTGGAAATTCGAGGCAAAGTCTCGAGAACTTAAAGGCCATTGAATTAGATGCAGGCGCCTTGGCGGTTTTTTGTGGACTTCATTCTCCGCCGGTATTGGCTCATTTAGATTTTATTCATGAAGCGCAATTGTTGTTCCTGGATCCGTGGGCCGCGTGATATCTTTAAGGCGGGAGAGGAATTTGGGCTTGGAGCTCATTTGGCAGCACGAATTATTAAGCTGTTCGATGGAATTATTCAGGTGAGCTCAAAAAATAATAAAATAACAGTTGAAATAATCTTACCAAGATATATAAAGTAGTTAAATGATACGTATTGCGATAGTTTATGAGGAGTGGAATCTGCTGAAAGAGATGGAGTTGGTTCTATCGGCTGATTCTGAAATGGAATTGGTGGGTATTTACCATAACCAACAATCTCTTGCTGAGGCCCATGGTGAAATAAAAGCCGATGTATTGTTAATGGATTTGGATGATAGGAAGCAAAACCGTTTGGTATGGATTGACGCGGCGATGCGAAAAAATCCGGCCCTACTTACGCTCGTATTTACGCATGTTTGTGAGGATCAAATTGTTTTTGAAGCATTACGATCAGGGGCCTACGGTTTTCTTCTTAAAGAAGATATTCCGGAGAGATTAATCGACAGTATTCATCAATTAAAACAGGGGGGCGCACCGATGAGCCCTTCGGTTGCCCGTAAAGTCATTCAATCTTTCTGGAAGAATAAGCTCTATGCAGAGGTTGATTATCTCTCTTTCCGAGAGCGCGAGATTTTGAATCTAATATCAGGGGGCTATACCTACCATGAAATAGCGGACTCGGCTGGAATTAGCCCACATACCGTTCATTCTCATATTAAGAATATTTATTCAAAATTGCACGTAGAAGGCCGAAAAGAAGCTTTAAAAAAGGCCTCTTTGCTTGGACTGCTTGATCCCCCGAATATACCCCGTCCGGCAGGTTGACGTACCAATGCAAAAAAGGTTTACTAACATTCAAGTTAATAAAATTCATTCTGTTTTTATGCTCTCTGAGTAAGAAGCGAGATTTCAATGAAATTTATTTTATGCAGATGCGAACAAGTAAACGTTGAGTAAAAGTTTAAATAAAGGAATAAACATTATGGCTACTAATCCAATGGGAAAAGGCACGAAGACAATAGGTCTAAATATGAAAAAGCCAATGGCGGATGAAATTGAACGTCGGGCGAAATCTATGCAAATTTCAACGGGTGCATATTGCAAAATTATTCTTAAGAAATGGCTCGAATCTGGCGAGAAGCTAGAGCTGATTGAGAACTAAGTTTGCTCACACATGAGTGGTAAGGAAAGAAGCATGGATCGACCATGCTTTTTTTCTTTCATCCGATTGGGATAACGTCCTTTTCATGAAAATAATGAACCCGAAACGTCTCTATTTGAGCATCATGGTTGCACTCACCGTATTGTGCGTGGGGCAAGCCGTCCGATTGTGGTTTCAGCAGGATGTGCAAGACGATGTGATACTTTATCTGGGCGGGTGGATTTTGTTGAGCATGTGTTCGTTGATTGGCTCTCTTTGTGCGTACAGGAAGATGGTTCAGAATACGAATTCGCTCCGTTTTGGTGTGGTCTATCAGCTAACTGGAGTAGCCGACAATCCTGCTTCAGATCGGAAGTATAAATGGTCACTTCGAATCGTTTGGAAAAAACTATCGCGCCGCCAACAAGCTATTGCACGTTCTCTGGTGGTTTGTCTGATGTGGGGGATTGTCACGCTTTTTTTGACCGCGCTTTTGCGTGTATGGCAAACGCCTCAGCCTTGGCCACAGTATTTAGGGGCAGAGGTGATTTATTTATCAACTGGGTTGGTGTTAATGACTGTGACGGGAGCAGGACTTGCGTTGGGCCGAGCGTGGGCGGGTCCGGTAGGATATATTTTTTCTATCCTGCAAATAATATGGTTTCCGGTGGGATTACTTACGGGAGCCCTTTTAATGATGTTACTCAAGTATGTGGCAAAAGAGCCGGTTCGGTTTAGGCTGAAACGGGAAGCATATATGAAGAATGTGCGCCCAGTAAAAAAATCATTCGCCTCTCAACGACAGGTGAATGATACGCTCTTATTTGAGTTGGATAAGGAAGATGCGGCCTAAGAGGTCGTGCATATAAGATTGATTGCTTAATCATTTATGGCACCGTATCTGAATGCAGAGAATAGATGGCTTACTTATAATTGCCGGTCGACGCGAATATCCGCGTCTCGTGATTGAGGCGGCACGGGCGGCGGGAGTTCAGCGTATTGAGGTGATTGCTTTTAAGCATGAAACCGATGCCCGTGGTTTGAAATTAGCGGATCGCGTGCATTGGCTTCGATTTGGTTCGATGAAAGAGCTTTTGGCGTGTATTCAGACGAGCGAGATTTCAACGGTGATGATGGTTGGGCAAATTGCACCGCGTCATCTCTTTAGTTTGCGTTTTGACGAGGCGGCCAAAACGATGCTAGCAAACTTGCCGATACGCAATGCACATACGATTTTTACGGCGGTGATTCAGGAAATTGAGTCAGTTGGTGCCACGGTAATCCCAGCCCATAGCTTTATGGATCAGCATGTGCCATCTCCGGGAGTGATCAGTTCGCGCGCACCCACGGCGGATGAAGAATCAGACGCTGGCTTGGGAATTCGTTATTTGCGGCAGCAGAGTGTATTTGATGTTGGGCAAACCATTGTGATTAAAGCGGGCTACATTGTGGCGGTGGAGGCGATGGAGGGGACGGATCAAACGATTCATCGAGCTGGGCGTGTTGGGGGTAAAGGTTTGGTGGTGGTAAAAATGCCGCGTATCGAACATGATTTCCGATTTGATGTTCCGGTTATTGGTCCGTCGACCATTCAAACAATGAAGCGGGCTGGTGGCACGTGTCTGGCGATTGAGTCGGGCTCTACCTTGATTTTTGATCGTGCAAAGACGGTGGCCCTTGCGAAGGCTACTGACATTGCGATTTACGCAACGGAGTCGCTGAGGTGAGCGATTCGTTGTTTATCTCTGCGGGCGAGTTTTCGGGGGATCAGCATGGCGCTGATGTGGTTCGTCTCATTAAAAAAGCGCATCCGTCGATGGCGTTGTTTGGTTTGGGTGGAGATCCTCTAAAGGAGGCGGGTGTCACGTTAGTAGAGCATAATAACCGACTTGCGTTCATGGGGCTGGGTGAAGTATTGCGTAATTATTCTTTTCTGAAAAAAGTGATGAAGCGGATGTTGGCTGAAGTAGATCGTCAGAAGCCGGCAGCGGCTTTGTTGATTGATTATCCGGGGTTTAACATGCGCTTGGCACGGGCGCTGAAGAAAAGGGGCATTAAGGTTTATTATTATATCTCCCCCAAATTTTGGGCGTGGAATCGCCGTCGCCTTAAAGCGCTGCGAACGTACGTGGATCAAATGTTCGTTATTTTTCCTTTTGAGGTTGCGTTACTTCAAGAAAATAATATTTCGGCCATGTATGTGGGGAATCCATTGGTGGAGCAGGTCGAGCGTGTGAAGACCGCATCGCGTGAATTTGTTCCATGGGGTAAAGGGAAGCGGATTGCGTTGTTGCCGGGAAGTCGGAAGCAGGAGGTTGAGCGAATTTTACCGGTACTGGTGAACGCTGCGATTCGAATGCAGCGGGAAATCGAATGTAGTTTCGTGCTCGCGGTTCCGAGTCCGTATATTGCGCAGGTCATTAGTAACATGGATTTGCCTATCTCGATCAAAATAATAATTGGGCATACTCCGTCGGTGGTGGACCAGTCTGATGCAGCTTGGGTGGCATCGGGAACCGCTACCTTGGAAGCTGCGCTGTTGAATATACCCCATGTGTTGGTATATCGAACCGGCGTGTTAACCTATCGCGTTGCAAAAGCGGTCCTTGATATTTCGCATGTAGGGTTAGTGAACATTTTAGCAGACCGAGAGGTGTGCCCAGAGTTGATTCAAAGGGAAGCGCACCCGGATGCCTTGGTCGATCGGTTGATGCCGCTGTTAGAAGAGGGGACGCCCCGGCGTGAGATGATGGAGGGATTTGCGTCGGTTCGCGAGATACTGGGAACCAAGTCGTCTGCGGATGCGGTTGTTCAGCAGGTGCTTAAAGCTTATTCCGCGGGATAGAGCTTTTGTTCAAATTCCTTCAGTCGACGTCCTTCGAGGGGGTTTTCTTGACCCTCTAGCATGGCGCGAATCGCGGCGAGTTCATGATCTGAGAATCGAGCTCCGTTGACCATGTGGCGTTCAAATGAATCGTAGGCCAGCGGGCAAACCGCTTTGACGATTTGTGCCATCGCTCGCCCGTATTCTTGGATCTCCCATTGCGCATGATGATCCATGCGAAGGCGTAAAAAATGGAACATATTTTTGAGGTCCATTTGCCAGTACCATTCGGTGTAGGTGGAGAGGGGGAGGTTGATCCGTGCGAGTTCGCGCGCGATATCATCATCAATCATCTCTTCATAATTTTTGTAGACGGTTTCTTGGTCTTGCGCCAAAAGCGCCACCACTTTTTCGCGCAGTTCAGGTGGCACATCGTTTACGTCTCGCCCTTGTTTATTGTCTTTGCTTTGGAAGTTGATGTGTTGAGGCTCTGGAACATAGAACTCGTCTTTGATAACGGAATAGCGACCTGATATTTCATTGAGGCGGGCGGTGCGGTGACGAATCCACTGGCGTGCCACAAAGATAGGCATTTTGGCATGGAACTCAAAAACAACGTGCTCGAAAGGAGAGGTGTGTTCGTGGCGCAGTAGATAATCGATCAAGCCGGCATCTTCGCGTAAGGTTTTGGTGCCTTCGCCATAGGAGACGCGAGCGGTTTGCACGATGCGTGCATCGCTTCCCATATAATCGACCAGCCGAACGAAGCCGTGGTCTAGAACCTGAATCTCTTTATCAAGAATTTCTTCTCCTGCCGGAACGGTGATATGTGCCATCTATCTTCCTCTCTAATCAAAACGTTGCGTGACTGTATGCTCTCGTGAGTGGTGTGACAATAAAATGTGATCAAAAGAGCACGATTGATTCGAGCTTTTTCGGTTATGAGGTTGAATCTCGTTCTAAATAGCGGTAGTTAACTTTCTTTCGAGTGATCATCATTAGGAGTGAATTATGAATATTTTACATGTGTGTGCGAATCCGAAGCCAACGGAAGAGTCGATTTCAAAGCAGATTGCTTCGGCATTTTTTGGGAAGTTGATTGAGTTAAAGCCTGAAGTAGAGCTGGTGAATGTGGATCTATATGACGAAAAGCCTCCGTTCTATAGCTACGATCTTTACAAGCGGGCTTGGTATCCGGTTTTTAATGAAGGATATGAACCTTCAAAGGTCGAAGAGATGTCGTTGAACTATGCAACTGGGCAAATTGAAAAGTTCAATGCGGCGGACGTGTTGGTTTTAACAATGCCGATGTGGAATTACAGCGTGCCTGCGATTATGAAAGCGTGGATCGATCAGATTTTATTACCTGGGCATACATTCTCGATCAGCAAGGAAGATGGGGTTCAGGGGCTACATAACATCAAGCGGATTGTCATGCTGGTTTCTTCCGGTGGCATCTACAAGGAAGATGATGACCGTGATGCGTTAACGCGTCAAATCCGGCATGGATTTGAATTTATCGGGATCAATGAAATAGACGTGGTGTGGGCGGAAGGCCAAAACCCACTCTTCTTTGATAACAGCGAAGAAAACAAGGCGGTTGCCATGGAAGCCGCGACAGAAGTAGCGGAAGAGATTGCTGAAATCGAGCTTTAAGAATCAACGAATGAGATGAGTTGTTTTACGAAAATTTGTGGCATTACCACCGGAGAAGATCTGGAGGCGGTTGCGGCGCTTCAGCCGGATGCGGTGGGGTTTATCCAATGGCCGAAGTCGACACGATATGTGGAGCCTGAAAAGGTCGGTGAGTGGGAGACGCCGGAAGGGATGCGGCGCGTCGGGGTTTTTGTCTGCCCGAATGAGCGGGAATTGGCGCATGCCATTCAATATGGTCGTTTTGATACGGTTCAGGTTCATCGCATTCCGGATAATTGGTGGGCCGATCGTGATTTTTTCCAAGGGATCGAGTTTTGGAGCGCGATGAAACCGGAAGAGTTATACTTTGCGGAGAGCTATTTCCCCTTCGATCAATATGTGCTCGATTCTTATAATCCCGATACGGTGGGCGGCACGGGTGAGCTGTGCGATTGGGAAAAATCAGCGCAATTGGTGAAGGCAATCAAGCAGCCGATTCTTTTGGCGGGCGGGTTGTCGCCCGAAAATGTGGTGGAGGCGGTGAAGACCGTGGCACCGGCAGGTGTGGATGTGAGCTCTGGGGTCGAGGGTGAGCCCGGGAAAAAAGATCTCGCTAAGGTGGAAGCCTTTCTACGTGCTGCTCGAGGCTGCTAATGGCCACGCGCGTGGCGCCCAGTATGACTGGATATTTGCATCTGGGTCATCTTTATCATCTCTTGTGGGTCTATGCTTATGCCGAGCGTATGGGAGTGCCAGTTTGCTTGCGGATTGAGGACCATGATCGAAGTCGGGCGCGTCCGGCGTATGAAAAAGCGTTGTTTGCCGACCTAGCGGCATTTGGAATGGCGTGGCGGGGTGATGTGCTGCGGCAGCAGGATGATGTGACGTTTTATGACCAGCAGGTAGCAATGCTGCAAGATGCGGGCTTGGTCTATGGGTGCGCGTGTTCGCGGCGGGAGCTGGCCGACCTGCAGCTTGCAGGTGCGCCAGAACTGTTTTACCCCGGTAGGTGTTCAGAGAAGAAGTTGCCGTTGGAAGGGCATACAGTTCGGTTCCGGGTGGGACCGGATCGGATGAGGTTTAAGGATGAGCGGCTTGGATGGCAGGAGCACGTGCCCGCGCAACAGTGTGGTGATTTTGCCATCCGAGATCGGACTGGGCAGTATACTTATCAGTTTTGTTGTGTCTGTGATGATATTCAGCAAGAGATACGTCATGTGGTACGGGGCGAAGATGTGCTGCCTAGCACGGGGCGTCAGCTTCAACTTTTCCATGCTTTTGATGCACCGGCTCCGACCTACCTACATCATCCGTTGTTGTGCGATGAAGCGGGAAATAAATGGAGCAAGAGGCAGCATGCGGTCAGTCTCCGTTCTCGATTAGAGAAGGGGGTCTCACCGGAGCAGTTGTTGGCGGAGGCGGTCGGTCTACACCAGCCGATTTCGCTCGCAACCGCTCTTGAATGCGTAACGGGTCAGTTGAATCAATCGGCTTCCTGATGCAATCTACTTGAATTTCAACCGAATAGTCGTAAGTGTTGAAGTTTTGAGTGGAGTAGAGATGAAAGCAACCCAGCCCGATAATAAAGGTCATTTTGGAAAATACGGCGGCATGTATGTGCCGGAGACGCTGATGGAGCCGCTAAATGAGCTCACTCGTGTGTTTAAACAAGCGAAGAAAGATCCCTCGTTTAAGAAGGAGCTACGGCATTGTTTGCGGGAGTATGTGGGGCGGCCAACGCCCCTATGTTTAGCGGAGCGGATGACGGAGGAGCTGGGCAGCGCTCGGATTTACCTTAAACGAGAGGATCTTTGCCATACCGGAGCGCATAAGATTAATAACGCGATGGGTCAGATTCTGCTGGCGAAGCGGATGGGGAAAAAGCGCATTATTGCTGAGACCGGTGCGGGGCAGCACGGGGTTGCTACGGCGACGGTTTGTGCGATGTTTGGTTTTGAATGCCGCATATATATGGGGCGGATTGATATGGAGCGACAGGCGCTGAATGTATTCCGCATGCGGAGTATGGGTGCAGAAGTAGTTCCGGTAACAGTCGGGCAAGAGACGTTAAAAGAGGCGGTCAACGAGGCGATGCGGGATTGGGTCACGAATGTGCGGACCACCCATTATATTATTGGGTCGGCGTTGGGATCGCATCCGTATCCGTTGATGGTGCGAGAGTTCCAGAGTGTGATTGGCCGGGAAGCACGTAAACAAATTTTAAAGCAGGAAGGTCGACTGCCGACAGCGATCGTGGCTTGTGTGGGTGGCGGAAGTAATGCCATTGGCATCTTTCATCCATTTATTAAAGACGAAGGCGTTCGTCTAATCGGGGTTGAAGCTGGCGGATTTGGCGTGGAAGGAAATATGCATGCGGCTCGGTTCGCCCAAGATCAAGTGGGGATTTTACAGGGCACGAAGACGTATGTATTGCAAGATCCGGACGGGCAGATTGCACTCACTCACTCCATCAGTGCCGGTATGGACTATGCGGCGATTGGTCCGGAACATAGTTTGCTCCGCGACTTGGGTCGGGCAGAATATCCGTTTGTAACCGATGAAGAAGCGGTGCATGGATTTGATAAGTTATCGCAGTGGGAAGGGGTCCTTCCCGCGCTAGAAAGTTCGCATGCGGTCTCTTGGATGATTCGCGAAGCCGGTACCTTTACGAAAGATGATCTCGTGATTCTGAATGTTTCGGGACGAGGCGATAAGGATGTGCAACAGATCGCCGAATGGAAAGCGGAGCAAGGCATCGAGCATGGCGCTTAAGAGCATGACAGGTTATGGAGAAGGGAGCGCCACGGGTGGTGGCTTCCGAATTGCTGTTGAACTCAGCTCGGTGAATCGAAAGCAACTTGATATTCAGGTGGCTCTGCCGCGAGCCCTTCAGGCGTTTGAGTCAGGCATGCATACGCTTATTCGAGATCTTTTTTCTCGCGGCCGTATCAGCGGTAGCGTTCGGTTGGAGAGTATCAAAGGATCTGCCACGCGGGTGGTCATGGATCCGTCTTTGGCATCTTCCTATGTCGAGGCATTAGAGCGTCTTTCGAAGACGCTAGGCAGCTGCGAGCCGATCCAACTTGAGACATTGGCGCGAATGCCCGATGTGCTACAGGTGGAGGCAACACTTCCGAAAAGCGAGGAGTTAGGCGTGTTGTTCACGCGTGCAATGGAGAAAGCGCTTCGTGCTTTGAAAAAGATGCGTTCTGCTGAAGGACGAGAGCTTGAGCTCGATTTACGTGATCGAATCGACCAATTGGAAGCGATGCGAAATGAACTGATTGCGCGGGCGCCTGAACTGACGGCTGCGTATCGAACGCGTCTGTTGGCACGATTAGCAGAGCAGGGGTTAGAGGAGTGGGCGGAGGATGAGCGCATCATTCGAGAGGTGGCGTTGTTTGCTGACCGGAGCGATATTACCGAGGAGCTGATTCGTTTGCGGAGCCATCTAAAACAGATGCGAAGTCATTCACGCTCGAAAGAACCCGCCGGTCGTCCTCTCGATTTTCTTTGCCAAGAAGTGTTTCGTGAAATTAATACGATTGGATCAAAAGCATCGGATTCACTCATCACCCAAACGGTTGTTCAGTTCAAAACAGAATTAGAGCGTATCCGTGAACAGATTCAGAATGTGGAGTAGGCATGCAAGAAGGAGCCCCTCCAACACATCCGGGTTTAACGACTCCGCCGCCGTTGCCTATGCGCACGGAGCGCCCTTTATTGATCGCGGTTTCTGCGCCGTCGGGCACAGGTAAGACTACGTTGTGCAATCGTCTTGTTGCGGAACGTTCGGAGATGGATTATTCGATTTCATGCACAACTCGGGCTCCACGAGGCGAGGAGCAGGATGGGGTTGATTATTATTTTTTATCTGATCGCGAGTTTAAGAAGCGTGTTCGCCGAGGCGAGTTTTTGGAACATGCGAAAGTGCATGGAAATCGATATGGCACCCTGGTAGATACCATTCAATTCGCGATGGAAGAGGGGCGACATATTATTTTGGATATCGATGTGCAGGGCGTTAGCCAGATTCGAAATGCGTTGGCGCAGATGGAGGAGCGCAGTTTGATCCGTCGCGGGTTTCTGGATATCTTTATTGAACCACCTTCGTTGGAGGTCTTAGAGCAGCGCTTACGTACGCGAGGGACTGATAGTGAGAAAGTCATTCAACAACGGCTCAAGAATGCGACCGGTGAAATACAGGAAGCACCCAAATATGCGCATCGAATTATGAATGAACAGATCGACCAAGCATACATTTCGTTGTGCGGTATTATTGATGCTTGCGTTTAAAGAGCGCAGCAATATCTTCTAGAATCAGCATCAGCGAGGGGATGAGTAGCAGGGTAATGACGGTGGCAAAGAGAATGCCGAACCCTAGTGAGATCGCCATTGGAATGAGGAAGCGTGCTTGCCGGGAGGTCTCAACAATCATGGGCATCAATCCAAAGAAGGTGGTTAAGGTGGTCAGGATGATGGGGCGGAAGCGCTGAATACCTGCACTGCGTACCGCTTCATGCAGGGCCAAGCCTGCTCGGCGACGTTGGTTGGCAAAATCGATGAAGACCAGTGCATCATTCACGACTACACCCGATAGCGCCACCACCCCAAAGAGGCTAATGAGGCTTAGACTATAATTCAGCAACAGATGTCCGAGCACCGCACCGACAATCCCAAATGGGATGCTGACCATGATAATTAATGGTTGTGCATAACTATTGAACGGGATTGCTAATAATACATAGATGAGTAGCAGGGCAACCAGTAAGCCTTTTATCAGCCCATCGACGCTTTCACGTCGATCGGCTTCTCGCCCTTCGAAGGAGTAGGAGAGGCCGTTATATTTTTGTAGAATCGGGGGGAGCAAGTCGTCTTGAAGGGCGGTGAGAATTTGAGGGGTTTGGTCGACGGGCTCTACATCACCTGAGACCGAGACAACGCGTTGGCCTTCGCGTCGAACGATTGAGGTATAGGCGCGCCCTCGTTTGGCTTCTGCGACCTCTCGCAAGGGCACCTCAATGCCCGCAGGGGTTCGGATGATCAGCTCTTCTAGGCTGAATTCACTCTTTCGTTCTTCGCGTGGCAGGCGAACTTTAATCTTAATTTCGTTTCGGCCGCGCTGTTGTCGAATAGCTTCGGCGCCATAGTATGAGTTGCGCACTTGCCGTGCGACTTCTCGGGATGTGAGTCCGAGGCTTCGGCCTGCGGGGAGAATGGAAAAGTCGATTTGTTCTTTGCCGGGTGTAAACCCGTCATCAATATCCCGTACGATGGGATACGCTTGTAGCGCATCAGCCAACTCTTGGCTGGCGGCTTCGAGCACTTGCATGTTGCGATGGGAGAGGTCGACGCTAAAGGCGTCTTGATTTCCACCTGGGCCTCCGCTGTTCGAACGGAAGCGAATGCTTTTCAAGCCTTTGATTCCTCGTGCTTCTGCTCGCCAGCGTTGAGCAAACTCTTCGGTTGAAATGGGTCGGTCGCTTGGTGGCAAGAGTTCATAGCGAATACGTCCGGCATGGCCTCCTCCTGGATTCATCCGTCCCCACGTTCGACCGCCAATGGTGGATTGAGCTCCTTTTACGACCGGGAGGCCAAACTCCTCTTCGATCTTCGCAATGGCGGCATCGCCGGCTTGTAGTAGTTGATCTTGAATGGAACGTGTATCTTCCACGGGAGAGCCATAGGGCAGGGTGTATGCACAGAGTGCGACGTCTGCCTCTACATTTGGGAACATTTCGAAGCCCATGCGCCCGCTTTTGACATACCCCAACGTCATAATTAAAATCATGATTCCCAGTGAGAGTGTGATGTAACGAGCGCGCAGAACTCGGTCGAGAAAGGGGCCATATATTTCTTTGGCAAAATACGAGAAGCGAGCGCTAAAAGATTCTTGGAAGGCGTGCAGTCTGCCGGTGCGTTTTCGATCGCTTTGATGGCCTAAGTGGGCGGGTAGAATAAAGAGTGATTCAACGAGTGAGATCAAAAATGTAGAGCAGACGACCAGCGGAATGACTCGGAAAAATTTACCCATTACGCCCGGCACAAAATACATGGGCATGAAGGCGACGATGTTGGTGATAATACTAAATGTTACGGGTAGGGCGATCTGCCGAGCCCCTTTGATGGCCGCTTGCAGGAAGGGCATTCCTTCTTGATGGTAATGATAAATGTTTTCGCCTACCACAATAGCATCGTCCACTACGATGCCGAGTGAGATTAGGAAGGCAAACATGGTAATCATGTTGAGGCTCACATCGGCGCCACTCATGAAGATGAAGGTGCCCATGAACGAAATCGGAATCCCGAGCATGACCCAAAAGGCGAGACGCATTTCAAGAAAGAGACTTAATAAAATAAAGACCAGTGTGAGCCCAAGTAGGCCGTTGCGAAGGAGCAAGCCCATCCGTCCGCGATAGGCATCAGCCCGACTGTCCCAGATGGTAAATTCGAGTCCTTCGGGCATGCTGCAACGGAGTTCAGCAATGACTTCCTCGACCGATTCTTCGATTGAGATGGGGGATTCTTGTCCCACTCGAAAGACGGTCAGTGAAACCGCGGGCTTGCCGTTGTAGAAGCTGAACTTGTCGCTTTCATCAAAGCCATCTTTGATGGTGGCAATATCTTCGAGTAAGAGCTTGGTTCCATCTGCCGCGGTTATAATGGGGATGCGGGCAAATTCTCGACCTACTTCACGGCGATCAGTGACCCGCACGAGAATTTCACCGCCATCGGTCCGCATGCTTCCACCTGGCAACTCGACGGAGCTCTGTGCAAGCAGTGAGGCTACCTGCTGAAGTGTCATGCCTAGTTCGCGTAGTTTTTGTTGTTTAATCTCAATGCTGATTTCATGGGCACGAACATTTTCTAGTTCGAGTTGTGTGATGCCGGGGTGTTGCAAAAGCCGGTCCCGAACCGTCTCTGTTAGTTCCCGGAGTGTGGTGGGAGAGACATCGGCTGAGACGATTAAATCGAGTACTGGGCGTTTGAGATTTACGATGCTGATCGTGGGTTCTTCTGCATCGAGTGGGAAGGTTCGAATACGATCGACGGCATTGCGAACATCATCTGCAACACGGTTGACGTCTGATTTTTCTAATACTTCTGTTCGGACGGTTCCGCTGTTTTCGTTCGCATAAGAAATCACGCGTTTTACGCCGTTCAATCCGCGAACTGCTTCTTCAATTGCTAGGAGAATGCCTTGCTCGACTTCGTCCGGACTGGCGCCAGGATAGACAACGGTAACATAGACTTCGTCTAGTTCTGCATTGGGAAGAAATTCTTGTTGGACGCGGGTGGCAGCAAAGATGCCGCCGATGATCAAAATGATCATCAGGATATTCGCGGCGACTGGATTAGAGGCCATCCAGGCGATAGGGCCTTTGCGTTCTTCAACGTTCATTCATGGCTTCCGTTTTGAGGGGGCGGTCGTCTGTTTTGTTGCTGTTGTTGACGGGGCGTCCGGGAACTGGAGCGGCGATATCCGAGATAATCAAATTCGATGCAGCTGGAAGTCCGCGAACAAGAATGGAATCACTTTCGCGGAATACGACTTCCACAGGTTGAATGGCGAGAGTGCCGTCTTGATCGAGCCAAACTTTATTGTTTTCACGTAAGGATTTGCGGGGAATACGGGTTACGTCTTTGAGTGATTCACCTTGAATAATGACTTCGACATATTCGCCTAAAAGGAGGGGTTTTTCATTGGGCGTTTTTTGGCCAAGGGGGTCTTCCACTGAAATGATCACTCGAGCCATGCGTCCGTTGGGCTCTAGGGAGCCTGTCAGTTTAATGACTTCACCTCTGTATTTCGTGCCAGTTGTTGAGCGAACCGTTACAGGGCTGCCGGGAAATTGAATCCATTTGAGTCGATCAATGGGTACGGAGGTTTCGATGTGATACCGGTCTGTCGAAGTCAATAAGGCTAATGGAACTTGTTGGTTCACTTGTTCGCCAAGATCGACATAGCACTCTCGAACGAGTGTATTAAAGGGGGCGCGTCTCGTGGTTCGTTTTAGGTCTAGTTGGGCGCGTTTCAATTTTGCTTTAGCGGCAGCAACGGCGGCTTTACTCGCATTTAAATGGGGGATTCGCAATGCCAGTGATTTTTCTTGATCGGTCGCATCGTCGGCTTTTAGCAAGTCCCACTCATGACGAGCAATATCTTGTCGACCTAGCTCAAGTTCATGTTCAAATTGAGCGGTTGCATAGGTTGCTTCCGTTACTTTGAGGGCCAGTTCATAGTTGGCTGGGTCGGTTTGTAAAATCATATCCTCTTGAGGGATCAGACCGCCCTCAATGAACTGTTCATTAACTGATACAATTTTGCCAGAAACCGGCGTGCGTAAGACCACTTGTTCGGCAGGTTCTACAATGCCGGCTAGTTCTAGCATAACGTGTTCATCGCTAAGCACAACGGATTCAGTTTCAATTAAGATAGCTTGTCGTTGCGGTTGATTACGCTCTGCTTCGGGGGCGGTTGAAATTAATATGCGAGCAAGTAGTAAGCCTACGAGTAAAATGAGTATACAGAGAATAATCGTTTTAGTTTTTTTCATGTGATTCTCCTGGTTCTTCGAGTTGTTTCATCCAGTGACCGCCGAGAGCTTTTGAGAGATTGATGCGGTAGTTAATTTGATCGGCTTGGGCGGAAATTTCAAGACGTTCTAATTGCTGCAATGTGTTTAATTGGAAGAGGACGGTTGTATATTCAATAGCTCCATTTCGATAGCGACTGACGGCTTCATCATAGGCTTGCTGTGCCGCTTCGAGCCGGACCGCTAATGCGGCGGTATAGGTCGCCTGTGTCTGTTCTAGATTGAGAGCTTGTTCTACTTCGTTGATGGCTTGAATCACAGTGGCTCGATAGGTGGCCACGGCTTCGCGAAGAGCGGCTTGTGCACGCTCGGTTGCGGCCCGGCGTCCGCCGGCATCAAACAGCGGGGCGCTCACGCTGCCGACTAAGGTGCTTAACCAATTATCAAAAAGTTCTTCTGCGCTGCTTTCAGTTGATTCGATCCGTCCGCTCAGTCGAATGGCGGGTAGACGGTCGGCTCGAGCGGCGGCAACGCGCCAACTGGCTGCATCTAGGGCCGTTCGTGCACGCTGCACATCGGGGCGTTGTTCGAGTAATGTGGCGGGGATGCCTAGTGGAGGAAGAGGTGGAAGATCGCAGAGGGCGGTACTTTTAATTGCGATTGGTTCCGTTTTGCCAAGGAGGGCGGCGAGTTCGAGTTCGGCGGCTCGCTCAGCTCGTTCAGCGAGGGGGATTAAGGCCGCTGTGGCTTCAACCGTTTGTCGTTGTTGGAGAACCGCGAGTCCGGTTGAGAGGGATTTGCGGAAGCGAAGTTCAATTAACTCTAATGAGGTGCGGTTGGCTTCGAGTTGCTCGCGAAGAATGGCCAGTTCCATTCGGCGAGCAATTAAGCTGTGCCAGCGGGTTGCCACCTCGGTGCTCAGGCTCATCGCCGCAGTCTCTACGGCTAAGCGCGCACCTTCTGCATCTAATTGGGCTGCGGCTTGAACGGCGTTCACGCGTCCCCAGAGATCGAGTTCATAACTGGGCACAGCAGCGCCTCCACTCCATTGGTTGTTGTCGACGCTCGTGTTGATGGCTTCGGTGCGGGTGAGCCCGCCGGTTAGATTGATAGAGGGGAGTCGGGCGGCACCCAGTCGTTTTGCCGTTGCATCGGCTTGTGTAAGTCGTGCCCATACTTGTTCAAGAGAGGGATTATGGGCCAGTGCCTGATGGATCAATTCGTCTAGCTCTGGGTGGTTAAATGTGAGCCACCAGGCTTCTTCAACCACAGTGCTTTCGGCCATGGTTGGTGTGGAGTATGTGGCGGGCAGGGAGATGGTATCGAGCGGGATGGTGGGTTTTAGGAGCGCACAGCCGCTGCATAGCAAAAAGCTTATCATGATAATACATTGATTTATTCGCATTCAGAAACCCCTAATCGATGCGAGAGGGTAGAATAGTGTCGATGGGTTGTCAAACGACACCCCTTCACGGATTCGTTCTGCTTTTGCGGTTTCCCTTCGCAGAGAAAGCGAGTAGGTTTTGGCTCCATGTCCGAAGTTATTACCAACCGCGCTCGTCGCCAAGCTCTCTTAAGGGTGGCGTGGCCTTTGATTATTAACTCCGGTAGTTTTGCTTTGCTAAACTTTTTTGATCGGCTTTTCTTGTCGTGGTATAGCGAAGCTTCTTTTCGCGCTTCGCTGCCTGGGGGCATTCTTTTTTTTACGTTTGTGTGTGGCTTTATGGCGCTCGCTGGGATCACCAATACATTTGTCGCCCAGTTGGCTGGACGAGAGGATAGGGAGGGAGCCGCGGTCGCTACCGCGCAAGGAATCTTTTTTGCGTTGCTCGCGATTCCGATCATCTTGTTGTTGGCGCCAATCGGGGTGGGGGTGTTGCGGTTGGTGGGCCATGTGCCTGAGGTGCTGGTTCTCGAAGAGCAGTATATGCGCATCCTGCTTTTTGGGGGTGGCGGAATGGTGCTTTCGTCTGCCATTAGCTCGTTTTTTTCTGGACAGGGGCAAACCCGTGTGGTGATGGGTTGCAATGTTTTGGCGAATGGAATCAATATTTTCATGAACTACCTGTTCGTTTTTGGTTGCTGGGGCTTACCGGAAATGGGTATCGCGGGTGCAGCTTGGGCGAGCGTTATTGGTTCGTGGAGTGCGCCACTTTTCTTGGGGATCATCTATTTTAATCGATGGCATCGTGAGTCGTTCGGAACCGTTCGATGTCTTCGTCTAGATCGCCCGCTTTTTCTGCGGATGCTTCGTTTTGGTTTGCCGTCTGGGGTCCATTTCTTCACCGAAGTGGCGGCTTTTTCGGTATTTGTTTTATTGATTGGTCGACTGGGTGATCTTGCGCAGTTTGCGGGTAATATTGCGCTTAGTATTAATTTAATCGCATTCATGCCGATGATCGGGATGGGCCTTGCGGCGTCGATTCTGGTCGGGCAGTGTTTGGGTCGTGACGATGCTGCTGAAGCAGCTCGCTATGGTTGGACTGCTCTACAGATGGGGTTGGCTTATATCAGTCTCATTGGAGTCTCTTTCATTCTGATTCCCGATCTCTATCTCGCCATCTTTTCTGCGGAAGCGAATAGTTTTGATTTTGCTGCGCTTCGCGAGGCGGTTCGCTATTTATTGATTATCTTAGCAGTTTGGGGCTTGCTGGATGCGGCTTCGTTGATTCTTTCTGGAGCCCTCAAAGGTGCTGGAGACACTCATTTTGTGATGCGTTATCAAGCGATTATTGCGTGGGGTATTTTTGTGCCTGGGCAGTTGATTTTGATTGTGGGCTATGAGGCGCATCACCTGCTCTGTTGGGGGTGGGCGCTTCTTTATATTGGCTTGCTTGGTGGCGGATATACATGGCGGTTTGCGTCTGGAAAATGGAAATTAATCAAGCTGTTGGATAAAAGGCCTGTCGTATCTCCTGTTGTTGTGATTCGCTCAAGGAGTCCTGAAAGATAGTCGTTGCGGAATGTATCAGGTTTAATGGCATCGGAGACGATGACCGTTTCTTTTGCGCATCCGCTATACAAACGGGGTTCTATGGGATTTAGAATCTGAAGGTAAGGGAGGGCAATTGACGTTATTCAATCACAAATCCATCCGTAATAGTAAAAGTAGGTGTATTGCCGCTTGGCCCCATAAAACGTATGATTATATCAACTATATTGGGAGCTTGATTGGCTGGAATGGTAAGATCAAATGTAGTTGTGAATCGATTCACCCTGACAATATTGCTGATATTATTTGTATTTATATTACCAACCGTAAGCTCATGTACAGGAATCGATACTCCTGAAGTATGCTGAAGGGGTGGAACCGACCTGCCAAAGTCATCATTATTTAATGTAATTGTTATGGAAACTATTTCGCCAGGATGACCCGAAGAGGGTGAAACATAGAGGTTTGTTATCACGGTGTCGATCGAGTCATGCATATCAACACCTGAATCATAACCCTCGTCATCATAGGCATCAGCACGTTCTATTATGACTCGGTAAAACCCACTTTGAGAATAGGTATTTGAGTGCGTAAATTCAAAGTGATGAGAACTCGAAGTAAGATTCGTGATCAGCGTTGAAAAGCCATCGGTGAGATTGGTAGAAAATTCGATCTTATAGTGACCACCTTCAGCTCCGTCAAATTGTAATTTACAATGATCGGAAAGTGTCAAAAGAGTTGCTTTAATTGCAGATTCAGCCCCGCCTTCAGCAAATATGACGATGGTCTGTGCCAGTTCATTAACAGATCCTCCGGAGGGGGTTCCATAATAGGCTCTGCCAATATTATACGGGAAAACAGGTGTTCCATCATCTTCACAAGTTATGAAGTACGCGTATGTTCCATTTGGGAAGTCAGGGGTAATGCAAAACCTTCCATTATGCTCATCTAAGTCGAAGTCAATGCCTTGTGTTAATCCTACATCGCCCATGTATTCATAATCTTCTATGTAGTGCCCGATGGGAAATTGTGTGGTTATATTGGGGCCATATTCCGCTGTAGATAAAGTGGGTTTAGCATACATCCTTGATGCCCAATCTGGATAGGATGTTCTATCTGTCATGACTCTTTTTTGATATCCCGAAGTCATTCGCTTAATGCCGCTCTCACTGTTATTGGCGTCTGCGTATCCATAAGGGCCATAGACTGGATAACCATCTGAAACCCATCCTATGATGGGCGAGTGATGGGTTGGAATGCCCACTTTCTCGGTGTAGGTATTATTTTCATGATATTCAACATGATCATCGAGCAGATATCTCAACGCAGTAGGGTTGGCATGGTAATGATATGTGTCAGAAGCCTGGTGTGCATTTGCAGAGTCGAAGGTAACCCGTTCGTTTTCATAAGCATCTCTATTCCATATACCATCACCCCTTCCATTTCCGCCATTGGGAGTGCCGTCCGTTCCGAGATTATTGATATACGAAAAGGCATCCCTACAATCAAACATAGCGACTCCGTCTACGAAGTAACCAATCGCACCTCCAGAGGTAATTTCATAAGCGGAAGAGGATGAGGAGGCGGTTCGTGGGAATCTATATATGGCGGCAACATTGGCTGGGAAATTTGGGAATAGTTGTGTGTTCGCTTCATTCAAATACCATGGACCCATGATATGATGCCCCAACCCTGTCGTTCGAATGTAGACCCAATCTTCTGAGTAGGAGACTTCGTTGACTCCAGAATAAGTAGGTAACGCCTGAACACCAGCGCCCTGGCTCCAGGTATGAACTTCATTATGATTTTCCTCATCATCATGGGACTCAAACAATTCAGCATACGTGCTTGATTGATCAATCAGCCATGAATAAAGAAGAGGCTCTGCGTATGTAGGAACGCTAAGAATGAGTATTGGAAGTATTCTTCTTATAGACATCATTACTGAGTTAGCGCTCGTCGGATAATCTCTTCAACGGTCATTTTGGGGGTGAGTTCTTTGGCGACGGATTTGACTTTATTGGCGGCGGTTTCGGCGGGTTGGCCCAGGGCCTGAAGGGCGAGAGCTGCATCTCGGAGGCGGTGATCGCCTTGGGGTTCGGTGGTGGTTGCAAAGGCGTCTAACTGATCGCCTTTTCCGAAGCGATCGCGAAGTTCCACAACGATGCGTTCAGCACTTTTTTTGCCAATCCCGGAGATGGAGCAGATGGTTTTGATGTCGCCGGTGATGATGGCGCGACGCATTTCGCTGACGGGGAGCCCGGAGAGGGCGGCGACAGCAATTTTGGGACCGACGCCGTTGATGGTGAGTAGGTGGGTAAACATTTCGCGTTCGCTTTCGGTCATAAAGCCGTAGAGTTTTTGGTCGGCTTCGGTGATGTGGTGATGGATGAGCAAGCGACAGATTTTATTTTGCTCGGGGAGACGGTCGTAGCTACTGAGTGGGATGGTGACTTCATAGCCGACGCCTCCGCAGTTGAGGACGATGCGAGCAAGCTCTTTGACTTCTAGAGATCCTTCAAGGAATGCAATCATGCTATGAATGTAGCGAATGGGCACGGAAGCTGGCAAGGGGCAATCGAAGCGTCCGGGCTACTTTTCTCTTCAAGAGGAGTCTTTTTTTAATCAGTAGTTATACGGTATGAGTCGGTTAGGGTTGCTTTTCCGCTGTAAACGGCTATGTTGCGCCGAGTTTTTTAAAGGAGCCTTATGGAACTTCGCAATATAGCCATTATCGCACACGTAGACCACGGCAAGACGACGTTGGTGGATGAGATTATTAAGCAGGCAGAGTTGTTTCGTGATAACGAGGCGATGAAGACGTGTCTTCTGGATAGTAATGATCTGGAGCGGGAGCGGGGCATTACCATTCTCTCGAAGAATATCAGCGTGAATTATCGAGGCACAAAAATCAATGTGATCGATACGCCGGGCCACAGCGATTTTGGTGGACAGGTGGAGCGGGTGCTGAATTTGGCGGATGGCGTTTTGTTGTTGGTGGATGCGGCGGAGGGGCCGATGCCGCAGACGCGGTTTGTTTTGGATAAGGCGTTGCAGTTGGATTTAAAGCCGATTGTGGTGATTAATAAAATCGATAAGCCGGATGCTCGCCCGGATGCAGTACATGATTTGGTGTTTGATCTGTTTGTGGAGTTGGATGCAAGCGATGAGCAGCTGGATTTTCCTTTCCTTTATTGCAGTGGAAAAGATGGTTGGGCGGCGCGGACCTTAGAGGCGTCGCGGGAATCGATGCAGCCGTTGATGGATGCGGTATTGGATGATATTCCGGCGCCGCCCCTGCGTGAGGGTCCGGTACAGATGCAGGTGACGTCGATTGATTACAATGATTATGTAGGTCGAATTGGAATTGGTCGGGTTTTTCGGGGTTCGATGGGCGTGAAGGATGCGTTGGTGCATATTCGGCGGAATGGTTCGCAGCAAGGGACGCGGTTGAAACAACTGTTTACTTTTGAGGGGCTCGGTCGAAGCGAAGCGGAGTCGGTTCCGTGTGGTGATTTGTGTGCGGTGGTGGGGATTCCGGATATTGATATTGGGGATTGTTTGTGTGCGGAGGAAGCTCCAGAGGCATTGCCACCGATTAAAGTAGATGAGCCAACGCTTTCGATGACGTTTAGTGTGAATGATTCACCGTTCTATGGACAGGATGGGGAGTTTGTGACGAGCCGCCATTTGCGGGACCGTTTGTTCAAGGAGACGGAGCGGGATGTGGCGTTGCGAGTGGAGGAGATGGATGGCGATGCGTTCAAGGTGAGCGGGCGTGGGGTTTTGCATCTCTCTATTTTGATTGAAAATATGCGTCGCGAAGGATTTGAGATGTCGGTGGCGCAACCGCAGGTGATCATTAAGGAAGTGGATGGGAAACGCCACGAACCGGTGGAGTTGTTGCATGTAGATGTGCCGGATGAGCATTCAGGAAAGATTATTGAAGTGGCGGGAGTTCGGCGCGGAGAAATGGTAGACATGCAGATACATGGAAATCGTAAAACCATTCAGTTCCATATACCAACTCGAGGCCTCATTGGGTTACGCTCGAAAATGCTAACCGCATCGGCAGGAGAGGCCATTGTGACGCATAGATTTCTTCGCTATGAACCTTTTAAAGGTGAGATTGCTCAGCGATTGAATGGGGTGTTGATTTCACAGGGCAAGGGGCCATCGGTTGCATTTGCGATAGATGGACTGCAGCAGAGAGGGATCTTTTTTGTTAACCCCGGTGAGGATTGTTACGAGGGCATGGTAGTGGCAGAACATTGTCTAGATAATGATTTGGTCGTAAATCTGCAAAAAGCGAAACAGTTAACCAATGTAAGAGCAAGCGGAACGGACCGTGCTATGAAGATTGCTCCTGCACAGATAAAAAGTCTTGAAGAAGCCTTAGAGTATATCGACGGGAAAGAGTTAGTCGAAATTACCCCCAAATCCATTCGGATGCGTAAAAAATTATTAACAGAGAATGAGCGTAAACGTCAAAAACGCATCAAAGATAAAAGCTGATTACTCATATATTCCTCACAAAAATAAACCATAGAGTTTACTTTTTATAGGAGGTAAAGAAGTGAATTTTTTTGAGCGTTATTGAACCATATGGGTTGCAGTCTGCATGCTGCTGGGAGTGGCTATCGGGAGATTTTTACCGAAAGTTCCTGTTATGTTACTTTTAGTAAGGTATGAAAATAAAACACGATCTTCTTTTCAGGCAGCTTAAGTTTGATTAACGAAGGAGCCACATTAGATATGAGTGAAAAAATAAAGATACTTTACTTATGTACGGGGAATTCATGCCGATCGCAAATGGCCGAGGGGTGGACGCGCGCCTTGAAAAGCAATCAGGTTGAAGTGTTTTCGGCGGGGATTGAAACGCATGGACTCAATCCATATGCGGTGGCAGTGATGGCAGAAGCGGGCGTGGATATTTCGGAGCAGCAGTCGCAGTTGTGGGAGGCATTCGTGGAGCAGGAGCTGGACTGGGTGGTGACGGTGTGTGGGCATGCCCATGAGTCGTGTCCGGTGCTTCCGGTGGGTGTGCGGGTGAAGCATGTGGGGTTTGAAGATCCGCCTAAGTTGGCGCGCGGTATGGCGGAGCAAGGGGCTTCGGAAGAGGAGCAGTTGAAGCCGTATCGGCGCGTGCGGGATGAGATCCGTGATTTTGTGGAGACCTTGCCGGGGAGTTTGGAGTCGGAAGTGCGTAAGCTAGGTTCGCTTGATATACCGGACTGCTCGCAGTGTTCGGGTTGTGGTTGATGTGGGCGTGTTTTGAGCGTAGGATTGAAAAATAGATTAAATTCACTTAACAGGGAGTTAATTATGCCATGTGGATGTGGAAGAAGTCCAACCGGTGAGTGCATTGGTTGGCATGCGTTATCCGAAGAGGAGTATCAGGAAAAGCTGGCTCAGTGGAAAGCGGATCACGGAAAATCAGAGGGCTCGGAAGAGTCGTGAGGGAAGCGGGCGTTTTGCCCGCTTTTTTTATAGGTGGGTGGTTTCGTCGATATAGATGATGGAGCGTTCTCCGTTGCGGTGGTGGTAGAGCTCGATCTGTTTGGCGAACCAGAAGTCGTCGATTTTTCGCAGGCGTTTGATGCGTAGGGTTTGAAGGCGTCTGCCTTTGGCATTGATCCGTTGAACCTCGAGAAGCATGGCCATCTCTTTTTCAATCCAGATGCGGAGGTGATCGGTGTGATTGGGAACAGGGATCTCGAGAAGCCAGGCGTCGCGGTTTATCTTTCGAGTGGGGCCAATCAGGGTTGGGTTGGGCCACCAGAGAAAGCCGAGGCTCAGATCGGTCCAGCTCATGCCGCTGTCGGCAATTTCATGGGTAGGCTCGAGGGTTGCTTCGGAAAAGGTGTAGATGGGCTGGTTGTTTTCCCAGTGGAGGTCGAGGGTGGTTTCGCCAATGCGGTAATGGGCGCGGGCGGGGGTGTCGCCGAGGCGTAGGGTGGTCTGGATGGGCAGCGATACGCGGTTGAATCCGTTGGCGGTTTTGCGGTAGAGGGTGCCGTTGAAGGTGAGGGGTTGTTGGGGCAGATGGAGTTGTACTTGCTGCAGAATTTCTTGGGCGGTTTGTGCCGCGAGTAGGCTGGGAAGTAGGCAGCTTATAAGAAGTAGATTTTTCATGCGTTGAAGATAGCGAATGGCGGGCGGCTTGTCTTCCAGTTACTTAATTAATTTACACATCTTCTTATCAAGTATTTAATAGTCGGGTGGTTTGGGGGGTGTAGATGTTGGCAGAAATTCATTCGGGTGCCTTAACGGGGATCGAGGCGTATGCGGTTTCGATTGAGGTGAATGCGGGGCATGGGGAGCCGAAGACGGTGGTGGTGGGACTGCCGGATGCGGCGGTGAAGGAGAGTGCCGACCGGGTCTGGACGGCGTTGTTGCATTCGGGATTTGAGCCTCCGAAGGGGCGGACGACGATCAATTTGGCACCGGCGAATCGGCGGAAGGAGGGGCCGTGTTTTGATTTACCGATAGCGTTGGGAATCTTAGCGGCGACGGATGGATTGCGGTTGGAGGGGTTGAATCGGATTTGCGTGGTAGGAGAGTTGGCGTTGAGTGGAGCGGTGCGTCCGGTGCGGGGGGTGTTGCCGTTGACGCTGATGGCACGGGCGAAGGGGTTTACGGCGGTGATGGTGCCAGCGGAGAATGCGGAAGAGGCCGCGGTGGTGCAGGGGATTAAGGTGTTTGCGGTGCGGACGTTGCGTACGGCGGCGGATTTCTTGAATCGGACGTTGGAGCTGGAGCCTTTTACGGTGGATGTGAAGGAGCGGTTTTTGGATGAGTTGCCGGAGTTTCAGCGGCATGTGTTGGAGGTGATGCGGCAGCCGATGGAGGAGGGTTGGGTGCAGTTGGTGCGGGCGGGGGTGAGTGTGGTGTATCCGTGTCGATTTATGCTGGTGGCGGCGATGAATCCGTGTCCGTGTGGTTTTTTGAGTGATCCGTTGAAGGTGTGTCGTTGTTCGCCGCGGCAGATTGAGCGGTATCGGGGAAAGATTTCGGGGCCGTTGTTGGATCGGATTGATTTGCAGTTGGAAGTGCCACCGGGTCCGTTTGAGACGTTGCGGGAGATGGCTCCGGGGGAGCGGTCTGCGTTGATTCGGGCGCGGGTGGTGGCAGCGCGGGAGCGGCAGCGGATTCGGTTTGAGCGGGTGCCGGGGGTGTTTTGTAATGCGCAGATGCCGAGTCGGTTGATGGCATCGGTGTGTCGGATGGAGCCGGAGGCGGAGGGGTTGTTGCGGGCGGCTATGCAGGAGTTGCAGTTGAGTGCGCGGGCGTATAATCGAATTTTGAAGGTGGCGCGGACGGTGGCGGATTTGGCGGAGGCGCAGTGGATTGGGTCTGATCATGTGGCGGAGGCGGTGGGATATCGCTCGCTAGATCGGCCTCTTTCTTAGGGATTAAAAAGGGGGTTATGGGGTTGACGAGGTCGGTCAATTTGGGTTGTATAGGCGCCTTTTCCGCTAACGGAATCTTGAGTAGAGGATCATCGCCATGGAAATACCGCACGGTGCGGGGCGAGCACTCCGTCTCGTTGAGTCGAAGGAGTGGCCAGTAGAGCTGGCTTAATTTGCAGAGAAGCAGGCGGAGGTAGGAGTTAACATGAAGTATACAGGACCTAAGATTAAGAAGGCTCGTCGGTTGGGCATTGCGCTTTCACCGAAGTCAGAACGTTTTTTGGAACGGCGGCCGAATCCGCCGGGGCAACATGGGCCGAATCGTCGGCGAGGTAAACAGTCGGATTATGGTAAGCAGCTGACGGAAAAGCAGCGGTTGCGTTACCAGTATAACTTGAGCGAGAAGCAGTTGCGTGGGGTATACACGAAGGCGTCTCGTAAGCAGGGGAATACGGGTGAAGTGATGTTGCAGATATTGGAAAGCCGCTTGGATGTGGTGGTTTTGCGGGCGGGGATGGCTCGTTCGATTTTTCAGGCGCGTCAGATGGTTTCGCATGCGCATTTCCGGGTGAATGGAAAGAAGGTGAATATTCCTTCGTATAGCGTTCGAATTGGCGACCAGATTACGGTGCGTGAAAAGTCAAAAGAGTTGGAAGCGTTTGTGTTGGCGCAGCAGGTGGCAAAAACACCTGAGTATATAACGGCGAATGATAAGCAGCTGACTGCTGAGTTGAATCGGTTGCCGCAGGCGGAAGAAGTTCCGGTGACGTGCGAAGTTTCACTGGTTGTGGAGTTCTACGCTCGATAATTCACGGAGTGAATGGAGTCGAGAGCCGTTCCTTGAGAGGAGCGGCTTTTTTTGTGGCTTGCTTCCCGCTTGAGATGAGCGGGGCTTCGGGGTATGAATGCGGTTTCAGTTTTTGGAGAGATGGTATGAAAGTTCCGGTGAGTTGGTTAAATGAGTTGGTGAAGGTGGATGCGGATCTGGAGGGATTGTCGGATCGGTTGACCTTTGCGGGGCTGGAAGTGGAAGCGATTGAGACGGTGGGTTCGGATTTTGCGGGCGTGGTGGCGGGTCGTGTGGTGGCGGTGGAGCCGCATCCGAATGCGGATACGTTGCGGTTGTGTACGGTGGAGTATGGAAACGACGAGCCGATGCGGGTGGTTTGTGGAGCGCCGAATGTGGCGATTGATGGGGTTTATCCATTTGCGCCTGTGGGAACTACGTTGCCGGGTGGATTTACATTAAAGAAGGCGAAGATCCGGGGTGAAGTTTCGATGGGCATGTTGTGCGCAAAGGATGAACTGGGATTGGGAGCCGATCATTCAGGTTTGTTGGAGTTGGATGCGACTGTGGTTGCGGGAACGCCTTTTGTTGAGGTGTGGGGAGCGCCGGAGACGGTGATTGAATTGGAGATTACGCCGAATCGTCCGGATTGTTTGTCGATGGTGGGTGTGGCGCGTGAGTTGGCGGTGTTGAGTGATCAGCCGATTCGGTTGCCAGCGGTGGAGGTGCTGGAGAGTGCGGTTTCGGATTGTACGGTCGAGGTTTGCGATGCGGTGGCAGCACCGCGGTATAGTGTGCGGAGGATTGAGGGTGTAAAGGTGGCGCCGTCGCCGAAGTGGATGCAGGATCGATTGGAAGCGGTGGGAATTCGCCCGATTAACAATGTGGTGGATGTGACCAATTATGTGATGTTGGAGACGGGGCATCCGTTGCATGCGTTTGATCGGCGAGCGATTGCGGGGGATGAGCTTCAGGTGCGATGGGCTGCGGCAGATGAGAAGTTGGTTACGTTGGATGGGGTCGAACGGGTGTTGTCGGCGGATATGTTGGTGATTGCGGATCGTGAAAAAGCGTTGGCGTTGGCGGGTGTGATGGGGGGTGCGAATAGCGAAGTGGTTGAGGATACGACTACGGTTATTTTGGAGGCGGCTTGTTTTGAGGCGTCAACCATTCGGGCGACGGCGAAGGGGTTGGGGTTGCATTCGGAGGCTTCGTATCGATTTCAGCGAGGCGTGTGTGCGGATTCGGTTGCGGCAGCGAGTGAGCGGGCGGCGATGTTATTGATGGAGCATACGGGGGCGAGGGATTGTTCGGTTTTGGTGGATGCGTATGCGGCTCCGATTGTTTCGGTGGAGATTGAGGTGGATTGGGCGCGGATTGCGCGGCGGATTGGTGCGCCGGTTACGGTGGAGGAGATGCGGTCTATTTTAACGAAGTTGGGAATGGAGTTGCGTGAGGATGATGGGGTGTGTGCGAAGGTTGTGCCGCCTGCGTTTCGGTTGGATATGGGGCGGGAAATCGATGTGGTTGAAGAGGTGGCGCGTATTTATGGGATGGATCGAATCCCGGAGCAGTCGCCAGAGGCGCGGTTGGTTGCGGGTTGCAGTGATGTGAGAACGCGGTTGGTGCGTGAGTTGCGTAATGGGTTGCAGGGGTTGGGTGTGAGCGAGATTATGAATTACACGCTGGTGAGTGACGCGCTTTTGGATCGGTTCGATAAAGAGAATCAGGCGGTTCGTGAGCCGTTGCCTCATCCGATTAGTGAGGATCAGTCGGTATTGCGTCCGTCGTTGATTCCGCAGTTGGTGGAGAGTTTGGGTAGGAACCATGCGCGTCAGGTGGAAGAGGCGTGTTTTTATGAGTTGGGTCGGGTTTTTAATCGGAGAGAGGGTGCGTTGGTGCAGGAGGAGCGCATATCGATTGGCTTGATGGGGCCGGTGGGCCGAGGTCGGTTGGATAAACGGGCGGCGGTAAGGGCGGAGGAGTCGTTTATTTGGATGAAGGGTTTAGTGGAGCAGTTGGTTGAGCACCAAGGATTGGGGTCGGTTCGGTTTGAGGCGTTTGAAGATGCGCCGTTTGAGGTGGGACAGGCGGTTGAGATCTATCATGGGGAACGTTGTATTGGTTCGTTGGGGTTGCTGAGAGCAGAGATCGGGGCGTTGTGGCGGTTACATGATGCGGTAGCGGTGGCGGAACTTTCGCTGGAGGCTTTGTTAGCGGAGGCAGATCGATTGGATCCGGTGGTGGAGGTGCCTGTTTATCCGAGCATGAGTCGGGATTTGGCCTTAGTGGTGGATGCGAATATTACGCATGAAGCGGTGATGAAATTAGTGGAAAAGGCAAATCCGAAAGATTTAGAGCGAATGGAATTATTTGATATTTATACGGGTAAGGGTATGGAGAAGGGAAAGAAAAGTTTAGCGTATAACTTTGTCTATCGCTCTTCGAGGCAGACTCTAACGGATAAAAAAGTGAATAAGACACATCAGCAGGTGATGGATTTATTGTGTCGAGATTTGCCTGCTGATATACGAATTTAAACACGTGATATTCTTTTGTTTATGGTAGTGTTTGATCATGAAACGCTGGCGAATATTAATATTTTTTATTCTACTTCTTGTAATCTGGTGGAGTAATCGCGGGCAAGATGAGATTGCGAGCCTGTCGGAGAATACACTGCCTTTAGGGGTGCCGCTGGATGTTTCTACATATCGGCATGCATTTCCAGAGCCTGAGGGGGTAGCGTCTCCACCAGATGGCGAACTGATATTAATTAGAAGGCAGTTGCCGCAGGGTGTTTTCCGGGACAAACTCCTTGCTTTGGATGATGTAGCGCAGGAGCGTATCCTGAAGAGGATTTGGTATTCACCTGCTATAACTAATAATTTAGATTCCATTCGGATTGGTCCTCACGGGGAGATTCATTATGTCTGTTCTGGGCTTTGCGGTCATAAGTTGCCAATGGTTGCCGAGCATTCGGAAAAAGGGATCGTTAAATCAACCTATAACCAATCGGTTCCTATATCTTCACCTCCTGTTTTAAATAGTCGGCCTGAATCACAAAATATCATTTTCCTCGATTTCAATGGGATGATTGTATCGAACACATATTGGAATAATGATCCTGATTACAATATTAGCTCATGGGATACACGGCCTTATTCACGTGATGCAGACGAAACAACGTTTAGTCCAATAGAGCAGCAGTATATTGAAGATATTTGGCGTGGAGTTGCCTCAGATTTTGAAACTTTTGATGTTAATGTAACAACCGAAGATCCATACCCAAACCCTTACTTTTATCATGCACTTATTACGAAAAGTTTAGATAAGAATAATCAAGTTACACCCGTTTCAGGTTATGGTGGAATTGCTATACTGGGAACTCCGTATTACTCTTTACAAAATTTCTCTCCTGATAACGTACGATATTATTCACCCGCTTGGGTTAATGGAGCAACCTATTCTTCAGCTGAAGATATTGCTTTAATTTGTTCTCATGAAATAGGTCATAATTTAGGGTTAAATCACGATGGGAATAACTCGGCAGAATATTATAGGGGCCATGGTGGAGATATCACCTGGGGGCCAATAATGGGAACAGCATATAACAGGAATGTTAGGGCATGGAGTATAGGTGAATATGCTTTGGCTAACAATACTCAGGAAGATGATTTGTCCATTATTGGTTATCAATTCTCCAAATTAACGGATCTTGAAGGGGATCTTGCATCTCCTCTCTTAATACAGCCAGATTCAACTGGCAATCTCGCTTATGCTGGTGTTATCCAGAACCGCAATGATGTGGATGTGTTCCAGTTAGACATCCCTATATCAGGACGACTGCTGTTATCGGCTTATCCTACAACAAATAACTATTATGGAACATCATATCAGAACTGGGGCAGCTCATTGAATATACAGATTCGTATTTTAGATCATTCTGGTACGGTTGTGTTCTCAAATCAGGTTATTAATAGGCTTCATGCAGAAGTGGATATAACGCTTTCGTCGGGAAGTTATTTTATTGAAGTCGATGGGGCGGGTAGTGGCGATCCTTTAAATTCTTCGCCAAGTGGGTTTTCAGATTATGCAAGCATGGGAGCTTTTTATTTGAGCGGGAGTTTGCCGGCAGATGCAGATTTAGATGGCATGCCGGATAGTTGGGAGGTTGCACAGTTCGGTTCAACAGTTGCTTTGCCAGATGTGGATGCTGATGGAGATGGAAGTAATAATTTAACCGAGTATGTTGCAGGAACAGATCCGCTAAATGCGGATTCAGTTTTTTTTATTGATGATTTCGATATAACCCTTTCAGGGCAAATTATTTCTTGGAATTCAGTAGAAGGAAGCTTGTACCGCATCTTAATGAGCTCCAACTTGATCTTTGATGGTTTTAGTCCAATTTCCTCTTTTTTGCCGTATCCGGTGAATCGATATACGGATTCAGTGGAGCGTGCGGAGGGGCAGTTGTTTTATCAGATCGAGGTGAGTCGGCCTTAAGGGAGGTCGATGGATTCGGTGGGGCAATCTTCGATCGATTCGAGAAAGAGGCGTCCGTAGGGTTGGGTGCAGATTCGACTGTCTAGGATGGTGATGGTGCCGCGATCTTCGGCGGAGCGGATGAGCCGTCCGATTCCTTGTCGGAATTTAAGAACCGCTTCGGGGAGTGCGTATTCCATGAAGGGGTTTCCCCCTCGGGCTTGGATGGCTTCGAAGCGGGCTTCAATGAGTGGGTGATCAGGAACGGCGAAAGGAAGGCGGGTGATGATGACGTGGCTAAGGGCTTCGCCTTGAACGTCGACCCCCATCCAGAAACGATCGAGCCCGAAGAGAACGCCTGCATGATGTTCTCGGAAAGATTCGAGCATTTTTCGGGGGGCGAGCCCGCTTCCTTGAACGAGAAAGCGGTAGCCTTCGGTTTCGAATTCGTGGCGAAGTTCGTCGGCGACGTGGCGCATAAAGCGAGTGTTGGTGAAGAGAACAAAGGCGCGGGCTTGTGATTGATGTACGAGTCGGGCGATGGCTTTGGTGGCGCGGGGTTCATATTCTGCGTGATTGGGCGGGGGGAATTCGGTGGGGAGTTGTAGCTGCATTTGACGGCTGTAGTCAAATGGGGAGCCGACTTGTAGGGGAGAGCAGCCTTCGCCACCGATCCGTTGGAGAAAGTAGTTGAGTTCGCCGCCAACGGCGAGGGTTGCACTGGTGAGAATGACGCAGGGGGTAGGCTCAAAGAGGGCCTCTCGGAGGATGGGCCCGACGTTGATGGGGGCAGATAGAAGAACGGGAAGGCGGCGCCGGCCTTGGCGTTCGATCCAGTAGACATGACCGGGGAGGGTTTGGGCGAGAAAGGCTTCGAGGCTATCGCGAATTTCAAGCCCACGACTTCGCAGGGAGCGGAGTTCGGCTTGAGTGTCTTCGTTTTCGATAGAGTCGGCGAGTTGCTTGAGATGGTCGCAGAGGCGGGCGAGTTTGGCGGGGCAGTCGGATTCAATGGCAAGGGGTTCGTTGATTCTTTTTTGGGCCGTCTGGCTAGTAAGGGTGGTGTGTCGCTGGATGTTTTCAAAGAAGGTTTCGGCCGCTTGTCGGGCTTGGTCGACGAGTAGGCAGCCGTGGCCGTCTTTTTGCGTGGCTAGGATGCCTCGCCGTTTTTCGCTGTGGAGACGTCGTAGCCAATATTCGATCTGGGGTAGGGAGCAGCGAATGCCGAGGTGGGAGGAGGCGGCGGCTTCCATTTGGTGGGCTTCATCGAAGATGACGGTTTCGTAGGCGGGAAGCATGTTGGCGCCTTCTGCGCGGAGTGCGAGCTCGGAGAAGAAGAGGGCGTGGTTGACGATGAGAATCCGGGCGTCTTGAAGTTCTTGTCGGGCTTGCATGTAGTGACAGGGTTTATAGAAGGGGCAGCGTTTGCCGGTGCAGTTGCCGTGTTCGGCACATACGGCGGACCAGACTTCAGGATCGGGTTGTTCTTCGAGTTCTTGAAGGGTGCCGTCGCCGACGCGCCGATCATTGGCAGCTTGGGCGAGGGTTTCGAGTTGACGGGTTTTTTCGGTGTCGAATAAATCGCCGCCTTTACGGGCGCGTTGGAGGCGGAGTAAGCAGAGGTAGTTGGAGCGTCCTTTGACGAGAACGGTTTTTAGTTGCGTGCCAAGAATGGTTTGAACGTGCGGAACGTCTTTATGAAAAAGTTGTTCTTGAAGGGTGATGGTGTAGGTGGAGATGACGCAGCGTGTGTCGCGTTCAAGGGCGGTGAGGAGGGCGGGGACGAGATAGGCATAACTTTTCCCGACGCCGGTGCCGGCTTCCACGGCGAGGTGATGGGGCGCGGCGGCGGCTTCGGCGACAGCGCGGGCCATTTTTTGCTGTTGGGGTCTGAGATCAAACGGGAGTTTGTGGCTTTCGCAATGGGTTTCGAGGAGGCCGCTAGGTTCAAAAAAGCGGTCAGTCGTTTCGACGGCGGGGGGAGTGGGTTGCGGGTTTAATGAGATCATGAGCCGGGGGTGTCGAGGCGGTTGGATATGTGGTGAGCGGCGAGGGTTTCGACGACACTTTGAACGGTCGCTTCATGGGCAATGAGATCGGGCGTGCAATCATGTTTGTGGAGCGCTTTAGCGGTGGGATTGCCGATCACAATGCATGGTGTGGTTTTGAGGGCTTCGGTTCCCCAGTGGTCGATAAAGGTTTCAACGCCGGAGGCGCTGGCGAAAAAGAGGATGTCGGCGGTGGGCAGGGTGGCGTGATGAATGGGGTGGTTGTCGTAGAGGATGGTGTCGGTGATGTGTGCGCCGGTTTGGCGTAGGGCTTCGGCGAGGGTGGTGCCGGCTTTGTCTGAGCGGAGGCGGAGTACGCGGTCATGCGGTTTGAGGATTTGGGTGGCGAGTTGGGCGAGGGCGTGAGCGCTATAGTTCGTTTCGGGTTGGGCGTCCACGTGAATGCCGTGTTCGGCAAAGACGGCGGCGGTGCCGCGTCCGCAGACCATGATGCGGGGAATGGTGCGGCGGTCGATGTGTTGGGCTTCGATGATTTCGAGGTAGGCGCGGGCGGAGGAGGGGGAGGAGATGACGATCCAGTCGGTGGTGGAGGTGTCAAGGGAGCAGTCGATGCGGGGGGTTAGCTGAATGAGGGGATAGGCGATGGGAATGCCTCCATAGTCGCGTACGAGGTCGGCGGCGCGTTGTTGAAGGGCTTCGGAGCAGGTGAGTAGGATACGTTTCCCTTCGAGGGCGCCGTGTGTTTGGGTGTATTGATAGGTGCTGTTTTCTCCGATGAGAATGAGTCCGGGTTTATTGGTGCAACTTTCGCGTCCGTGTTGGGGGAGGTCGGTGAGGGTGGTGCGGATGATTTCTTGATCGCGTGCGCCGGCGTTGTAGACGACGGCGACGGGGGTGTTTGGGTCGAGTCCGTCGGCAAGAAGTTCGGCGGTGATGGGTTCCATGGCTTTGATGGCCATGTAGTAGAGGGTTGGAAGGGTGGCTTTGTGGGCGGCGTTGCAGGGGGCGATTTTTCCGGCTGCGGCACGGGGGGTGAGTGCGACGAATCCGCGTGAGAGATCGCGGCGTGTGAGCAGCATGCCGGTGCTGGTGGTGGCGGCTTGCAGGGCGCTGATGCCGGGGATGACGTGGTAGGGAAGCGCGAGGGCTTCGAGGGCTTCGGTCTCTTCGGCTAAACGGCCAAAGATACCGGGGTCGCCTCCTTTGAGGCGGACGATGCGATGGCTTCGGCGGGCGTAGTCGCAGAGTAGGTGTGTGATTTCGTGTTGTTCTTTGGTGTGGGCACCACAGCGTTTGCCGACATCAATGGCTTCGGCGTGGGGGGGGAGGTGATCAAGAAGGCGTTGATCCATGAGGGAGTCGTATAGGCAGAGATCGCAGCGCTGGAGTGCACGGAGAGTGGCGATGGTGCAGAGGTCGCGATGACCGACGCCTGCGCCGGCAATGGTGACGGCGGGGGTGTAGAGTGCGCGGAGGGTTTGGAAGCGGGTGTCGCCTTTGCGGAAGGTGATGGCGAGGTAACCTTGTCCTTCGGGAACGGGGAGGTGATCGAGTGAAATGAAGTGGTGAATGCGGTGTTGTAGTTCAAGGCGGTTGAGTGCGGCGGCGGCCATGATGATGACGTCGAAGGTGCCTTGATCGAGCTGTTCAAGGCGATCTTCGATATTGCCACGGATGGGTTGTTGGATGGCATCGGGGAAATGTTCAGTGGTGTATGTGGCGCGGCGATCGGAACTGATGCCGAAGATGGGATTTGGGGGCAGGTCTGCGAGGGTTTGATTGGGGCGTAGGATGAGCGCGTCGCGCGGTTCTTCGCGGTGGGGAAGCCAGAACCAGTCGATTTCGGGGTCGAGGGGTTCGGGGAGGTCTTTGGCGCTGTGCAGGGCACAGTCGATGGTGCCGTTGAGTAAGGCGGTATCGAGTTCGTGGGTAAAAAAATCGGCGGGACTTTGGCGGAGATCGGTGGTTCGGTCGCGGTCGCCGACGGTTGATAGGGGGTGGATTTCGAACCGGTGGGGTTCAAGTTGGTGTTCGATTTGATCCAAGGCGGCTCGTGCTTGTGCAACGGCGAGGTTACTCGGACGGGTTCCAACCTTGAAAGTTGTGGGTGATCTTTTCATAGAGATGCATGTGGTTGGCGGTGATTTCACGGCTGCTTGAAAGAAAGTCATAGAAGTGGCAAAGCCCTTGTCGATTCCAGTTTTTAATGCCGTCGAGATCGAGGACTTGAATGTCGGCAGAGATGGTTTGTAGGTCGGGGTCTATGGTGCGGGGCATGCTTAAATCAACTATATGCGTGCTGTTCTCTAGATCGAAGAAGGGGGCGTGGGCGGTGGTGAGGATGTAGCCGTTCGCGTTGGCGGCACTGACGATGAGATTCACTTCGCCGAGGCGGTTTTTGATTTCGTTGAAGCTGATGAGCTCGACGCAGTTTTGCCATTCGGGGTTGAGATCGGGGCGGTTGCGGTGATAGCACCAGATTGTTTTTTTGTAGACACGCGTGCTCTCTTCGACGAGGCCTTTGCCGAGGAGTCCGGTTCCGATAATCATGATGGCGTTTATATTTTCGGCTTTGGCGGCAAGGTAGCGAAGGGCGATTGCTTCGATCTCTTCGGTTTCGAGCTTGGTGCTGGTTTCGTTCTTAATTTCTTTGGAGATGAAGAGGGCGGAGGAGATCCATTCTTGAAGCATATTGCCTGCCCAGCCGCGGTTTTTGGCGGTTTCGAGGGCGTCTTTGATTTGCGCGGTGATGTGGTTTTCTCCGGGGGTTTGCGAGAGCATGCCGGCGGTGACGAGGCAGAGATGCTCAAAGGCTTTTTCTCCGGTCTTCATGTAATATTTATTCTCTTTGATGGAGGAGAATCCCATGCTGTGAGGAAGAATGCCGTTTTGGGCCGTTTCGGAGGCGACGACGGCGATAATTTCAACTCGGTTGCAGGTGTTGAGGAGGAGGAATTCATGTATGCCCCAGAGTTGCATTAGCATAAAGCCGGCGCGTTCGTAGCGGTCGCCGGTTAGGTGAAAGGGTTCGCGTTCTTCTAGCGCGAGGTGATGGTGATCGGTGCCGACGATGATGAGGTTGGCGGCGTCGAGCATTTCGAGGTGACGGCCTAGGCTATTTTTTACGAGTTTGGATTGTCGGCAGTTGGTGCCTCCGGAGGAGATGGAGACCATGAGTTGATTGTGGCGGGTGATGGCGGGGGTGGTGAAGTCGCCGTTGGACCAGTTGCCATCCACGCAGCAGCAGAGAATATGTTTTTCGCGACAGGCGTTTAGAATGGCGCGGTTGGCGCCGCGGCTGTTGGTGGCGGCATAGACGATGGTGGCATCGGTGGCATCGGTGGGTTCGAATTCGCGGGGCTCGTAGGTTACGAGGTTGAGTTGGACAAGGCGTTTAAACTCATCGGTTAATTCGGGGCTGATGACGTGGACGATTGCCTGCGCTTCGAGAAGGAGCTCGGTTTTATGAAAAGCGACTTTTCCGCCTCCGATGACAAGACAGCGACGCTCTTCTAGGAAAAGGTTGATGTGCATGCCAGTTTGGGTTTTCTGTTTATTCATTTGTTTTCTCTCGCTGAATCAGTAGAGCAAAGCCATTATTCGTTGGCGATGCAATCTAGCGTCTTTTTTATTCGATTCCTTTCGTATCTATTGCGTTTTCATTGCAAGTTAATAGGCGATGTTTCGATTCTTTAGTGGAGAGTATATGCGTTTGGGAGCGAAGAGATGAAGATGCGATTAATCGGGGCGGGATTGCTCATTGGCTTGGGAGGCGGTTGCGGAGAGGAGCAGGTGCAGACGTATGAGGTGCCGAAGCAGGTGCCGCTGGTTCGAGAGCCTGTGAAGCTGGTAGAGGCGCCGTTGCGGCTGGGGTTTGAGGCGGATGTGCCGGCGAGCTGGAAGGAGCTTCCGGGGCAGGGCATGCGGGTGGTGAGTTACCAGATCGAGGGTACCGAAATTGATTTTTATGCGATCAAGTTGGGTATGGGTGATTTGACGAGTAATGTGAATCGGTGGCGAGGTCAGATTGGTCTTGCGGAAGCATCGGCTGAGGCGATTGCGGCGCGTGTGAAACCGCTGACGGCGAGTGGGGTTCCGGTGGCGTATGTCGAGTTGTATAATCCGGATGTGGATAAAGGAATTTTGGCGGCGATTATTGATGAAGCGTCTACGTATTGGTATTTCACGGCGAAGGGTTCTGTGAGTGAGTTGAGGGCGCATAGCGCGGATATTCAGCGATTCATTAATTCGATTCGTTTTAAGTAAGTGGGCATGATGAGACGGTTGGTTGATCTTTTCCTATCTTTAAAGCTGACGGTGACGTTGCTGGTGTTGAGTATGGTTCTTATCTTTGCGGGTACGTTGGCGCAGGTGGATAAGGGAATTTGGACGGTCATGGATCAGTATTTCCGGTGTTGGATTGCTTGGATTGAGTGGTCTGTTTTTTTTCCGAATTCGGTGTCGGTTCCGGCGGTTGTCCTCCCGTTCCCGGGCGGGTTTTTATTGGGGTCGTTGCTTTCGCTGAATTTGGTGGCGGTGCATTCTTCTACGTTTAAGGTGTTAGTGAAAGGGCGTCGCTTGTGGGTGGGCTATGGCTTGCTGTTATTGGGGTTGCTGATCACGGTGGGGGTGGTGTTGGGCTGGGGAATGGCGCCGGTGGCTGCTACTGAAAACGATGCTTTCTGGCGGGTCTTTTTCCGGTTGGGTCGGGGTACGCTTGCGGGGGCGGTATTATTTGCGGCGTGTTGGGTTTTATATAAACAGCGAGCGGGCATGGTGTTGTTGCATGCGGGTATTTTATTATTGTTGGTGGGGGAGTTTTTTACGGCGATTTTTGCGGTTGAAGCAACGATGACGATTCGAGAAGGCGAGACGGCGACTTTTTTTGATCGATCGCAGCAGTTTGAGTTAGCGTTGACCGATACGAGTGATGAGGAGGTGGATCGAGTTACAACCATTCCTCAGTCGCTTTTGAAACCGGGGAAGGTGGTTTCGGTGGGGGCGTTGCCTTTTGATTTGAAGGTGCATGCGCGGATGACCCATTCCAATCGGCCGGTTCCATTGGATTCTGTTTCTGAGGGGGTGCGGGAGGCATATCCAACCTACGCGGGATATGGGGAGCGTTTGTATGTGGCACGTTCGCGCGAGGTGAGCGGGGCGACGGGTGAGCGAAATGCACCGGCGGTTGATGTGGAGTTGCTGGATCGAAGAAGTGGAGCGTCGTTGGGGCGCTATCTGTTGAGTATTTGGTTCTATCCTAATTTCGTGAACCAGATATGGGATATGCCGACAACGGTGCGTTATGAGGGGCGGGAATATGAGCTCTATTTTCGTAATCGGAGAGAGCCGGCGCTTTCTGAGTCGGGTGCGCCCTATGCGGTGACGTTGCTTGATTTTGTGCATGAACGGTATGAGGGAACACAGACGCCGAAAGATTTCAGTAGTGAAATTCGGTTGGTGAATGAGGGCGATGGAATTGATCGTAATTTACGTATTTGGATGAATAATCCACTTCGCTACGCGAAGCGGACATTTTATCAGAGTGGGTATTTGCCGGAGGATGAGGGAACGGTTTTACAGGTGGTTCGGAATGATTCGTGGATGATTCCGTATTTGTCGTGCATGATCGTCTTTATCGGGATGGCGGCGCAGTTTGGGTTGTCGCTGAAGCGAATGCGAAAGCGGGAGGCGGCATGAAGCGGGTGATAAGAGGCGTTGCGTTACTGCTTTTTGTACTCTTTTTTGCGGCGGGATTGCGACCGGAGTCGAGTGCGTATGATATCGATGCGTTTGCACATTTACCGATGATGGACGAGGGGCGCCGGAAGCCTGTGGATACATTTGCACGGAATCTGCTGACGGTTCTTTCAGGAAAAAGCTCATTGCGCACCGAGGCGGGGGAACGGTTGTCGGCTAATGAATGGTTGCTGGATGCATTGGCGGGTCGAGAGGCGGCGTTGGATCATCGCGTGCTTCGGATTACGCAGTTGGATTTGTTGCATCAACTTGGTTTGGAGAAGCGTTCGCGTTTTCGGTATAGCTATCGGGAGTTGATGCCCGCTCTGCCGGCGCTGGAGAAGGCGGCGCAGGCGGCGGGGAAGAAAGATAGTCGCGATCGGGATTTGTATGATCGAGAGGCGATCAAGCTCGCTAACCGATTGGCTCTTTTCCAGATATCACTCTCGGCGTTTGAAGACCCTAGATTGATTCCAGCTGATCAGCTGTTTCCAGCTATTCAGCGTTATATGGATTTGGAGAAGCGCTCGATTCCGCTCGTGGTGCCGCCCTTGCAGGAGGGGGCGGGTTGGCGGCCGTTGATGAGTTCGTTGAGCGCGGCCCATCCTGCGATGCAGGCGTTGGCGGAAGAGAACCAGATTGAGGTGCATCCGCTGGCGTTGCGGTGGGGCTCGTTGTTGGCGGCATATGCACTGGAAGAGCCTACTCATTTTCGAGATGCCTTGACGGGGTATCAGTTGACTATGGAACGAGAGGCGCCTGACCTTTTGAAGTATCTTCGATTTGAGGTGGCGTTTAATCGGATTAATGCATTTGTAAAATCGGCTGCGCTCTATTTGATCGTGGCGTTGCTGAGTTGCGTAGGTTGGTTATTGCGGCGGGAGGGGTTGCTTTATTGGGCGAGACGGTTGTTGGTTTGGACGGCGGTTCCGCACACATTGGCGTTAATTGCGCGTAGTTTACTTTCGGGTTATCCACCGGTTACCAATCTGTATTCGTCGGCTATTTTTATCGGCTGGGGTGCCGTGATTATGGGGATTCTTTTAGAGGGAAGTTTTAAGAAGAGGCCGAGTGGTATGGGCTCTTTGGTGGGAGGTATTACGGGATTTCTCACATTGCTAATTGCCCATTTTCTTGCGGGAGAAGGTGATACCCTTGAGCAGATGCGGGCTGTTTTGGATACGCGTTTTTGGCTGGCAACACATGTGACAACGATCACGCTTGGCTATATGGCTACTTTTATAGCTGGGGTGGCTGGTATCTTTTATATTTTGGTGGGCCTTGCTTCACGGCGGTTGGATGAGACAACAGTGAAAGAGATGGATCGGATTTTGTATGGAACGACGGCGTTTGCTCTGTTGTTAAGTTTCGTGGGAACGGTTTTGGGTGGACTTTGGGCGGATGATTCTTGGGGTCGCTTCTGGGGTTGGGATCCGAAGGAGAATGGGGCTTTGTTGATTGTGACGTGGTGCGCGATTATGTTGCATGCGCGCTGGGGTCGGTTGGTCGCGACGCGTGGGTTTGCGGTGATGGCGGTGTTTGGCAATGTGGTGACGGCTTGGTCGTGGTTTGGGGTGAATCAGTTGAGTATTGGCCTGCATTCATATGGATTTACGGATTCGGCGAGTTTTTGGCTGTTGGTTTTTTGTCTTTCCCAGGTGGCTATCTGTTTGATGGGTTTGTTGCCTCGGCGGTTTTGGAAGAGTGGAATTCCTCCGGTCAAGTGAGCCGGAATGGCGCTCGTTTTTTATAAATCCTTGAGGTTGCTAAAAGTGTGCCTTTATGGCACATTTTGGCCATGAAAGCAGGATTTTTTGATCGATTAGTCAACCGACTTGACCACTTAGACAAGGGTAGTTTGCAGAGCTACTTTTTGCGTTTAGCTCAAGAAAAGGGTCTGATGGAGACTATTTTCCAAGCCTTAGCTGAGGGGATCATTGTATTGGATGCGCAGGCGCGAATGAGTTTTGCGAATCGAGCGGCGGAACGATTTCTGGGATTTTCGGAGAGCGAGGCGATGGGGACGCCGATTGCGCGCTATCTGAAAGAGATTCAGTGGGATCGGGTGTTGGATCTGGATGAGATGGAGTGGAGCCAGTTGGCACGTCGGGAGATAGAAATCACCTATCCGCAGCACCGGTTTTTGGAATTTTATGTGGTGCCGCTTGCGGCGGTGGAAGAGAGTGAAGATGGTGCAGTAGTTATTTTGCGGGATGTGACGCGTGAACGGGAAACAACGGCGGAGTCGGTTGAATCTGAGCGGTTGCATGCGTTGAGTTTGTTGGCGGCAGGGGTGGCGCATGAGATAGGGAATCCGCTTAATTCGATTCATATTCATTTGCATTTGTTGAAGCGGGAGATGGATGCGTTAGAAGATCAAGCGGTGCGAGATGATCTGGTGGAGTTAGTGGATGTTTCGCGGCGGGAAGTTTCACGGTTGGATGCAATTATTCGTCAATTCTTGAAGGCCCTGCGCCCAAGCATGCCTGATCGGAAGCCGCATCGATTGAAGGTGTTGATGGAGGAGACGGTCGAGGTATTGCGGCATGAAATGGAAGATCGGCGTATTTTGGTTGAGCGAACGTATGCGGGGGAGGTGCCTGCGGTGTTGGTTGATGAGGTGCAGGTGAAGCAGGTGTTTTTTAATGTGGTGAAGAATGCGCTTCAGGCGATGGATGATGGGGGGATTCTGGAATTGGAGTCGGGCGTGAGTGATCGGTTTGCTTGGATGGCGATTGAGGATAATGGATGTGGTATGGATTCGGAAAAGCTGAGTGCGATCTATGAGCCGTATCATACGACCAAGAGTGAGGGAACTGGCTTGGGGATGATGATTGTGCAACGAATCATGCGGGATCATGGGGGAGAAATTTCCATTAATTCTGAACCGGGAAAAGGAACGCGTTTCATTTTGCGCTTTCCACGTGAGGATGCGCGTTTGACTCAGTTGGATGCGCCGCAAGCAGGAGAAGATGATGCCTAAATCAACACTATTAATTGTCGATGATGAACGGAGTGCACGGGATGGGTTGGTGCGGCTCTTTAAGCGCGATTATCATGTACTGGCGGTCGAGAGCGGCTCGGCTGCTTTGGAGCTGTTGAAGACTCGGGCGGTGGATGTGATGTTGAGCGATGTGCGGATGCCGGGCATGGATGGGTTGACGTTGATGGAGGAGGCGCAGCGGCAACATCCGGGTTTGGTGGTTATTATTTTAACGGCCTATGGAGATGTGGAGCTGGCGGTTCAGGCGATGCAGCGGGGTGCTACGGACTTTATGACGAAGCCGTTGCACTTGGATAAATTAGAATTGGTTGTGAAGCGGTGTTTGCAATCACGTAATCTCGAGCAGGAGAATGCAGCGCTGAAGGCGCAGCTGGATGTGCGTTATGGTATGGAGAATATGATTGGGCATTCGGCGCCGATGCAGTCGGTGTTTGAGACGATTCGGCAGGTGGCACAGTCGAGGGCAACGGTTTTGATTCAGGGCGAGAGTGGAACCGGTAAAGAATTGGTGGCGAAGGCGATTCATCAGTTGAGTGCGAGAAAGAGTGCGCCATTTGTTCCGGTGCATTGTGCGGCGTTAGCTGAGAATTTGTTGGAGAGTGAATTATTTGGGCATGAGAAGGGTGCGTTTACGGGTGCGGTTGAGCGGCGGGTGGGCCGGTTTGAGAAAGCAACGGGGGGGTCTCTGTTTTTGGATGAGATTAGTGAAATTAATGCCTCGGTTCAGGTTAAAATATTGCGAGCGTTGGAAGAGCGGCAGATTGAGCGTGTGGGGAGCGATCAGGCGGTGGATGTGGATGCGCGATTAATTGCCGCAACCAATCGGGATTTGCAAGAGATGGTGGCGCAAGGGGATTTCCGAGAAGATTTGTTCTATCGGTTATTTGTGGTGGTGATTACGTTGCCTCCTTTACGTGAGCGGGGGGATGATGTTTTGTTGTTGTTGAATCATTATCTTGAAGAATTTGGGAATGAGAATGAGCGTCAATTTAAGGGATTTACGCCGCAAGCGTATGAGGTTTTGGCGGCTTATGATTGGCCGGGGAATATTCGGGAATTGCGTAATTTAGTGGAGCGGATGGTTGTGCTGGCGCGAGGCGAGTGGCTGGATGTCGAAGACATTCCTCCTCACGTTCGGCAGGCAAAATCGATGGGGCAGGCGGTTTTGAAGGCTTCGCCGGAGATGACGGTGGATCAGATGGAGAAGGAGATGATTTTACAGGCACTTGATCGAACCGCAGGCAATCGAACGTTGGCGGCGGAGCAGTTGGGGATGAGTCGAAGAACGCTACATCGAAAACTGAATAAATTTGGATTAACGAGGCGTGTCGTGGATGAGCCGGATGCGAGAGATGGTGAGGCCAGCGATGAAGGATGAGGGATCCATGCTTGGCGTGTTTATCGACCTGCAGGGTCGATTGCACGAACAAATGCCGCAGCGTCCTGCGCTTGATAAACAGGTGGATGTGTTGGCGCGAGGATTGTCAATTCTTGATATACCAAGGGTGGTTTCAGAGCAGATGCCTGAAAAATTAGGGGTCACGTATGAACCATTGAGAACGCAGTTAGCAGAGGAAATCTGTATTCGTAAATCCACGTTTAGTTGTTGTGGGGCTGCTGCCTTTCAGGATGTATTGAATCAATATGATCCGCGTAGAATTATTTTGGCTGGCATTGAGGCTCATATTTGTGTGTATCAAACGGCGCTCGATTTATTAGCGGAGGGGCGAGAGGTCTGGGTGGCGGCAGATGCAACGGCATCGCGTATTTCGGAGCATCGGGATTATGCCTTCGAGATGTTGCGGGCCAAAGGGGTTGGGGTTATGCCCGTTGAATCCATTCTTTTACAGGTGCTGGGCGATGCGGCTGATGAGCGGTTTAAAAAGGTTTTGCCTTTGTTGAAGGGTTACTAGAAAGTTGCGATTGAAGTTTGGTTGTGTATCAGGCACCTTCCTCGACTTATGTTAGGAGCATTGTTATGAAGATTTGTTGTATAGGGGCGGGCTACGTGGGGGGACCTACGATGGCGATGATTGCGAAAAAATGCCCAGAGATTGATGTGATGGTAGTGGATATTAATGCCGAGCGTATTGCGGCTTGGCAGAGCGATGAATTGCCGATTTATGAGCCTGGTTTGTTGGAAGTGGTGCAGGAAGCGCGGGGGCGTAACTTATTCTTTTCAACGGATATAGATGAAGCCATTCGGGCGGCGGATGTTGTTTTTGTGAGTGTGAATACCCCAACGAAGACTTTTGGGGAAGGAGCTGGTCGGGCTTCGGATCTTCAGTATTGGGAGTTGTGCGCGAGGCGAATTAAAGACGTGTCGACGTCTGATAAAATTATTGTTGAGAAAAGTACACTGCCTGTGCGGACGGCGGATGCGATGGAGCGGGTGCTTCATGCGGGGGATAAGCAGGTGCATTTTGAAGTGTTGTCGAACCCTGAATTTTTAGCGGAGGGCACGGCTATCTCTGATTTGGAAAGTCCAGATCGAGTTTTGATCGGCGGGCATGAAACTGAATCGGGACAAGTGGCATTGCAGACGCTGGTAGATATTTATGCCAGTTGGATTCCGCGGGAACGAATCCTCACTAGTAACGTCTGGTCGGCTGAATTATCGAAGTTAACGGCAAATGCGTTTTTGGCGCAGCGCGTGAGTTCGATTAATGCGATTTCGCAACTTTGTGAAGCAACCGAAGCAAATGTGGCAGAGGTGGCGCATGCAATTGGAACGGATAGCCGGATAGGATCTAAATTTTTAAAAGCGAGTGTGGGATTTGGCGGCTCTTGCTTTAAGAAAGATATTCTCAATTTAGCCTATCTCTGTGAAACCTATGGTCTTCATGAAGCGGCGGCTTATTGGCAGCAGGTGGTAGATATGAATGAGTTTCAACAGAATCGATTTGTGAAGACGATTTTAAGTTCGATGTTTAATACAATCGCGGGCAAACGTATTGCGGTGCTCGGGTTTGCTTTTAAAGCGGATACGGGTGATACGCGGGAGAGTCCGGCGATTTCTGTTTGCAAGGAGTTGGCGTCGGAACAAGCACAGGTGGTGATTTCTGATCCAAAGGCGTTGGATAATGCGGAGAAGGATTTAGCAGATGCGACGGGGATTATGTTTGAGGAAGATCCGTATGAGGCAGTAGTAGATGCGCATGCATTGGCGATTCTAACGGAATGGGATGTCTATAAAACATTGGATTATCAGCGCATTTTTGATGCGATGGAAAAGCCTGCATTTCTTTTTGATGGTAGAAATATTCTCGATCATACCGCGTTGCATAAAATTGGATTCGAGGTGTATTCAATCGGGAAAGGTCGACTCACGCATCTCGATTAATCGGCGAGGCTAACGTGAATGGTTTCGCCGTTGAATGAGACGGTTTGACCGGCCCGTATTTGACAGCGTTTTCGGGTTTCAATCTGTCCGTCAACCTCAACCCATCCTTCTGAAACGACCTCTTTGCCTTGGGCGCCTGAAGCGACGACATTGACCGCCTTGAGCAGGCGACATAGTTCAATGGTTTCGCTTTTGAGGATAAATTCAATCATGTTGTTTTTTTGGGGCGTTGCTTTTGGACTAATTCAAGGTGATCATATTTCATGCGGCGGCGCTGATACAGCGCTTCGGCTTTTTCTTCAAGCCGGTCCCAATCTTCGTGGGTGGGGGATTGATCATAATTCCATTGCTCTTCATCGGAGCGTTTGAATTGCCATTTAATATGGCGGCCTTTAATGAAGGTGATTCGGACTTTTCGCTTGATGCCGGGCTCGGGTTTATCGGTCCATTCTAGATGTGCTTTCATGATAAATTTCCACGAATGATTAGCGGTTAGAGAACCATTTTTTTGATATGCCACAAATTAAGCAGAGACCGGCAATGGTTATCCCGATTAAAGGAAAAAGCAGCCGAGTGCGTTCGATTGCAACATCAATTTCGGCCGGTTTTTTCATGAAGATATAGACGGATACACTGATGCCGATTGCAAGAATGGCAATCCACCATAACATGGTGTGATCGTCTTTATTCGTTGATCGTGGCTTTAATGACATATTTTAAAACACTAAATAAGTTGCGTTTATTTACAAGGTTAAATTGGGTCTATCTGGTGAGCTTTAATCCATCCGGTTTGATGATTTATTTTAATTTGAAGCCATTCGTTTTGATGTTTACGAAGGGTGGAGACGATGGATCCGGCTGGCAGATTAAATGCAATCTTGCTGTTTTCAAGTGGGGCGAGTTTAACCGCGGTTTCAGACTCGATTACGACATATTCGGGATGATTGTTGCGTTTTTGATATTGAGCAAGAGCGATGATGGATATCACGAGAAAGAAAGTAAATAGGCGGGCGATTCGTTTTAGGACGAGTTGCGGTCGGTTGAGAATAAGTATGATAAAGAGGGCGATGATAAGGAGCCCATAGAGCCCGATGGCGAGTTGAATCCATTGGCTTTCTGATAGAGAGAAGACGATGCGCTCAAAGCGGTTTTTTTCGGGGATAGGGGCCCCTATGGTATCAAGAGCATAGCGAAGGTTCGCTCGAATGTCAGGGTCAGTAGGGGCTAGATATTGAGCGCGCCGGTAGCTTTTAATCGCAAGAGCTAGATCGCCTTTTTTATAGGCTGCATTGCCGAGATTGAAATAGAGCTCGGGTTGATTTGATGGTTCGTTGATTAGTTGTTGATAAAGATCAATGGCTTCTTGATAGATGCCGCTTGCATAGGCATTTTCAGCTTCATGAAATTGATTTTGTTGTGCGCTCAAAAAATGAAGCGGAAGCAGGAGGAGTCCTAGAAGGGTGTATATCTTCATACGCGAATCCTTTCACATGTTTGCAGAAGACGATGGGTGGTTTTGATCTGTGTTTGAATCGTTTCTTGAGGGGGCGAGGATGGACTATAGCGGTTGTGCTCAATGGTGTTAAGGAGGTCGGTTAAGGCGACTTGTTCTTGGCTAAAGGCTTGAATGATACGTGTATGGGTTACCTCTCCGGGGGGAAGATTTAAGCGGTGTCCGAAATAGGTGGCTATTGCTTGATAGAGCGCTTCGTTAGCGCCTGATAAATCATTTTTTTTCAGTGCTTTTTCAGCGCTTTTTAAGGCACGTGCTGCTTCAGGCCATGCTTGGGCACGGCGCTGATATGCCGGTTTGCGTTGACGGCGGCGCTGGCTACTAATCCAAAGAAAGCTTGCCACCCAAAGTAGGGGGGGGGTGGTAATCCAGATGAGAGCCTTTCGCGTTGTAAGATCTTCGAGGGTATAGGGGTTTTCCCAGTTTTTAGGCTGAGGTTTTAGATGAATAATGTCGTGCTCCAATGTGCGTAGGGTGAGTTCAGATGGGGAGGGGTTAGAGCTGAGCAGGCGAGCTTGATCTCCTGGGGTAAGTTCGATGGCGAATGGGCCGGCGGTGAGGGTATGGAAGCTCTCATCTTGGGTGTTGAAGTATGAAAAGTGGATGGCTGGGATCTGATTGAGTTCTGTGGATTGAGGAATGATGATCTGTTCAAACTGAAGGGTGTTGTTTTCTGCGGAGGGGAGGATGCGTGGAGTGTAGAGTTTATAGGCTGCATTGGTGGCTAGAATGGGAGGAGTGATTTTATCGAGGTTGCCAATCCCTTGGATGCGGCTTATGAGGGTGATGGGCTCACCGGTTTTAAGTTGAGTGGGGGTGATGTGGGCTTGAAATTCGAATTTTCCGACGGCACCGGTATAGGTGGGGGGGCGATTTTTCTGTGGTACGGGGCGGACGGGGAGGGTGAGTTTATTGCATTCCAATTTAACGGGGCGGTGTTCTTGGCGCCCGAAAAAGTCTCCGAAGAAGGGGTCGTTAAATCCATAGGTGCGACGATTTTGTCGGGGAACTACGAGGTTCAGTTGTACGTTTGGTTCAAAGACGAAGGTGCCTGCGGTGATGGTTTGGAAGGTGGCTTTTAGGGTGGTGATCGTATAGATATGATCTTGGATTACGCGTTGCTCTTGATGGACCCGCTTCCAGTCGGGGTCTCCATCAATGCCTTGTTCAGGGAGGCCGCCGAGGATCGAGATGTTGTTATCGATTTGGATGCCTTCGCGAACATAAAGCGTCAGGGTTAAATCAAAGGGTTCATAGACGTAGGGGTTGGAATGAGTGCTTTCAATTTGGGCATAGAGTAGCTGACTGAGTTGTTGTGCTTCCGAATCGTTTGGGGATTGGATCACTTGTAATTGGGCTTGGAGTGTTTGGCTTCCTCCTGGGAAATCAATTTGAACGGGACCAATGGTAAAGTTTCCGGTTTGTTTGGGTGTAATAAGGTAGCGATGAATGACTTTGAAGGTGCGTTGCATATTGATGATGCGCGTTTCGGAGCTTTGCCCTTGGTATTGAATATCTAGGCCGTCGATAACGGGAAATTCGATTGCATCACCTTTGGTATCGATAAATTCTATAGAGAGGACGACTCGGTCGAGCAGGCTGATTATATTGCGATCTAGCTTCATCTGTACATCGGCGGCATGGGCGTTGAGTATTACGAGCCCGGTCCATAAAAAATAGATGATGCGTTTGTTCATTACCAATCTCGCTCCACGTTGAAGGGTGTGCCCATGATGGGACGTAATTGCGATCGTTTATTTTCCTCATCCTGGCGCATGGCATCAAGCAAACGTTGTGCTTCATCGGGGCTCATCTCTTCTGCTTGTGGCATGGGCTGAGGAGTTGTTTCTGAATCATTTTCTTCTGGTTGGGAGGGCGTATCGGGCGGGGTCTCGGGCTGATCGTTGGCATCCGATTGATTTTGGGAGGGGTCTGTTTCTTGTGTTGAATCTTGCGAATCTTGATTTTGATTTTCGGAGGGCTCATCCTGATTCTGTTGTTCTTGTTGTTCTTGTTGTTCTTGTTGCTGTTGTTTGAGCAGGTTTTTTAGGCGCGTCAGCTTTGGGTCATTTGGATAGCGTTGGAGTCCGCGTTCGACGCGGTTACTGGCGGCGGTGCTCTCTCCATGAATAAAGGCGCTGGCGGCGGGGTGGAAATAATCGTGGTCGACATTTGCCAGCGAGAGAAGAGGCGAGAGTATAAAGATGAGCGCGTACCGGTTCATTTTGCTGTATTCACTTCCTTGAGTAGATCGTTGACGATGGCAATGATTTGTTGGTTTTTTTGCATGGTTTGCTCATATTGCGTTTTGAGTTCGGGTTGAATATCAAATGCATAGTTTCGTTCGGGACTTTCGCGAACAAGTAGGTTGGCGGCGAGGAGATATTGATAGTCTTGGATGAGGCGGAGTGATTGGGTGAGGTCGGCTTGGGCATCGGCGACGGCTTGGGCTAGCATGGCAAGGCGTTCTTTTGTGCGGGGCAGAAGTCGTGTGGATTCGAGGTGGGTGGGATCTATTTCGGTGAGAATTTTTTCAAATTGCTGTTGGGCTTTTTGGTAGTTTGCTTGGGCTTGTTTCGCTTGGTTTTCTTGCAGGCATGTTTCGGCGTTATCAAAGAACCACTTGCCCTGCTTGAATTCGAGTGAAAGGCGAAGCTGGGCGGCGTGCTCATAGTTTTGTTTGGCATCTAGTGCGTCAGGTTCGAGTCGGAGAGAGAATTCGAATTGTTCCATGGCTTCAAACGCGAGTTGTATGGCGGTGTTGATTTCTTCGGGACCGGCTAGCTGGGTGGTTTGTGCTAGCAGTGCGTTGCCGCGGTTGTAGTATGCATCGGCTTGGAGGGTGAGGTCGGTACTGCGTAGGGCTTCTTGAAAATGGGTGGAGGCCTCTTTAAATTCATTCTGTTTAAAATGGGCGGCAGCCAGGTTGAAGTGCCCGAGATCGGGATAGGTGAGTACGGTCTTTTTGAGGGCTTCGACGGCATTTGTGTAGTTGCCAGTTTGATAGGCGCGAAGTCCTTTTTTCATGGTGGTTCGGGGAGATTCTTCGGCTCCGGCAGTGCATGCAATAATCAGTAGGATGGGGAGAAGTCGATGGATCATGAAGTTGCTCCTTTTCGGGCGGTAGGAAGCAGTGCTTCAAGCAGGAGTAGGAGAAGAGCTCCGCTCAGAAAGAGAGGAAATCGCTCGGTCCAAATGCGAGACATGCGTTCGTTTTGCTCCTCTTTTTGCAAGTGGGAAATGCCTTCGTGATAGACGCGTTCGAGTCCAAAATCTCCGGGGGCGGAGCGGACATAAAACCCACCGGTCTGTCGAGCGATCGACTCGAGTTCTTGTTCATGTAGGCGGCTTTTAACTACGCGACCTTGGTCATCTTTTATGAAACCTTGCGAGGTTTGGATGAGCTCTCCATCTTGGGTGCCAACGCCGATGGTAAAGACGCGAATGTTGGCGGCATGTAATGTGTCGACGAGGTCGCTTGCGTTGCCGGTATGACTTTCTCCATCGGAGATGAGAATAACAACGCGGTCAGCTTGCCCCGTATCGGTTTCTTCGAAGCTTTCAATGGCGCAATCAAGTGCTTGATAGAGATCGGTTCCACCCATGGGAACGATGCCGGCATAGAGATCGTCGAGCATCATTCGGAAGGCGGCATAGTCGCTGGTGGCGGGGCATTGAAGGAATGCATCTCCGGAGAAAGCGATGAGGCCGATGCGGTCGCCATTGAGTTCGTTTATCAGATCGCGGATGCCCCATTTGGCTTGCTGAAGGCGGGTGGGTTTGAGGTCTTGGGCGAGCATGCTTTTGGAGGTGTCGAGGGCGACGAGAATGTGGAGTCCGCGTTGTCGAACGGGTTCCCATTCATAGCCCCATTGGGGGCGAGCGAGAGCAAGTAAAAGGAGGGTCGTGGCCAGCAGGCGTAGGGCGTGGCGCCCACGAATTCGTTTGGACGAATAGGCGGGGATGAGGGTGGGCCATTGGGAGGGATGAATGGCTTGTTTCAATTTTCGGGTGCGGCGACGAAGGGCATAAAGAAGCCATCCGCTTATGGGGAGTAAGGCGAGGAGATAGAGATGTGCATCGGGATTTGCCCAGTGTATCATGGGAGCCTCCCGAGTCGACTGGTTGAGAGCAGTTGTTCTATGGTGAAGAGGAGGAGGCTGGCGAGCATCCAGTTGCCTGCGAGTTCTTGATAGCGGGTATAGCGTTCTACTTCGATTTCGGTTTTTTCGAGTTGGTCAATTTCATCGTAGATCGCTTCTAGATTGGCGAGGTTGCGCGCTCGATAGAAGCGTCCGCCGGTCGTTTGAGCGAGTTGCATGAGGGTTTCTTCGTCAACTTCGTTGCGGTTGGCGAAAAAGCCTGTGCGCACTCCGGCGGCGCCAATCGTGTAGATTTTTATGTCGAGAGCGGCGGCGGCGGTAGCGGCGTTTTCGGGCGAGAGTGTGCCGGCGTTGTTGGCGCCGTCGGTTAAGAGAATGACGACTTTGCTTTTTGCTTCGCTATCGCGTAGGCGATTAACGGCTGAGGCAATGCCGTCGCCAATGGCGGTTCGTCGTCCGTCGAGCATGCGTGTGTGGAGCGATTTCATCCGTTCGATGAGCCAGCTATGATCAAGGGTGAGGGGGGCGACGGCGTAGGGGAGTGAGGCAAAGCCAACCATGCCGATGCGATCGTTGGGTCGATTTGCAAGAAAACGATTGAGGACGTCTTTGGTGGCATCTAATCGGCTGATGCGCTGGTTGGCGCGAGTGAAGTCTTGTGTGTCCATGGATTCGGATAGGTCGAGCAATAGAATCATGTCAACGGCTTCGGTGCGGACAAGGCTTTCATCGAGACCGCGTTGGGGGCGGGCGAGGGCGATGATGAGTGTGATGAGGGCGAGTGTGTATAGGATAGGGAGCAGGGGTTGCAGCCTTTGTGCCCAGCTACGGGGGAGTGTTTCAAGGAGTTGAACGCGGCTGAACAGAATGGTGTTGCGCCGCCGGTTTCGGAGAAAAAGAAATACCGGGATGGTCAATAACAGCAACAACAGCAGTGGCTCAGCAAAACGAATCATGTGGGTTCTCCCTCAGGATGTTGTGCAGTATCTTGAACAAAGGTGCGGGTGGTCTGGAAGGCTTCATCCATGGCGGTGCGTTCCCATTCGCCTTTGGCAAATTTTACGACGTCGGCTTGTTGGAGAAAGGTGTTGAGGGTGGTTTGTTGTTGAGGGGTGAGTGCGGGGGAGCGGGTGAGGTCTGCTAGAATTTCTTCGGTGGTTTGGTCGGGGGCATTGAGCTGGAAGCGGGCTTCGAGGTAGCGGCGTAGGATGCATGAGAGTTCGGTAACAAAGGGTTCGGATTGCTGCGCTTGCATGAGCGGTCCCGCGCGGAGGACTTCAAGTTGACGGAGGGCAATGAGGTGGGCGGGAATGGGGGGCGGTGTGGGCTTGGTGGAGGTGCGATTTTTCCACAGACGAGTCGAGAGGCGGCCCATTATATAGGCGATGATGCCGGCGATGATAACGATGATGAGCCAGCGGGGTAGGCGGGCGGGAAGCGGATGAGGGGGGCGGAGAGGGGCTAGTTTGAAGGGGGCGTCGGGCGGCAAACTGGAGATGACGTTTAAGACGATGGGGGGGAAGGGATGAGCGTGTGTTTCGCCTTGGTATGTGAATAGAATGGAGTTGGTGCTTATCTGATGAGTGCCTAGTTCGAAACTGGTGAGGCGATAGTGATAGTGGGTTTGTTCTAGCGTATCGGCTCGTTCAACGGGTTCCCAATTGCGTTCGAGTTGAATGATCTCTTTTTTACGGCCTAGTTCGGGAAGTTGGATGAGGGCTTCGGGGGGATAGGTCGTTGTAATTGTGAATTCGATCACTTCTCCGATGGTGAGGTTGGTTTGGGTGCAATTGCTTTCTAGGGTGAGTTGGTCGGTGGGATATACCGTTTTGGTGGCGGGTTGGCAGCCGCTTATGAGGAGGGATAAAATGAGAAAATATGGCTTCATGATTAACGGCGATGGGCTCGGTTGGCGAAGAAGGTGCGGAACGCTTTTTCATAGGGTTCATCGGTGTAGAGTTGGATGAGGTCAATTCCGTTACGGCGGTGGAGGGTTTCAAGGGTTTTGGTTCGTTCGGTTTGCTGAAGGAGAAGGGCGTTGCGCACGTGGGGGCTTGAGGTGTCGATGAGTGAACAGGCGCCGGTTTCTGCATCTTGCCAGGTGATTAAGCCGGCGGCGGGGAGGGCGGTTTCGCAGCGGTCGCCGAGTTGGACGGAGATGAGGTCGTGTCGGCGAGCGGTTGTTTTGAGCATTGATTCGGGGGTGTCGTCAAAATAGAAGTCGCTGAGCAGAAAGGTGGTGACGCGGCGGGGGCAGATATGATTGAGATAATCGAGTGCGGGGATTAAGCTGCTTTTTTTTCCAGTGGGCTCGAAGGTGAGGAGTTCGCGAATGATGCGCAGGACGTGTTGGGTTCCTTTTTGGGCGGGGATGACTTTTTCGATCTGATCAGAAAAGAGAATGAGCCCGATTCGGTCGTTGTTGCGAATCGCTGAGAAGGCGAGTACGGCGGCAATTTCGGTGGCGAGGTCTCGCTTGAGTTGGGATTGAGTACCGAAGAGGTTGGAGGCGCTGACGTCTACAAGAAGCATCACCGTGAGTTCGCGTTCTTCGGTAAATTTTTTGATGTAGGGGCGTCCAGAGCGAGCTGTTACATTCCAGTCGATCGTGCGGATGTCGTCGCCGGGCATGTATTCGCGAACTTCCTCAAATTCCATGCCGCGTCCTTTAAACGTGGAGTGATATTGACCGGCAAACAGATCGTTTACGGTGTGGCGCGTTTGAATTTGGATGCGCCTCACTTTTTTAATCAGTTCTTTTGGATCGAGTGTCGGCATGGATCAGGGTACAGGAATTTCAGCGAGGATTTGGCGAATGAGTTCGTCGGAGGTGAGTTCTTCCGCTTCGGCTTCATAGGTGAGAAGTAGGCGATGGCGAAGGACGTCTGGAGCGACTGATTTGATGTCTTGTGGGGTTACGTATCCGCGGCCTTCCATGAAGGCGTGTGCGCGGGCCGCGAGGGTGAGGCTAATGGTGGCACGTGGCGAGGCCCCGTATTTGATATATTCTTGTAGGTTGAGTCCTGCTTGCTCGGGTTCGCGGGTGGCGAAGATTAGGTCAATGATATAGGCTTTAATTTTATCGTCGATATAGATTTCATCGACGGTTTGCCGGGCGCGTAGGATTTGTTCGGGGGTGATGATGGGTTGAATGGGTGGCGGTGGTTCGGCATGTGCCATGCGGTCGAGAATAAGACGTTCTTCTTCGCGGGAAGGGTAGTCGACACAAATTTTGAGCATGAATCGGTCGACTTGGGCTTCTGGGAGTGGATAGGTGCCTTCTTGTTCAACTGGGTTTTCGGTTGCCATGACGAGGAAGGGTTGTGGGAGGGCAAAGGTTTCTTCTCCGATGGTGACTTGCCGCTCTTGCATCGCTTCTAGGAGTGCGCTTTGGACTTTGGCGGGCGCGCGGTTGATTTCGTCGGCAAGAATGATGTTTGAAAAAACGGGGCCTTTTTTGATGATGAAGTCGCCCTCTTTCTGATTATAGATGAGGGTTCCAATCAGGTCGGCAGGCAGAAGGTCAGGTGTAAACTGAATGCGTTGAAAGTCGGTGGCAAGTGCTTGCGATAAGGTTTGAATGGTAAGGGTTTTGGCGAGTCCGGGTACGCCTTCGAGCAAGACGTGTCCATTGGTGAGCAGACCGATGATGAGCCGGTCTATTAACGCGGATTGCCCGACGATAACTTTTCCGACTTCTTGTTTAAGGGAACTCACGAACGCGCTCTCTTCGCGGACGCGTTGATTGATGATTTCAATACCAGCCATGATTAACTCCTATTTTAAATGGTTGCCGATACGGACAGGTTTCCGAGGCGGATGTTCAATTTTTTTAGGCTCGATTTCGCAGAGCGGTGTAGAGGGCGATCGAGACGGCGTTGGCGAGGTTGAGTGAGCGAACTGCGCCGAGCTGAATGGGAATGTTGCAGCCTTGATGTGGGAATCGGTTGAGGATCGTATTGGAGAGGCCGTGAGTTTCACTGCCAAAGATTAAATGCGCGCCGGGTTGATAGGTAATTTGTGCATGATCTTGTGTGGCGGAGGTGGTAAAGAGGTGACGGGGTGCTTGTGGGGTGGCCTGTAGGTAGCGATCGAAGTTGGGGTGTACGGTAAGGTTGACGGCTTCCCAATAATCGAGACCTGCGCGCCGGACTTGTTTTTCGGATAGATCGAATCCGAGTGGTTCGATGAGGTGTAGGGGGGTTCCGGTGGCGGCGCAGAGGCGCGCTATGTTTCCGGTATTCGGGGGGATGACTGGTTCAACAAGGACAATTTCAAATGGCACGGTTGGCCAGTCAAATGGGAGCTCATGGCGTTCTCGATCGGCATATCGCATGGAAGTGGAGGGGCTCATGGTTTAGGCGGAGAGGGGGCGGTAGCGGACGCGGGTGGGTGTCCAGCGATCGCCTTTTTGTTTACGCATATGCTCTTTAAATGCTTCGTAGTTGCCTTCGAACCAGATGACTTCGTCGCCTTCAAAGGCAAGGATGTGTGTGGCCACTCGATCCAAAAACCAGCGGTCGTGGCTAATGACAACGGCGCAGCCGCCAAAATTCATGAGGCCTTCTTCGAGCGAGCGCAAGGTGCCGACATCCAAATCATTGGTGGGCTCGTCTAGTAAAAGTAAGTTGCCGCCGCGGCGGAGGAGTTTGGCGAGGTGCACGCGATTGCGTTCGCCACCGGAGAGGACGCCTACTTTTTGTTGTTGTTCGCTGCCTTTAAAGTTGAAGCGGGCACAATAGGCGCGGCTGTTCATTTCGCGTTTCCCGACGGTTAGGGTCTCTTCGCCGCCGCTAATTTCTTCCCAGACGGTGGCGTCGGGGTTTAGATCATCTCGGAGCTGGTCGACATAGGCAATATCGACGGACTCGCCGAGTTCAAGGCCTCCTTGGGTGGGGGATTCCTGCCCGGTAATCATTTTGAATAGGGTGGTTTTGCCGGCGCCGTTGCCGCCGATGATGCCCACGATTCCACCGGGGGGTAGCGAGAAATTAACGTCATCGAATAGCAGGCGGTCGTCGAAGGCTTTGGCGAGGGCATGGGCTTCTACTACTTTTGTGCCGAGGCGGGTGCTGACGGGGATTTGAATGGAGAGGTTTTCTTCGGCGGCATCAAATTCTTGTCCGGCGAGTTCATCGTATCGTTTGAGACGTGCTTTATTTTTTGTGAGTCGGCTGGAGGCGTTCATGCGAACCCATTCGAGCTCTTGCTTGAGCATCTTTCTGCGGGAGGCATTCATTTTTTGGGTTTGTTCTGCATAGGCTTGTTTTTGCTCTAGCCACGCTTCGTAGTTGCCTTTGTAGGGATAGGCACGTCCGCGATCGAGTTCCAAAATCCATTCGGTAACATTGGATAGAAAGTAGCGGTCGTGGGTGACGACGATGAGGGTGCCTTCAAACTGTTTTAAATAGGTTTCGAGCCAACCGACGGATTCAGCGTCTAAGTGGTTGGTGGGTTCGTCGAGGAGTAGTACATCGGGGTTTTGGAGGAGTAGGCGGCAGATCGCTACTCGTCGTTTCTCGCCGCCGGAAAGGTGGTCGACTGGTTGGTCGCTCTCGGGAAGGCGGAGGGCGTCCATGGCCATCTCGACCTGTCGGTCCAGTTCCCATAGATTGCTCGCATCAATCTCTTCTTGGAGTTGGGCAACTTCGTTGTTGAGCTTATCGGCCTCTTCGTCGGAGAGGTCGCCGCTGAGCTGTTCCCAGATTTCATCGTAGCGGTCGAGTTTGGCTTGTTGGTGTTCCACGCCTTCCATGACGACTTCTTGAACGGTTTTTCCGGGAGAGAGTTGGGGTTCTTGTTCGAGGTAGCCGAGGCGGGTATTTTTGGCGATGATGCAATCGCCCATAAACTCTTGGTCGAGCCCTGCCATGATTCGCATGAGGCTGGATTTACCGGAGCCGTTGCCGCCGATTACACCAATCCGTGCGCCGAAGAAGAACGAAAGATTTACGTCTTCAAGGATGGTTTTGGCACCATGTTGTTTCGTGAGATCTTGTAGAGTATAGACGTATTCGCCAGCCATAAAATTCCTTTCGAATTAGGGCAGTTGGTTGGGGAGTTCGGGTTGGATGATCCAGCGACCTGTGCTGGAATAGACAAACGTAAGGCTGAAATCTTCGACGCGACCGGTGGAAATATATCCAATACGATAGCGTTCTTGTTGTTGGTTCGGGGTTTCGATTTTTTCGGCGCTGATGGCGCGTGTGTCTGTGAAGTGACGTTCGAAGCAGCGAAGAGCACGTTCGGTGTTGGGACGAATGCGAGAGAGCACCTCTTCGGCTTCGGGGGCATCGAATCGTTGCAAGGCTTCGTTGAGAGGGGAGTCGACGAGGGCTTGGTTACGATCTAATTCGAAGACAACGCGTTGCATGAGCGGCTGGAGTGCATTGGATTGAATGGGGTCGCTTAGGAGAAGGGCGGCTTGTTCTGCAAGTGCGAGTGAGGTCTGGTTCAGGGCTGCGATTAGTGGTAGACGAGCATAGGGTGCGCATGCCTGCAGTGTGTTGATGGAGCTGGCACGGGTCTCTGGAGATTCAAGTTTTTCAATTAGATCAGGAATCTGATAGTGGGGGGATTGAGGAAGGGTAGGGTGAAGAGCTGAAATGGCTGCCCACAGGTCGATTCTCCAGTTGGGCGCGCCTGCCCAGTTGTTGCGTTCTTTGAACCAGGATTCATTGAGAGCGTCGGCGCGTTCAAAGGCGGCGTCTAAAGCTGACTCGCCCATTTTTTCAAGAGCGGTTGCGGCATGGTTTCGAATAATTTCGTTTGGATGGGCGGCGGCATCGAGCAGCGTTTCGGTCCATTTCTCGACGGCTAAGCGTTGAATGAGGGAGGGCTCGATCTCTTTTTTGAGTTGCTGTGCTGCGGCGGCTAGGCGGAACCAGATGGAGTCGGCTCCATGGGTGGGAACCGCTTTCATCTTCCGCAAGATGGTGAGGGTTTGATTTCGCATCTGCTGACTTTCACTGCGGAGGGCTTGAATGAGTGGCTGAACCGCTTCTTTTCCGATCTTGATGAGCGCTGTGATGGCGGCTTGTGCCGCGGCTCGGTTTTCGGAGGCGAGGGTTTTGATCAGTGCATCGACGGCGCCTTCACCCCCTGTTTGCCCGAGCGCTTGGGCAGATGCGGTTTGAAGGGCGGGGGTGCCTTGTTCTAGCTGAGTGATCAAATAAGGGCTGGCCGCGGGAGAGGCGATCTCTTCGAATGCGGCAATGATCAGCTTTTTTTGTTGTGTATTTGCGGAGGGTAATAGTTCGCCTAGGGTCGGTATGGCACCGGTTGATTTCATGGCACCTAGTGCTTCGATGGCGATGGATTGGGCTTCGGTTTGTTCGAGGCGTAGAGCAGCGGTTAAGGGGGTGATTGCATCGGGATGTTCTAGACGAGCAAGGGCTTGAACGGCGGTAGTGATGAGCAGTTCATTGGTTTGATTCAGGCAGGCGGCGAGGGGAAGAATTGCCTCTGGGGTCTGCAGATTGCCTAATGCTTCAGCGGCGGCAATGCCGATGGATGGATCGTTGTCTTCAAGGGCCTCGATGAGCTTGAGATGGTTTCCGGTGGTTTCCCATTTGGCAATGTCGTCGAGCGTGCGGCTGCAGCTGGTGAGCATTAACAAGGCGATAATCGGTAGCAATATATAAATAGTTCGTTTCATCGGTGAGTCTCCCTGATTCTTTTAATCTATATCGATTCTGCCTTAGGGGAGGCAAGTTAATCAGTACAGACGGTTCGTAGTTTAATAGGAGCCAGTTAGAGCTCCTCTCTCGGCGAATCGGGGGAATCGCTTTCTCAGGAGGCCCTAGTTGATTGCATAGATGTATTTAAAATGGTGGAGATGGGGGGAATTGAACCCCCGTCCGAAAACGAGTCACAGCAGCGTCTACGTGCGTAGGCAAACATTAATAGGTTCGCCGCCTTTGCTGCCGTTTGCCAGGGCCACATTGGTCGCTAGGATCCTGTTAAATCTTACGCCGCATCCCGTATCCCCGAACTTAGCGCCAGCTTGTTATCGTCGCCTCTATCCCCTAACAAGCTTCAGGGTAGAGACGTAGCGGAATTATGCCGCTAGTGCGTAACTTTCGTCAGCATTTATAATTTTGGACTCCTTTTTACGAGGCCTGGAGACCAACCTCGGCACGCAACTGAAGCTTCTACGAATCCGTCGAAACCAGTCATCCCCATAAGGAAAGATGAAAGGGAACACCATATACGACGAAAGGTCAACAACGGGTTTTGTTGTCGAGCGTGATAGAATCGGGTAGGAATTGGCTGTATGACCCAAGTAAGGAGGGTAAAATGAGCGAGTGGATTCAAGGAACAGGACATGTGGGCCTTTCGGTAGCGGATTTGGATGAATCGATTCAGTTTTATGAAGAGGTGCTGGGGTTAACGGTGAGTACCAAGCGCGAGAAAGATGCCTTTATTCAGTTGGGTGAGGCAGATGTGCTGGCGCTCCTGCAATTTCCTGGAGGGAAAGAGGCGTTTGATGAGCAAGCGCGTCCACGCTACCGTGGAAAGGCGTTTACGCACTTTGGTTTACGGGCGCCAAATGTGCAGGCGGTTTTTGATTTTCAGGCGCGGTTGCAGACCGCGGGTGTGTCGATCGTGAAGGAGGCGTATGAACGATGGGATGGTGCCAGCTTTTATTTTCTCGACCCCAATGGACATACACTGGAGTATATTTACTTCGATCCAACTGCGGAAGCTCCAGCTTAGTCTGAGAGCAACGCTTCGATTTCATCAGCAATTTCATCGCAGTCGTCGAGACGAACCCCAGTGAACCATATTTTTTGTGGATAGATCATCACATTTGGTCCTGCGGCACAGACGCCAAGGCAGCCAGATTCGCTTACCCGCACGTGCGGTTTCCACCCGCGCTCTTCCGCGATCGTCTTTAAACGCTCTTTCACGGCGGGGGCTTCTCCCTCGGCACATGATTTAGTTTCATCATCTCGTTGGCGGGTGCAGATAAAGATATGAACCTTATATCGAGTGGTTCTTTTTTTCATATAAAATCTCCATACCCAATAGCATGAGCAATCGGGAAGCAGACGAAAAGAAGAACCACTCAATTTTTAGGCGCGAAGGTTTTTAGGCTACGCAGTTGACGCCTTGCGCGGTTTTCGTATACTTCGCGGTTCCTTTTTGGGGCGAGATAGCTCAGTTGGTAGAGCAGCGGATTGAAAATCCGCGTGTCCCGAGTTCAAATCTCGGTCTCGCCACCACTTTTTCCTGTGTTTATTAGGTTTTGTTAAAAACACGATGAAAACACAATTTCCATTTTAACACCTTAAAACCCATTAAGTTGACTTAGTATCCGCCTAGAAAACACAATGAAATCACATTCTCTTTCGGAATTATTTGCAGATAAAAATAGGTGGGGGGGCATATCAAGGGGGTACCCATCGGAGCCAACTTCCTCTGCGATATAGTATTTAGAGCTCTCTAAACTTTTGAAAAATTTGACCTCTGTGGTAAAAGAGAACCTATGAAAAGAATCCTATTAGTTTTGGTTATGATAGCTCCGATCGTATTTGGTTATTCTATGCATCTAGACAGTGTTATCGACGGGGAAGCTGTAGATGATTATTCTGGCTCTTCAGTCGCCTTAAGCTCAGATGGTTCGATAGTAGCCATTGGAGCAAAGTATAATGATGGAAATGATGGCCGTGAAGGTCACGTTCGCTTATACCTAAGGAATGGCTCATCTTGGAGTCAAATTGGTGCTGATATTGATGGCGAAGCTATGAATGATTATTTTGGCTCTTCTGTCGCCTTAAGCTCAAATGGATCTATTGTGGCTATTGGAGCTCCTTATAATAATGGAAATGGAACTGATGCAGGTCACGTTCGTCTCTATCAGTGGGATGGAGCATCTTGGAATCAGCACGGCAGTGATATCGATGGGGAAACTCAGGACGATCTTTCTGGCATTTCAGTTGCCTTAAGTTCAGATGGTTCGATAGTAGCTAT
>CAJYAJ010000002.1 GCA_913065005.1 uncultured Verrucomicrobiota bacterium | reverse complement strand
GTTACACCGATAAAGCGGGGGGCATTATGAGGCCACGGTCCGAGATAGCGATGAAGCACAAGGATGTTACCGAGCAGACGGTGGTCTGGATGGATGAAGGGATCGGGGTGATTCTTGACAAGCTAGAAAAGCAGGGGCAGCTCGACAATACGTTGGTGATCTTTCTGGCCGATCAGCAGAATACGGGTAAGAGCACACCGTATGAATGTGGAAATAATATTGCTTTCATCGCTCGTTGGCCGAACGGAGGGTTGAAGGCGGGTACCGTGAATAAGACCTTGCTTGATGTCACGGATATGGCAGCGACTTTCATGGATGTTGCCCAGGCCAAACCAGTTGAAGGTCTGCACCTCGACGGCATGAGCATTAAGCCGATTTGGGATGGGAAAACAGAGAGTCTCAAAGAATCCATTTATACTGAGATGGGGTATGCTAAAGGGGTGGTAACCAAGGAGTGGAAATATATTGCCATCCGCTACAATGATGAAATCCTCAGGCGGGGATTTAATCCAAACTTGAGTGGATCGTTGAAGGAAAATATGGAGGCAGGAAACTTTGATCTTTTGTGGGCGAAAACGCCGTTTGGTCAGAAGATCAAAAAGATTGGCTGGGCCGATCCGGATCAGCTATTTGATTTGCGTAACGATCCTAATGAGCAGCATAATCTGGCCAATAATCCCGACTATCAGGAGAAGATGGTGGAGATGAAAAAGCACCTATCTCGCTATGTGCAATCGATCGGTCGTCCGTTCGGTGAGTTTGGAAAATAAATATGCGGCGGATAATTGTGATTATTTTTTTTGTTTTAGGAGGCAGTGTGATAGCTGCGTCTAAGCCGAACATCGTTTTAATTCTTACGGATGATCAGGGGTTTGATGATTATGGGTTTTGCCAGCCGCCATTAGAGACCCCCGTTATGGATAAAATCATGAAGGACGGGGTTCAGTTTACTCGCTTCTACACCGCGGCTGCTTGTGCGCCGACGCGATCGGCACTGATGACGGGGCGGAATTTTATGCGGACGGGCACGTCGGCGGTAGGCTTTGGTGCGGAGGCACCGCATTTGGATGAATATCTACTTTCGGAAGCCATGCAGGATGCCGGTTATGTTACTGGCATGATGGGCAAGTGGAATCTGGGGCTTTCGGATGCCGATCTGCCGTCGCAACGTGGGTTCGATGAAGCATGGCCGGTGGTGCGTGATGATGTTCGGAGTTATGGGCGATACGAACATTTTAATCCGCCCTTTTTTCATAATGGATCCTATGCTGGCCGAGAAGATGGATGGCAGGTTGAGCGAGTGACCGACAAGGCGATCGATTTTATCCAAGCCAATCAAGCGAATCCGTTCTTTCTTTATATTCCTTATGCTGCACCGCACGAACCCTGGTTGTGTCCTCGAGATCTTCAAGAGAAGTATATCAACAAGGGCATAGGTGAACAGTATGCCATGTTCTTGGGCATGATGGAACAGCTCGATACTCAGGTTGGGCGCGTTCTTCAATCCTTGGAAGATTTAGGATTGGCTGATGATACGATCGTACTCTTTTTCGGTGATAACGGTCCCACACCGACCACTCGGATTTTACAGCAGGACGCCGAGGGTTTCTTTTCGCTGACGACGGAGTATTACACCCTGAATGAAGAGGAGTGGGCTGCGCGGAATCCATCCGGTTTCCGTTCGAAAAAAGCAACGGGTTGGGAGAATGCTCTCCGTAATCGGCTGTCTATTTATAGTCCGGCTATGTATGAGCCAAAGATCATTGAGAAAATGACGCTGGTGATGGATATCTATCCCACGTTGGTAGAGCTGGCGGGGGGGAATCGTTCTCTGGACAAGTTGCCGCTTGACGGCCAGAGTCTGATGCCTTTGCTGAGCGGTCAGACTGCCTGGCCGGAGCGTGGCTATTTCACTGGCGAGACGGGTAAGCCGGAACAATATCTCGCATCCGATGGTTGGAACTATCGCTTTACGGAGCATGCTCTTCCGCTTAATAAAAGAGAAACCTGTTTTGTGCAGGGCGATTGGGTGGTGGTGAATGAGAAAGGGTGGTGGGGACTATTTAATTTATCTAACGATCCGCAGCAGAAAAATGACCTTAAAAAAACGATGCCCAGTAAGTTTTCTGCGATGCAGAAGCTCTATTTTTCCGAGCTTGAAGCCATTCGCAACGATCCGCATGCGTGGAGTGATCCGGTGCAGGAAGTCCGTCCTGAAGCGTATCTGGAGATGGAGTGTGTGTATCGATTTAAAGGAAAAAATTCTGTTACATGGGCCAATACCTTTTTTCATGAGATTGGTGCCGTTCAGGAGATGAAAGTCCGGGTGTTGGAGTCGGGAACCTATCAGGCAACAATGCGCATACTCGGTGTTTCCGAAGAGACAACCCTTCGCTTTTCCGTAGGTGAGGTATCGAAGAAGGTGAAGCTGGCTAGTGGAAAAAAATATCATAATTTCGGAACGATCGATTTGAAGGCTGGGGAGCAAGTGTTGGCAGTTGAATTATTAGAAATCGGCAATGAGAAGGCGATTTCAAAAATGGAACTCTTCAGTATGGAATTAGAGAAGGAGTAAGTTATGAAGCGATGGATGTTAGCGATGGTATTGTTCGCGGCGGTGATAAGTGATGCAAAACCTAATATTGTTCTCCTTTATGCCGATGATTTGGATGCGGATGAAATCAACTGCACGGCAGATATGGTAGATACTTGGGCGACCCATAGCGGCGCTAAAATAAAAGGGTTCTGGAATAAAAAAATAGATCCGAAGGTGCTGACACCGCATATTGATTCACTGGCGGATGAGGGTATGTTGTTCACCCGCTTCTACGTCAACGGTACAGTCTGCACGCCGAGCCGCTATTGTTTACTGACGGGGCGCTATGCCACACGCGGTGCGGACTTGCTGAAAGATTATCCGGCTGAGGCGCACTGTACGTTGGAGTGGCGCCCGGATATGTTGCGCGAGGAAAATAGTCTGCCGAAGGAGCTTCAACGGCTTGGGTATCGCACCGGGATTATTGGTAAGTGGCATAATCTACCGGAAGATAAATCAATCGGTATGCCGAAGATGAAAAAAAATGAGCGGAACGCAAATGCTTCGTATGCGGCGGTGGCGACTTTCGAGGAAAAGCTGAAGAAGCAGTATCAGGCGGGGTATGATTTTTTAAGCGTGGGATTCGGTTGGGATGTGGTTGAACGTATGGAGTGGGGAAATTCGATTGTTAATCTGGATTGGCAATGCGAGGGCGCGCTCAAATTCATTGAAGAGAGTCAAGATCAGCCTTTCTTTCTCTACTGTGCGTTGCCGGTGCCGCATGGACAGTATTCGTTTGATTATAATCAAGTTGAGACGTATGACCGGCGTGTAACCTCCAACGGATTGCTCGATGAACCGATGGATCTGCTACCCTCTACTGAAGATGTGTTGGCACGTTGCATAAAAGCAGGCATTTCAGAAGATAATGCGATGGCAACCCGTATGGATGACTATGTCGGGGCTGTACTCAACAAGCTCGAAGCGTTTGGGTTGAGCGATGATACGATTGTGATTTTCACTAGCGATCATGGTAGCCGAGGTAAAAATAGCGTCTATGAAGGCGGCGCTAAAGTACCGATGATTATCAAATGGCCTGGCCGGGTGAAGGCGGCTTCCAGATGCGATAGCTTGATCGGCAATATCGACCTTACCGCCACCCTCATTGAGCTTGCCGGTGGAACACCTGCGACGGACGTCGGAGAGGACAGCCTCAGCTTTGTTCGTCAACTGGCTGGAAAGCCGGAGCCAAAAAATTGGCGTGAGTATATGCTCATCGAAGCGGGAAATTCCAAGGGTGTAGTTTCTAGGGATTGGAAATATCTAGCCAATCGTGTGACGCCGGAAATTGAGGCAAAGATGAAAGAGCGGCCGAAAGAAGTCTTCTGGTCCGGGTTCGATCATCATAACTATCAAACCGAAAGCATGTATCCGTCGTTCTGGGATGCCGATCAACTGTTTAACCTCAATAGGGACCTGTATGAACAGCAGAACTTGGCGAAAAATCCAACATATTCAGGACAACTCAAAAAAATGCAGGACGAGCTTAGCCAATATGTTGAAAGCCTCCCGCACACCTTCGGTGAGTTTTGAGCGTATTAAAGGGATTGATATTTAAAAAGTGGATGAATAGGCCCTTGCTAAATAAAAAATTAAATACGAAATAGTGGAATTGGAAACAGCTGGCGGAAATGGATAAAACGGGAAGTAGTGTGAGTGGGTATCCCAACCCGCTTGCGGGGGATTATAAGGAACAGATGTATGCAGATTAAACATAAGCTGATGCTCTTTATGACTCTGTGTGCGATTCAACTGTTTGCCCTTGAGCGACCCAATGTTATCGTGATTCTGACCGATGATCAGGGGTGGGGCGACCTGAGTATTCATGGCAATGTAGCCATCGATACGCCGAACATAGATCGCTTGGCTCGGGAAGGAGCGCAGTTTGAGCGTTTCTATGTCAGTCCTGTCTGTTCGCCAACGCGAGCGGAGTTTTTAACGGGGCGGCATCATGTCCGGTGTGGGGTGTATGACACATCAGAAGGGGCGGAACGCTGCGATTCCGATGAGATAATGATTGGCGAGCTCTTCAGGAGGGCGGGCTACAAAACGGCGGCCTTCGGGAAGTGGCATAATGGCATGCAGTATCCGTATCATCCCAACGCCCGCGGTTTCGACGAGTTCTATGGTTTTTGCTCTGGCCACTGGGGCAACTATTACAGCCCGATGCTGGAACACAACGGTGAAATAGTACAGGGAAATGGCTTTGTGATCGATGACTTTACTGAAAGGGCGATGAGGTATATCGAGCTGAATAAAGAGGAACCGTTCTTTGTTTATTTGCCATACAATACACCGCATTCGCCGATGCAGGTGCCGGATCGCTGGTGGAACAAATTTAAGGATAGGAAACTCAACCAGGATTTCCCGAAAAAGCAGCATGAAAAAATCGACCACACCCGTGCGGCACTCGCGATGTGCGAAAACATCGATTGGAATGTCGGTCGCTTGATGGAGAAGCTGGATGAACTGGAATTGGCAGATCATACTATTGTGATGTATTTCTGTGATAACGGCCCAAACGGCGAGCGTTGGAACGGCGGCATGCGAGGGCGAAAGGGGTCGACAGACGAGGGGGGTGTGCGGTCGCCTCTGTTTTTACGTTGGCCAGATAAGGTTAAGCCGGGTACGCAGATTCAGCAGATCTGTTCCGCTATGGATCTGTTGCCCACGTTGGCGGATGTGGCGAACGTGGATGTGGTTGGCACAAAACCGTTGGATGGCATCAGTTTGGCTCCACTGCTGTTCGGGCATTCCAAGGATTGGCAAGAACGTACTCTCGTGCATCACTGGGAGGGGCGGATTTCGGTTCGAACCCAACGGTATCGGTTAGATCATGAGGGTAGGCTCTATGATATGATAAAAGATCCCGCTCAAAACCTAGCGATCAATGAGCACGAGCCGGAGGCGACCCAATCGTTGAATGAAGTGGCCCGTTCATTTCGCGCAACGATGCTGAAAAATTATGGCAAGCAATTCGATCATCGGCCCTTTGTGATTGGTCATCCGGATGCTCTTAAGACTCACGTGCCGGCGCGTGATGGAATCGGCAACGGGCACATTAGGCGCTCCTGCCGCTGGCCGAATGATTCCTTTTTTCAGAACTGGTCGAGCCTGGATGATTCTATCACTTGGGATTGTGAGGTGGGCCAAACCGGTACCTATAAAGTCGAACTATTTTACACGTGCTCGAAAGCCGATATTGGCTCCACGGTTCAGTTGAGTTTTAACGATGAAAAACTGGTCGGAAAAATCATGGAACCGCATGATCCGCCGTTGACCGGCATGGAAGAAGATCGCTTCGTGCGAGAGGAGTCGTATGTAAAGGATTTTAAACCTATGACGTTAGGAACCATTTACTTAAGAAAGGGCGCCGGGACCTTGAAGCTACAAGCATTGGAAATAGCTGGTTCTGAGGTGATGGATTTACGCTTAATGTTACTCACAAGAATGGATGTATGAAAACGAAAGTAATGACGTTATGTATGGGGCTATTCCTGTTCAACATCGCTCCGGCTTCAGAGAAAATGAATGTGCTTTTGATTATTTCTGATGATCTCCGACCGGAGCTTGGATGCTATGGCGCAGACTATATGGTGACGCCGAACATTGATACCTTAGCAGAAATGGGGACCGTCTTTGAGCGTGCCTATGTGCAGCAGGCGGTCTGCACGGCATCACGAGCTAGTTTTCTAACGGGTCTGCGCCCTGATACCACCGGCAGTAATTATCCCTATTCCATCTACACGGTGAAGAAGCTGCTGGAAGGGAATCGTCCGTCGATTCCGCGCCATTTTTTCAATGAGGGATACTACGTGCGCTGCGTTGGAAAAATTCATCATGGTTATATGGAGCACTTCAGTGAAAAGTCGGTCGATGCGTGGCCCCAAGTATATGTTGATTCGGCTATGGTAAAACGGAAGAACAAAGATCGCGTTCCGTATGAATGTGTCGACGTTCCGGATGAAACCTACAAGGACGGGATCAATACCGTTGAAGCGATTGAAACGTTGCGACGGATGTCGGAGCAGGATAAACCGTTTTTTCTTGGGTTTGGATTATTCCAGCCGCACCTGCCGTGGAATGCACCGAAAAAGTATTGGGATCTCTATACTCCTGCTGAGATTCCGCTTTCGCCCAACCCCGAGCATCCGAAAAACACGTCGGACTATTCCACCGACTACTGCAACTTACAGAAATATCTACTGCCGAAATCACCGAATCATCTGCTTATCGGTGATCAGGAGGTGGCGCGTACGATGAAGCATGCGTATTTTGCTAGCGTCTCGTATATGGATGCGAATGTCGGGAAAATCCTAGCGGAACTGGATCGGCTTGGCTTGCGAGAAAATACAATTGTGATGTTGATCTCCGATCATGGATGGCATTTAGGTGACCATGATCACTGGGGGAAGTCGACCACGTTTGAAAAGGCGACCCTCGCACCGATGATTATCTCCACCCCAAGTGCCAAAGCAGGGCAGCGCACCGATGCGCTCGTGGAATATGTGGATGTGTTTCCGACTCTCTGTGAAATGGCCGGGATTGATGTGCCTGATTACTTGGAGGGGAACAGTGTGGTGCCCCTACTTAAAAATCCTCATCGTGATTGGAAGTCAGCGGCGTTTAGTCAATATCCTCGTGGTTATCCGAGGGCAGATTTCGAAGGATATGCGAGTCGGAGGGATCGTTTCCGCTATGTGCAGTGGCGCGAGTTGGATGGTTCATTTAAGAGCCATGAGCTCTACGACCACAAAAAAGATCCGAATGAATCTGAAAACCGAGTGAATGAGCCGGCATATAGAGTGGTAGTTGAAAAATTGAAAAAGAGACTGGATGCGGGTTGGAAGGCGGCTTTGCCCGAAGGTATTGTGAACCGTTCAGACAATCCACCCGCACCGGAATTTGTACCGTGGGGACCTGAGGCTCGTTTCGGACCCTACGCCGAAAAAAGAGAGAAATAAAATGAAGAAAAGTACGTATCTCCTGATGATGGTAGCTATCTGTTTCGGACTTGGTTTAACGGTCCATGCAAAAAAGAAGCATGTTTTGTTCATTGCCGTAGATGATATGAAACCGCTGGTGAACAGCTATGGGTATGAGGAGGTCCTTACGCCAAATATGGATAAGTTGGCGAATGCGGGAACCGTGTTTTCTAATGCCCATTGCCAACAAGCACTTTGCGGGCCATCGCGCGTTAGCATGCTCAGTGGATTTTACCCCGATACGATTGGGATCTATGGCATGGGCGGTGGGCGGTACAAATTTCGTAACATGTATCCCGATATGGTGACGCTTCCACAACATTTTAGGAATAATGGGTATACGACCATTGGAACCGGTAAGATTTTTGATCCACGGAATTTGAATGATGATTGGCATGGAGTGCAGGATGAAGATTCTTGGACAGCGTTTTTCGGTAAGAACCCGTTTAACAAACAAACGGGCGGACCCATTGTCGGTGGGCATTATCATGATCCAGCTCTGAAGGAACTTTCGAACCGGCTGAATAAAGAGGGTAAAAAGAAAGGACTTAGCGGAAAAGAGCTCCGCTTTTATGTGCGCGATCAGGGAGGGGGTCCCGCTGTTGAATGTTATGACGTGCCGGATGATGCTTATCAAGACGGTGCCATTGCGATGCGCGGTATTGAGCAACTTGAAAAATTGAAGAATTCGGATGAGCCGTTTTTCTTGGCATTGGGCTTCCTGAAGCCACATCTCCCGTTTGTGGCACCAAAAAAATACTGGGATTTGTATGAGCGCGATCAACTGATACTGGCTCCTTTTCAGGCCTATCCCGCAGGCGCACCGGCGTGTGCGCAAACGGATTACATTGAAGCTCGAGGCTACAGCGGAGTTCCAGAAGAGGGACCGATTGATGAAGCCACCCAACGGGAGCTGCTTCACGGGTATTATGCCTGTATCTCCTATGTGGATGCGCAAATTGGATTGGTACTGGAAAAACTGAAGGAGACTGGATTGGCTAAAGACACCATCGTGGTGCTCTGGGGCGACCATGGATTTCATCTTGGTGATAAACAGATCTGGGGTAAACACACGAATTATGAAGAATCCACCCGGGTTCCTTTAATCTTTGCCAATACCGGAACACCGGGAGGGACCGTCAGTCATGCACCCGTCAATTTGATTGATGTCTACCCGACACTCTGTGAAGTTGCCGGGATTGATATTCCCCAAGGATTGGATGGAAAAAGTCTCGTATCGGTGTTGAAAAATCCAGAGGTATCGGTTCAGGAAGCTGCTGCCAGTATTTATCCGCATAGCGGATATTATGGCGTGGCGATTCGTACCAAGCGCTACCGGTATGTAACGTGGTATCGCACCAAAGGCAGCAAGGAATTCCACGGCGTGCGATTTGCCGATGAACCGGAGTTCATCGAACTGTATGATTATCAAAAGGATCCCGATGAACAAAAGAATCTGGCGGATCATCCGGCATACACAGATATAGAAAAGAAGTTGGCTCGATTGAACCGTGAACATATCGAGTTTACCCAGAGCAAACAGTTCAGGACGGGAAAATAAATCGTATATGAAAGCTGCCTATATAATGGCCTGTATGGTGCTGCTACTCGTTGGGGCAGCGAGTTCGGAGCGCGGGAAGGGATGGTGTGGTGAAATTCCTCCCTTGCCGGGTGACGAAAAATTTCAACGGATCTATGTTGAAGATGCTACGCTTTTTCATGAGAACGGTCGCGAGGTGGCATTGTGGGGCGTTAATTTCCAGACGGCGATGTCGTGGGAATGGGGTCGATCGCGGCGCGATAAGTTCAAACCGAAATTTGATGTAGACCATTGGAAGTCGATTGTAGAACGCAGCTTTACTGAAATCCAGCAGATGGGCTGCGATGTGATCCGTATTCATCTATGCCCGGGTGACTTCGCCGACGTTGACGGCAATCTAATCGAAACCGATTGGCTCGATATGCTGGACTATACCATGAGCGAGTGTCATCGCCGTGGTATCTATGTGTATTTGGCTCTATTAAATCATCTGGGAGGAGAGAAAGGACGAGATGCCATCCTAAATTCTACTCTAAAAGAGCACAAGTGGGCTGCCATGGTGGTTCCACAAAAACTAGAGGCAACCGATAATTACATCCGTCAATTGGTGAACCGGAAGAATCCGTATGATCAGGGTCGCGTTTATAAGAGTTATCCGGGATGGATCATTGCCGAAGTGATGAATGAACCAATGTGGCCGAACGAGGCGCCATCAAAGGCGGAATTCCCCGAGAGTGTGTCTGTTTATGAAGAGTGGTTGGCCGCGAACGAAAAACAGATCGGTTCTCATGCTTGGAGAACATTCAAAACGGAAAAGATCAAAGACTACATCAATCGGATAGATAGACTCTTATACGAAGAACAGGTTCCGGCGGTGACCTGTTGGAATCTCTTCTGGTCGCAGGGGCCGGTGCATCAGGGTTGGGAATCTTTCGACGCCGCAGCCGCATCGACGGTGCCGATGATTTCGTTTTCAACCTATCCGGGGCAAAGCGATTCCCAAAAGGGAACATCCCAAGATTTAAGTGAACAGAATTACCTACCCTACCTAAAACAATCCTACGAAGATCCTGAATATCAGGGCTGGCTGCAGGAAGATCGGTTCAAGGGAAAAAAGGCTTCTATTGTCTACGAGTATGAAACGTGGCACAACCAGTCGACCTATATGTATCCTGCGATGGCGAAATATTTCCGAGCGCAGGGGGCGCAGGTAGCGACCATGTGGACCTACTATTTAAATGAAGAGGGACACGAACTTCCACGCTCACACGCTCATCATCTTAATCTGATCTCGACGCCTCGCAAAGCTGCTAGTTTTCTAGTGGCACGAGAGATTTTTAAAAATACACCTCGATACATTCCTTACGCAACCACCGAGGATGATGCAGATCAATTCGGTCATGCAGCACTCTCTTATCCGTTGGACTTAAGTACATATGCAGATAAAAACCATTTAGTCTATACCGGTGATTTGAAGAGTGACTTCGTGCAACTTCCACGTATTCCTAAACAGATTTCCGGGTACGGAAGCTCTCCTTTTATTCAATACAAGGGGAAGGGGATGTATTTCCTAGAAGCCGTGTTTGAAGAGGGACAATTCTCCAACCATTGGAATGTTAAAGTGATGCCGCACGCCGTTTTTGATAAAGAGGGTCAGGTTGTGGTGAACCGCGAAAAAGAATTTTCGATGACGCTGCGGATTCCGGGCATGGCGCGGAGCGAATGGCAAGTCTATCGGGTGAACAGCGGAAAACGCTCCCGTGTGCAGATTCAACCGCCTGCCATCACTTTTCATGTGGCGCCCGGGAACTACGAAATTATCAAACGGTAGGCAGTGTGTGTTGAGAAGAGTAATTTTCGGTAAATTTTTTTCTCAAACAGGTCGTATCGTAATCTTTTTTTATATGTATATCGGTGGTTTTAGAATGAACGATTATATGTGTAGCTGTACATTTCCGGAATAATATGGGGTTCGATTTCTTTTTTAGAAGGAAATTTAATTGGTAAAAAATATTCTTAAAACGTTCTTAATGTGTGAATAGCGTACAAATGATATACAAATATACAAAAATTGAACTCATAAAATATTGCAAATGTTGGTATATGAGATTCTATAATGCACATATTTGATCAAATAAGGAATCTATTAACCTGTAAGTAGGAGGAGTATCATGAAGATGAAAGCTACAGCATTATTCGCCGGTGCCATGCTGGCCGCGGCCTCGACGATGGCCACCACAATCAACTTCACGGATGCAGAAGGCTATTCCGGGGACGGAACATTTGTGTGGGGATCTAACAGTCGCCTGGATATTCAAACTCCAACGGTGGGTTCAACTTGGGATGAAACATCGGCTAACACGTTCAGTGTCGATAGCACGGCCGGAAGTGTTAATGTGAATGGAACGAAATCTTTTAAGAAAGCGATCTATCAGGAAGGACTGACCAGCACCAACACGATCTATCAGGTGGGTGTTAAATTTTCTTTCAACCGCGCCACGAATCAGATTTCCAGTAGGGCGGGCGTCATTGCGGTTGAATTCACCGAAGTAGCATCGGGAGGTAACCGGCTTTCGTTGGAGTTTGAGCGGCAGCATAACGCCAACAGCGGCAAGTACCGCCTCAATTTCTGGGAAAACACCGGCTCCTCTAATACCGGAGGGAATGACGGTTGGTCGGATGAATCTGACTGGGGCTTTGCCGATGCCACTGACGTGGAATCCGATCCTCTTTGGTTACAGATGACGCTCTACCGTGGTGCGGATGCCTCTTCGTGGCAGGTATCGGGTGTGGTCAGCAATATGCATACTGGATTTTCCGAAACGATGCCGACCAATACAATTGGCGTGTTCGATACCTCGTCGGCCTATTTTACCGATCCGCTCTATGGGCTGATTAATCAGTCTGATCTTGATATAACAGGGAATGTTTCCAACTGTGTGATCGATGTGTTTGCGCTGGGTGAGCCTCAGTTTGAAGCGCCTCCGATACTGCCAGTATCCATTGATACTCACTTTACGCTGGCGGAGGGCTATGTTGCAGGAAATCTGGGAGCCAATGCGGACTGGGGCGGTCACGTTTCCGACTTCCAGATAAATCCCACTAATACCGGTACTGTTTTGCTATCCAGTAGCGCCCAGTTCAAGAAGGCGGTACACCAAACCCCACTGACGTCTAACGAAGTCTATAACGTGGGTGTCGACTTTTCATTCAGTCGCACGAATGCAACCACCCTGAGCCAAGAAGACGTTATCAGCTTGGAATTCAAGGAAACCAATACGTCGGCTAATGATTCCGGCCGAACTGGGATGCAACTGCAGCGTTTTGATAATGATTATTACCGGTTGGGGCTGGTGGACCAGAGTGGCGGCGACGCCGCGTTCCTGAAATCCGATATTTTTAGTGAAGAGCTGCTCGGTTTTGATACGAACGCAGCATTCAGTGCATCGGATAACTTGTGGCTGGGATTCACCATAACCCGTGGCGACAGTGAACTGCTCTGGACGGGAGTCGGTGTCATCAGTAACCTCACCGAAGGGACCGAGGTCGTGACCCATTCTGTTTCATTCACGACAGATTCGTCTTTCTACACGGATGGAAGTCTCTTTGCCATGATCGGTAGTTTGGATCAGGAAGACGTTTCATTCACCACCAACCGGATAGTAGACCGTTTTATTGCCAGTGCCGATGTGGCGCCGGTTATGACCGTACAGCCGAAACGGGTTGAATTCTCTGCCGAGCAGGGATACGTTGCGGGCGATGTGGTCGGCCAGCTTGAGTATTGGTCGGGGCATTCCGGAGAAAACATAGTGGATTCAACCACCAACCATCTGGTGCTGTCATCCAGTGTAAGCAATAGCTTCCGCCAGGCGACCTATTCCTATCCACTTCTGACAACCAACGACCAGATTGAAGTGGGCGGCACGTTCCGATTTAATCGTTCGACGAATGGCACGCCGACAAAGAATACCATGATGGTCTTTGCGCTGAAGGATGGTGTCTCCAACGGGGATGATAATATACGTGTCGTATTGAATCGGGCGGAGACCAACTCACCGTTGTTCAGCTTGGGCTTCAATGAAAATTCTGGTGCATTCTCATTTACCAATGCTCAAAATTTTGCGGAGAGCGAATTGGGTTTCGGTCCCGGTGATGACCTGTCTGATGAGCTGAAGATGTCGATGATTGTTTACCCAGGCACCGAGACCAATAACTGGTCGGTCCATCTGGTTCTAAGCAACCTAACAGCAGGGACTGAAGTAGATAGCCTTTCTCTACCGGCTGGTTCCTTTACAGTCAGTGAAGAGTGGAATTCAGCTGCTGCGCTATACGGCAACATCAATAGTAGCTGGTTGGAGACCGACACACTGACCAGTAACCGTCAGATCGAAACCTTCTACGTGGATGCGTTTTTATTCGAATCTGCCTACAAAATGTGGGCGGTTGAGAAAGGTGTCGTTGGAAGCGGTATGGCTGCTGACAACGATGGTGATGGTCTGAGTAACCTCGGGGAGTGGGCGCTCAATGGTAATCCCACGGATGCGGATGATCAGGGCATGACCGAGATATTCATCTCTGGTGCTGATTTTGTTTATGTGCACGCGATGCTGAACGATACCAACGATGTTTCTTATACCGTTGAATATATAGATAGTGGCGACCTGATGTTTGGAAATTGGGTCATGACCGACCTAACCATCACCAGTGGTGCGTTCGATGCGGGCTACCATATGGTGACTAACTCTATTCCAATGTCTGGAAACCAAGGTTTTATCCGGTTGCAGATTGACGAACTGTAAAGATGTGGTAGCTGGTGTCCAGTAGTTGGGAGACCAATGGATTAGGCGAGATCGATACAGGCGTGATCGACAGCGAATTTGAATCAGTCACCAATTCGGTTGATCGATCGGGCAAACGACAGGAATTATCCGACTTCGGATCAGAGGAGACTAAATATTTATTTCAAGAGAAGCATCCTATTCTGCATGTTTATTACCGTCGTAGCTGTTGGTGGGGCACCGGTGAATCCGAATGCCACGCTGGAGACGCGCGCGCTGTTCGATAATCTGATGCAGATTCAGCAGGAGGATCGTCTGATTTTCGGACAGTACAACGGCACCTATGATGGGCGGGCGGCCAACTATGTAGGCGATATTTACGATATGACCGGCGTGAAACCCGGTATGAACGAGTGGCATGTGCCGTATTTATATAATTTTAATTATTCGTCCAAGATGGCGCGGCTTCATGAGGATTATGCCGCCGGTATGTTGATCGGTTTTTTCTGGCGGATGTATAATCCCATCACCGGCGGCGAGCACTCCGATACATCCGACGGCAACGGCGGCACCATCGATATCGATACGTTGTTGCCCGGCGGGATCTACCACACCAACTATCTGGCGCAGCTCGATATGTTCGTCGAAATTTGCGATGATCTACCGAAAATAAATGGTAACCCCATTCCGGTTTTTTTGCGCTTTCTGCCCGAAATGAGCCGGGGTCATGCGCGTTGGTATAAAGAGGCCTATTGTTCCCCGGAGCAGTATGTAGAGCTATGGCAGGTTGCTCACGACTATCTGGTGCTCAGCAATGGGCTGAACAATATTCTCTGGCAGTTTAACCCGAACGATACCGATGATGCCTCCACCAATCGGTTTGGCTACAAAGAGTTTTATCCCGGGCATGATTTGGTCGATATCTGCGGTCGGAATACATCGGACTTTGATTATCTGATGGGGACCAATGCGATGGATTCCATGCGGCATGCCATTGAGGTGGCCGAGGAGGGCGGTAAGATCGTTGCGATCTCACAGCAGAATTCCTACAAGAACAACGGTGATTTTGATCTGGATGGCGTGATCGAGGAGGGTGAATTCGCTTCGGTTTCAAATTGGTGGACGGATGCCTGGCTGGATCGTCTGGTTGAGGATGATCTGCTGGGCAAGATTGCATTTTCCTGTGCCTGGAAGAACAACGATGGGGCCGGGGAGAGTTATTTCCTTCCGTTCAGCGGCCATGAACATGAATCGAATTTTGTAGCGATGTGTTCCATGGCTGAGGTTCTGCTGGCACCGGATCTGCCCGATCTGTATGCCGCACCGGCTCTGACCAGCGGGATGGTTTGGGAGTTTGTTGCGAGTGAAGGGCTCTCTTCCGGCGACTTGATTGGACAGCAGGGATGGGGCGGCGATGCCGGAGCATTTATTGTCGATACCAACGCGCCGGGATTCCTCAGTGCGACCGGATCGTGGAAATCGGCCTCGTACGGTCCGGGCTTGGCTTCCGCCTCTGGGGTGGGATTCAAGATCGGCGCAAAAATCCGCTTCACAGAAACCGTTGCGGCTGTCGGAAACAAACAGATGTTACAACTGCTATTCAACGGCGCGGATGCATCGACTGTGAATGTGAGCTTGAAACGTCAGTCCACCGGCAACTATATCCTGAACATTAACGAGGACTCCGGCGCCGCATCGACGCAAAAGGGTTCATCTATAACTGCATCTGTAATCGGCACCACCAACGGGTCGGGATCTGTCTCCAGCTGGCTTTACTTAGAGCTCGCACTTTCCAAAGGATCAACGCCGACCAACTGGACGGCTGACGCCGCCATTTATAATTTGGAAACCGATCCCGGAATGCAGGCGGCTCTGGACTCGTTCACCCATCACTTTGTTACTTCCAACAACTTTGCCGATTCGACGTTGGTTCCGGGAATTCAGTCCGCCGCGCTGGATAATGCGCAGGTGTCGAATTTGACATTCGACTCGATCACGCTGCAGGCCCTGCACAATACCTTTGCGCAGTGGGTTGCCGCGTATGGCTTGCTCGACGCAGCTGCCGATCCGGATGGCGACGGCCTGAACAACCTCACTGAATATGCGCTGGGTGGAAACCCGACGAATGCAAACGATGATGCGATTCTTCCCACTCTTAGTGATGATTTGGAGTACATCTATCGTCGCCGTACGGATGATCCCGCCTTGGTTTATTGGATCGAAACGACGACCAATTTGATATCCAATAGTTGGGAAACCAATGGTTTAGTGGAGATGGGTTTGGGCTCTATTGAAAGCCATATTGAGGCGGTGACCAATGCGGTTGGGACCGACGATCCACAGCAATACATTCGCCTGCGAATTTTAATCGAGGGGAATGAATAATGCGGGAGAAGAAAAAAGCTATCAGTTGACCTTATTGGATGTAATATCACGAGAAGTTGAGGTGGAATTCCTTTTAAACTGGGATGAAAAAGAGACGCGTGCGATATAGGTGAAAGCGATAAATTCAGAGAGCGTATTAGAAGTTGAGGTGGAATCAGGCATGAGGGTCATGATGCGGTGGGTAATGGTTTCCCTGATGATAGGCATGTCGTCTTTGGGTTCAACCTATTTGGAGCAATACAATCAATTGATCGAGGGATTGGATCTTCGTGAAGCAATTGCCGACAGGTCGGGAGAAACGTATCCGTGGAGTGGGGTGGATCACCACAATATCGAGCTAATGGATCAGGTGACGCAGGAGATTGAGCGTCATCGCAAAGGAGATTTTGAGCTCACGCTGATCGATTCAAATGGGAATGCATTCGAGGGTAGTGTTGAGATTGAGCAGGTGGAGCATGCGTTCAAGTTTGGGGCGAATAGTTGGGATTTTAACCAGCACCCGAGTGCCTTTTCTCTTTCATCGGAATCCCTCCAAAAATTATTCAATTCGGCAAACGTCTGCAATTATTTGAATGCGTGGTGGCGTGAGCTGGATGAGCCATACGGGAACTGGAGCCAGGTTCGGCAGGAATTGGAATGGTGTGGGCAGCTCGGCTTAGATCCGCGATTCCATATCATTCAGTACGTGCATATGAAAAAGCCGGGCTGGTGGCGGGAACTGGATAGCGAGGAGAAGCTGTGGGATTTCTACACCAAACGGGTGGCTGATGTGGCAGATCAGTTCGAGGGCGAATTTTTTGAATATGACGTTATGAACGAGATGATCCACTGGCCTTATTGGTTCGAAAAGTATGACGGGGCGCAATATGGCATGACCAACCTGTTCGCTTTCGATTGGATGCGCGATCCGGAGAATGGTGCCAAGGTCGTTCGCCAGGCAAGGGAATATCTTCCAGATGCCAAGCTGGTAGTGCTCGAGACCGGCATCTGGAATAGACACCCCGAAAACACGTTTGCCCGAGAGATCCACGCCTATTTCAAGCGGCTCATTGAGCTGGATGCGCCGTTTGATGTGATCGGCTATCAGGGACGCTATGAACCCAAAGGCGTCGGTTCGGTTAAAACCGGAAAGCATAGTGCTGGTGAAAGAATGTATTTCATGGAGAGTATTGATGCGGGACTGGAATGGTTCTCTGAATTGGGCAAGCAGATGGCGATTACTGAATTTTCTATGCCCTCTCGCCGATTAAATGAAGGGGCTAAACCGGATGATATTGGAGCTGACCGAAATGAACTGGCTCTGTGGGTGGCTAACTTCCATATCTTAGCTTTTTCCAAACCCTACATTAATCAGGTGACGTGGTGGAATGTGTTCCGCCGTGAGATGGGTTGGATCGATGCCGGATTAATTAACCGAGATGGTTCGCTGACCGAGGTTGGGCAGGTGATGGATGAACTCATTAATCGGCGCTGGCATACGCAATGGAAAGGACAGATCAAAGCTGGACGGCAACATTTTCGGGGATTTTATGGGGATTATTTGATCCGTATCGAGGGTCATGATCCCCAAACGGTTCGATTTTTAAGAGGAGCCGTTAAGCAAAGGATTGTTTTGGAGCAAAAAAGGCATAAAAAAGAGCCGATTCTAGACGGGGAGTTTCTTTTGGATTAGTTGATTTGAAAGGGAAATAAGAAAAAATAAAGGCCATGCGCATTAAATGATATACAAATATAAATTAAATGTTTGATTATAAGGCGAAGATTCCCTCATTGTTGAGCGCTAAAGTAAGAGGATAAAAGAATACTCACCATGAAAAACAGATTTCCAATGAAAATGTCGGTGCACGAGGGGGTGCTGCACTATGAAGACGGTTCAGAGGTTGTCCTGTGGGGTAATAACTTCCAGCCTAACCTCTACTGGGAGTATAAATTTCGTATGGAGCACATGGGGTTGCCGATGACTGCCCAGGTCATGAAGGAAATGTGCGATGACGGTTTTCAGGATTTGCAAAAGATGGATTGCGACGTGATTCGCTGCCACTTGACCCCGGCCGATTTTACGGATGCGGATGGAAACCTGGTAGATACCATGTGGCTAGATATGTTGGGCTATTTAGTTCATAAAGCGCGTGAAAATGGGGTGTATGTTTACATCACGTTCCTCAACCAGATGGAGTATGTCTTCGTTGAAGATTCTTTTGTTCCGAAGTATTCGCGGGAGGAGTGGATTTTTGATCCAGACTGTGTGGCTAAGACGCAGCATATGATCCGGCAGCTGATCAACTGGACGAATCCGTACAATGGACGGAAGCTGAAGGATGATGATGCGATCTGCGTGTGGGGATTGATAAATGAACCGGAATACAGCACGTATGCCCAGATGCGTGAACATCCGGTTCAGCAAACGCAGTTTCAGGCGTGGGTGGATGCCAATGATGCGGTTTATAATGAGGTGCATTACACTCAATATCGGCAAGGCGTTGTTAAGAATTATATTGATGCCATGTGCGATCTCTTACATGGAGAAGGGGCGGAACAGCCGGTAGTATGGAATTGTAACTGGCCGCGTATGATTGACGGTCGGCGCGATGTTTTTCAGGCGATCGCCGATTCCAAAGCGGATGCTGTGGCTTTCTGTCTCTATCCGGGGCAGGACGATGTGGGAGAACCCTTTATTGAGCATCCGGCGGATATGAGTGGTCACAACTATTTACCGTTCCTGAAAAAATGCTTTGATGAAGAGCTCTGGCTGGGTTGGCTTCGTGATCCCTTGTTCGCCAAAAAGGCAAAAATGGTTTACGAATTTGAAACGATGTACAATGAAAAGAGTTCATATTTGCATCCAGCGATGGCGAAGCTTTTCCGCGCACTCGGGGTGCAGATGGCCACGATGTGGACGCACTGTTTTAACATCTACTCGGCTCACATGGGTTGCTCTCACAATCTCAACTTGAAGACGACACCGAAGAAAGCAGTCGGTTATATTATTGCGGGTCAGGTATTTCGTGAACTGCCGCGTGGTTTTGAATTCAGTATCCTCAGTGACTATGAAGACCGATTCAATGGGGTGGCGCTCTCCTTCGAGCATGATCTGAGTATGGCATATCTGAATGATTGTTTTTATTATTCTGGTGATCTCTCTTGGTGTCCGATCGATCTGCCTGAAGTTCCCAAAAAGATCATTGGCTATGGCTCCTCTCCATGGGTTGCGTGTAATAGTAAAGGGCTCTATTTTATCCATGTCGATGACCATGCTGTTCAGATTGAATTATATCCGCAAGCGAGACCGGTTCGGGATGCATGGCAATGGCATGCAGATGGCGGGCTGGTCACCGAGGTGGACGTGGAAACAGCCATACCTTTTAGGTTGAAATTTCCGGGGTATCAGCCGATTGAATTAACGGATATTCCTGGAACCTATTCCTTTCCGCTTATTCGTAAAACGGATGGAATCAGCGTTAATTAAATTTAATTTTGGATCTCTGTACGACGTATGAAAAAACATCATAACACCAAAGCTGAAGATCGAATTCCGATTGGACAAAAAATCGCCGTTGGAGCTGGTGGTTTTCCTTTTCAGAATGGGGGGCTGATTGTCCAGTATATGGCGCAGCCAATTTTCCAAATTTTCTTGGGCTTGAATCCGGCTTTGTTCGGTCTTGCTATGACTATTCCCCGGATTTGGGATGCGTTTACCGATCCGATCATGGGACGTATTTCTGATCGCTTTACGTCAAAATATGGCCGTCGCCGTCCGTTTGTTTTTGCTGGTGCGCTGCTCATGGCACTGACGTTTATTTCAATATGGATGGTGCCTCAGGGTTTGGGAGAAATGGCTACTTTTCTTTGGTTAACCGTCGGGAGTATTCTATTTTTTACGGCGTATACCATCTATTCTGTTCCGGTTTATGCACTGACCTGCGAGCAGACCCCAGATTACCATGAGCGAACGCGGCTCATGTTTTATTGGGCGCTGTTTTTTAATATGGGTAACCTATGTGTGAACTGGTATCTGCCCGCAACCAATCTGGATATTTTCCCGAATACGCTCATCGGGGCGAGATGGATGGCGCTAGGGCTCGGTATTCTGGTCTTTTTTGGTTTGGGAGTGCTTCCAGCTATTTTCGGTAAAGAGCGCTTCTACGATGTGGCGCAGAAGGAAGACCAGAACATTGGATTTATCAAAGCCATTGGACAGGCGGCTTCTTCCAAGCCGATGCTCGGGTTGGTAGGGATTGTATTCGCGTTGAATTTCTGCGGTACGATTGCGGGCAGTATCGCCATGTATATTGTTATTTATCATGTAAAGCAGGGTCATGTGGAGCAAGGCATTGTGCTCAATGCCATGAATGGAACCGGTTTTGCGATCGTCGGATTCATTGCCATTTATGTGCTGCGTTTTCTAGCGATAAAATTGGGTAAACGCCGGGCTATGTTTTGGGTGTTGCTGATGACAGCTTGTGGCGGGGTTTCCAAATGGTTTATCTTTACTCCAGATGCACCCTATCTATTGTTGCTTGATGCGATACTCAATGGGCCGGTTTGGGTTTCACTGGGGGTGATTGTGCCTTCGATGATTGCCGACTTGTGCGACTGGGATGAATATAAATTCGGGGAACGGCGCGAAGGGATTATCAGTTCGGTGTTTACTTGGATTACCAAGTTTGGAACCTCTTTCACCTTCCTTGTTTCAGGCATTGCTCTCCACTTCAGTGGTTTTGATGAGGCGCTGGGGGCGAATCAGCCGGAAGGCACCATGACCTTGCTTCGGCTTTTCTTTGTCAGTGCATCGGTGCTGGCACCGGTGTTGGCCATCTTGTGTCTGAAACTTTATTCTATTAATGAAGACGATGCGTATCGGATTCGCGGTGAGCTCGAAGAACGTCGAGGTGAGGTTTAATGAAACGGGTTCGTTATAGGTTATTAGCAGCGAGTTTGGCAATCGCGGGCTTTACATCAGCAGATAGCTTTTTCCAGCCTATTGAAGCAAAAGATGGACGGCTTTTCTATGCCGACGGGACCGATGTAAACCTCTTTGGATTTAACTTTCAGCCTTGTCTGAGTTTTGAGCATGGTGCCCGAATGCACAATCAGGGTGTACTGATGCCGTTGAAGGCACGAGATCTCAAAAGATTGACCGATGAAAGCTTCGATGAAATCCAGTTGCTAGGTGCTGAGTTAATTCGAGTTCATCTTATGCCCGCCGATTTTACGGATGCTGAAGGAAATCTAGTTGAAACGATCTGGTTGGATCAATTTCTGTATGTGATGGCCGAGGCGCAAAACCGCGGACTGTATGTCTACCTGACCTTCCTGAATCATCTCGATCACGATGGCACGCAGTTTCCCTATGAAAAAGATTCTTTTGCCGCAACGTTGCCCAGAGAAGACTGGTTGGTTGAACCCAAGGCGATAGCGGCAACCGAACAGTTTATTCGCCAACTGCTCAACAAGATCAATCCATACAATGGTCAACGGTTGAAAAAACATCCGTCGATTGCGGTGTTAGAACCCGTGAATGAGCCGGGCTATTGGTGGTTTGAAAAATGGCAGGAAAAAAATCCCAAAGGCACCCGTGATGCATTCGAAAAGTGGAGCTATGAGAACACGCGTGATTATCTGAACGGTATGGTTAAGCTATTCCGTGAAGAAGGGGCGACGCAGCCCGTTGTTTGGAACTGTGGTTGGGAAGGGCTCATCGAGAAGAACCGAGCCGCGTTCCGAGGAATCGCTGACTCCAATGTGGATGCCATTTCCTTTTGTCTCTATCCTGGGCAGAGCGACCTCAAGAAGCCGTTTTGGGAAAACCCAGAAGAGTTAAGCAACAAAAACTATCTGCCCTATATTCAAGCGGTTTCGGAAACGGAAGAGCGGTTGGGATGGCTCCGTTCCGAAGCCTTTAAAAATAAAGCCAAGTTGGTGTATGAATTTGAGACATTCTGCAATCAGAGTAGTTACATGTATCCGGCGATGGCGGCATTCTATCGCGAAGTTGGCGCACAGATTGCAACACAATGGACGTATGGGCTTACGGGCTATGTCGAGTATCTGGGGGGGAGCCACGTCTTCAATCTGAAGACTACACCGAAAAAAGCCGCTTCGTTCATGGTGGCCAAGCAGCAGTTCAAGGATGTGGACACGATCTATTCATTTGAATCGCGTTCCAGTGCGGTTTTTCACGAGGGCAAACTGATCTATTCAGGTGAGATAGAGACAGCGGTTCCTGACCATCCGCAATCCATCATTGGAGTCGGCAACTCTTCCTTCGTGAACTACGAGGGAACTGGTCTCTATTTCATTGAACCGTGCGAAAACGGAGCGCTACATATAACGCTTATGCCCGACACCCAATTTATTCGTCCGCACTGGAAAGAGCTCCACACCGGTGAACTGGTGGTCAAGCTGGATTATGAAGCTGAACATGATTTTGAACTCCAACTTCCATCCCTTGGAAAACACTGGATTTATCGTAGGGAAGGGCCACGGTGGGTGTTGGTTTCCGAAAAGGAAGGGACTGTACGCTTTGCAGCGAAGCCCGGTGAATATCTGATTGAAAAAGAAAAACTCTTGATAGACCGCAAGCTGCTGGAAGAAGGGTGGGGGAATTAGCATGAATGTGGTGAGGTGTGGGTTATTAGTAGTTGGCTTGTTGAGCTCTTGTTCGGTAGAGGCAAAACGTCCGAATATATTGATGATCTGCATCGATGATATGAACGACTGGTGCGGATTCCTCGGAGGTCACCCACAAGCATTAACGCCAAACATGGATAGACTAGCACGCAACGGTGTGAACTTTATTAATGCACACTGTACAGCACCCGGATGTTCCCCGAGTCGCAATGCGCTGATGTTGGGAGTGGAACCGCATCATTCCGGGCTCTATCCGTTTTATAATCTCAATCACATTGATACCGGTGAGTTGGATCGTTTTACGACCCCTTTGCCGAAATTGTTCAAAGATAAGGGATATACGACCTGTGGACTAACCAAGGTATATCATAATCCGGACCGCTCCTGGCGCACGGATGAACAGTGGGATGAATATAAATATTACGGCAACGCCAAGCTGCACAAAATCGCCGAAAAGGGCTATCATCCCGAGCCCTACAACAAACGCACAGTGGCTTGTCCGGCCAGCAATCCACTTGAAGATTTTCAGGATTACCTCAGTGCAAAACATGCATCGGAATTTCTAAGTCGTGACCATGAAAAGCCGTTTTTCCTCGCCGTTGGTTTTATTCTTCCGCATACCTCGTTCATCATGCCGGAGGAAAATTGGGATCGTTTTCCAGATCCGATTGAAGAACCTCCGATCAAAGCCGATGACTTGACAGATATTCCCATGCCGGGGCAAGCCAACGCCCAGATTTATGTCGAGATTCCGGTTCGTCGTGATAATGCGTGGGAAGAAATTCGCCGGGGGTATTTGGCTTCGATTAATTTTACGGACGATAATGTCGGACGTGTCTTACGTGCCCTCGAGCAGAGCCCATATGCCGATAATACAATAATTGTACTTTGGTCCGATCACGGATTTCATTTGGGAGAAAAGCGGTCTTTTAGCAAGTTTTCGCTCTGGAATGAGGCAACCCGCACGCCGTTTATTATCTACGATCCGCGTAACAAAAACGGGAATGGAAAAGTATGTCCTGAGCCCGTTGGGCTGATCCATGTGTATAAAACGTTGGCCGACCTGGCCGGCTTGGAACCGCCATCGTATGTGGATGGACAAAGCCTTAAACCGTGGTTAGAAAATCCATCCCGACCCATGAAACAACCGGCGATGACGACTTGGGGGCGTGGCAACTATACTTTGCGAACGAAAAAATGGCGCTATACACGCTATTTTGATGGGTCTGAAGAATTATACCTTCAGACCAACGATCCCCATGAGTGGACTAATTTGGCGGAAAAATCAGCATATGAAGCGGTGAAAAAACAGTTTTCAAAATGGCTGCCTACAGAGGAGGCTCCACAAGTGGCTTCGGGTCTTGAGTTGTATAATGTGGTCGATGCCGATAGCCCGAAAAAGAACATCCGGTCCTACAAGCGGTATGTAAAACAGTACAAAGAAGCAGGCCTTAATCCGCCGCTCGATTAATTTTGAACGAATAAATTAACTAGGAGTTAGTACCATGCAAGATGCAACCCAGATTTTCAAGCGTCACGAAGGGGGCCCTTTGTTGCACATCAAAGATTTCCCGGGCAAAGCTCAGATTTATAATCCCGCACCGGTTCAGTGTGGCGATGAAACCATTTTGTTGGTTTCTGTTGTCGAGCATGCTGCCACACGGGGTTTCGGAAGGGATGTGGGTCAAACTCGTGTTGCCCGCTCGAAAGACGGCATTCATTTTACGCTTTCGGACGAGAACTTTATTGACCCGCAGGCGGAGGGTGAGCCCTGGGATCGATATCATCATTTCATTGATAACCGCGTTACAAAAATTGATGATTGGTACTATATTGTGACGCCAGTCATGGTGAACGGCTTCGATTCCCCGATTGGGATGTTGGGTCGCACAAAGGATTTTAAGACCTACGAACGAATCGACACCATTACACAACCGAAAAATCGCGGTGCATCGCTCTTCCCGGAAAAGATCAACGGCAAGTATTATAAACTGGACCGTCCGGGCGGCGGTGACGGTGGCGACGGGGATATCTGGATTAGTGCATCTCCCGATCTGGTTCACTGGGGCGAGTTTAAGCCAGTCCTTGCAGCGGGATACCGTTTCTGGAATGTAGATAAGATAGGTCCAACGCCGCCGATTAAAACCGACAAAGGCTGGCTTGATATTATCCACGGCGTCTTCACGCCGGCAGGTGGAACCTATTATTATATCGGAGCCATGCTGCTCGATCTCGATGAGCCATGGAAAGTTATTGGTAAAACGAACTCGTATCTGATGATGCCCGAGGAGCCTTGGGAACAGCACGGTAACTGCGATAACGTGATCTTTCCATGCGGTGCCATTGCTGATTATGACAAAGACCAGATCCGCCTTTATTATGGAGCCTGCGACTTTGCCATCTGTCTGGCTACGGGATCACTGAGTGAAACGGTCGATGCATGCATTCGAGGGCTTTAAGCGGTAGATATAATCCATCTCAATAAAAAACCCCATACGCAAGCGTTTGGGGTTAAAATGGTGGTGGGAGAAGGATTCGAACCTTCGAACTCAGAGAGGGCAGATTTACAGTCTGCTGCGTTTAACCACTTCGCTATCCCACCGGTTTTAAAGTCCAACGAAAATACCCGAAAACTGCCGGTTGTCTATCCTGATTTTCACTAAATGTGTAGATTTATTAGCGTAGAGATGGTGGATAATTTCCTTGCTGGTGTTGTTCAGCTAGAGCTTGCATGACGTGGGGCTTGTCTTCGGCGTAGGTTACGCCAAACCAGTTACTCTCACAGGAGAGAACGTTGACGGCGTTATCTTGTTTTTGAATTATTTCAGCGATGACGGTGGGGATATACCACTCGGAGTGCATTTCGTGACCGTGTTCTCTTAGAAATTGGATAAAATAGTTTTCGAGCTCTTCCATAAAAGAGGTGGAAAATCCCCAAAAGTTCATAGAGCAGATGGCATCTTCTGGCAGAGGCGTGGCTATTTGATTATGGATGCTGACTATGTTGGTTCGGGTATTTTGAGTTTCGATGTGGGTATGCTCGATAATGTGGGTTAAGTAGCCTTTTTGGGTCTGACAAATGCCGCGTGAGACGTGTCCATGGGGAGAGAGGGTGTTTTGTAGGCGGTATCCGACCATACAACTTTCATTTTCGTTGAGAGATTGGAGAGCGGTGTAGAGGGTTTGGTAGGCTTCGGCTCCATAAAAATCGTCAGCATTCTGTACGGCAAAGGGTTCGTTGATAAAGGGCTTGGCGGTAAGAACGGCTTGGGCGGTCCCCCATGGTTTTTCACGTCCTTCCGGTACTTGAAACCCGGGGGGCAGTGCGTCAAGTTCTTGATACGCATAGGAGGCTTGGAGAGAGGGTGGGATGAAGGGTGCTATTTTATCTTTAAAGGCATCCTCAAAGTCGCGGCGAATCACGAAGACGACTTTGGTAAATCCGGCTCGAGCCGCGTCGAAGAGGGCATACTCCATGAGAGTTTCTCCGTTGGGGCCGAGAGGATCCATCTGCTTGAGTCCGCCATATCGACTGCCCATACCGGCGGCCATGATGATGAGTGCTGCTTCCATCGTATCCTTTCTGCAAATATCGATTTCGCTAATAGGTTAAAACATATACGCTGTTTTTCATGGCATCACCTACAAAAAGTATCTGTTTTGGCTTCGCTCCTGCGTTGCAAAAGATTTCTCGCTACGCCGATATGAAGGTGGGCGAGGTAAATCGAGCGTTGGAGAGTCGATGGGGCTTGGGTGGAAAAGGAGCGAATACGGCGCGTATGATTCATCAGTTGGGCGGAGACTCCTTCTTGGTAGGCTTTTGTGGGGGTGCAAATGGGGAACGTTATTTGCATCTTTTGGATGAGGAAGGGATTGATCATCACCATCTATCGGTAGCGGGAGAGACGCGTCTGTGCCATACGTTGATTGAAGATCAGGCCGTTACGGAGTTGGTGGAAGAGATGCCTGCGATTTTACCGAAAGAGCTGGCAATGATGGAACAGCAGATCACATCGCTAGATTTAAGCGGGATGGTTGCACTCTCAGGCAAACTGCCAAGGGGAATTCCAGATAATGTATATGCACGGATCGCTTCGGTTGTTCAGCATCAAGGTGGGCGGGTAATTATAGATACACAGGGCGAGCCACTACTTCGCGCACTTGATCAACATCCGTTTGTGAAGATCAATCGTGAAGAGCTTTGCCGGACTATGCAGGCATCTACGCTCCTAGTTGCAGCGGAATCGTTGCTTGCTCAAGGAGCAGCAGGTTTGTTGGTAACAGATGGAGCGCAGCCCGCTCAGTTGTTTAGCGATGGAAAACAGTGGCAGGTTCAACCGCCGAAGGTGGATGCGATTAATCCGGTGGGAAGTGGAGATGCGGTTACGGCGGGGATGATGGTTGCGCTTGAGCAGGGGGCATCAATGCGAGAAGCGGTTCGCTTGGGCATGGCATGTGGGGCGGCTAACGCATTGCAATTAATGTGCGGGATTCTGGATATTGTGGATGTGAATCGTCTTCGGGAGAACGTTCAGATCATGCGAGTTTAGAGGCCATCGGGAAAGATATCACCGAGTTTGGGTTTTTGTCCGGGGCGCATGCGTGTTGAGTAGGTGGTTCCATAAGAGCGGTTTTGTTGGCGTAAGAAATCTTCGGCGCTTTGGATTTGTGCGCCGGCACTACTTACGGTTTGTTGTTCGAGTCGGTCAGAGGTAACCACGCAAATGGTTTGTGGTTCTCTCGATTGAATAACCAAGCGTTCGATCAGCCCGTCTGCGGTGAGTTGTGCAGGTGCGTAGAGAACGTCGATTTGTTTGGTGCTGAGGGTGGGGTCGCTACCGCGTTCTTGTCCGTCAAAGACAACGGTGGTTTGGGAGGCGATGCGGGTGGCAATCGGTTCAATCAGACGAATCAGGGCTGTGCGTGCTTGTTCTTGGCTTTTATTCATTAACGAGACGAGATCGGGTTGCTTATGCAACAGGTTGTGTCCGTCGATAATGAGCCATTTAATCTTCATGAGGCGCGTGAAATATATTTTTTCTCGCGGGTGTCCACTTTAATGGTTTCGCCTTGTTCGATATATTCAGGAACTTGGACGACCAGGCCGGTGGTCAGCGTGGCAGGTTTGGTGCGGGCGGTGGCGGAAGCTCCTTTCAAGGAGGGGGCACATTCGGTGATCTGCAGTTCAATCGTATCGGGGAGCCGTAAGGTCAGGACCTGCCCATCGGAGATGAGCGCGATGATCCCTTCCATATCCTCCACCAGAAAGGGTAGGAGTTCGCTGAGTTCATCGGTGGTTTGTTCAAATTGATCGTAGCTTTCGAGATCCATGAAGGTGTAGCGGTCGCCCTCGGCATAAAGATATTGGACTTCTTTGGTTTCGTAGGAGGTTTCTAGAAGCGTGTCATCACTGCGGTAGGTCATATCCACTTTTTGCTGGGTAGAGACATTCCGGTAGCGAACTTTGTAGAGGGTGCCTCCACCGCGGGCGGTTGGAGATTGTTGAGTAATGTTATCAATGGTGTGCGGGGCGCCGTCGAGGTCAATTACAGAGGTCTTTTTTAGGTCACAGGCTTTAATCATGGTTTTTCCTATTTAGTGCATTCAGGGCTTCGGTTATCGATCTGCATTGATTAAGGCCGCATTAAAGCCTGCTCCAAATCCGTTATCGATATTCACGACGGTAATATTGGAGGCGCAGGAGTTGAGCATGGTGAGCAGCGGGGCGAGTCCGTTGAGATGCGCTCCGTAGCCAACCGAAGTGGGTACGGCAATCACGGGGCAGGCTGCCAAACCACCCACGACCGAGGGCAACGCGCCTTCCATGCCTGCAACGGCTACGATACAGCGAGCTTCTTGGATGGTTTCACAGTGAGCGAGAAGCCGATGAATGCCCGCTACGCCAGCATCATATATGCGTTCAACGTGTGCTCCCGAAAGTTGAGCGGTCTCGGCGGCTTCTTCGGCAACGGGTAGGTCTGCCGTTCCAGCTGAGATGATTAAGACTTTTCCCGTTTTAGGGCGTTCAGACGTCTCGAGGAGAATGGTTCTGGCTAATGGATTGTAGCGCAGTCGATCGTCGATCTGAGCGAGGCGTTCAAAAAGGGAAGCCTCTGCCCGCGTGAGAAGAATATCGGCATGCTGATCCGCAAGGGATTGATAGATTTTTTCTACCTGTTCATCGGTTTTCCCCTGACAAAATACCACTTCGGGGTGACCGGTTCTAATAGCTCGATGGTGATCTACTTTTGCAAAACCCAGATCTTGGAAAGGGAGCTTACGCAATTGCTCTACGGCATCACTTGTTTCCATGGTGCCTTGTTTCACGTTTTCTAATAGTTCAATGATCTTTTCTCGGTCCATCGCTCAATCTCGTTGGTGATCGCATCGATCAGAAATAACCTACGGAGCCGCCCTGCATTTAGCAAGCGGAGTTACCATTAAGATTGAATGATTATTTTGTAGATGTTTGGAAAACGGTCAATTACAGTAATATCCACTAATCCGAATAAACGAATAAAGGGGCTGTCATGAGTAAAAATAGGTCAAATCACGTATTTACATCTGAATCCGTATCAGAAGGGCATCCGGACAAAGTATGTGATCAAATTTCAGATGCTATTTTAGATGCGTGTTTAGCGAAAGATGCAGGAAGTCGGGTTGCGTGTGAAACGTTAACGACCACTAATTTAGTGGTTAATGCGGGAGAAATTACGTGTAAAGAGTGGGATTCAATCCACCCAGAAGAGATTGCGCGCGAGGTAGTACGAGACATTGGCTATGATCGCGAAGAGCTCGAATTCAGTGCCGATACATTTGAATATATCAACCGATTACATGGGCAATCTCCTGATATTTCCCAAGGAGTCACTGAAGGAGAGGGATTACACAAAGAGCAGGGAGCCGGTGATCAAGGCATGATGTTTGGCTATGCCGATTCCGTGACCGAAGAGTTGATGCCAGCTCCCATCGCCTACAGTCATCGGTTGCTGGACGAATTGCAACGCATTCGGAAAACCGGTGAAATTGATTATTTGCGACCCGATTCAAAATCGCAGGTTTCGATACGACATGAAGATGGGAAACCGGTCGCGATTGAAACCGTTGTGATCTCACATCAGACTGATGAAGTACCGTTGGAAAAGATCCGGGAAGATTTAAAAGTGATTTGTCAGCACGTGTTGGAGCCAACCGGACTCTTGCAGGCAGATACGACTTATCACATTAATCCAACGGGAAAATTTGTGATTGGGGGACCGCATGGAGATGCCGGATTAACAGGGCGTAAGATCATTGTGGATACCTATGGCGGCGTGGGGTGTCATGGTGGCGGTGCCTTTTCGGGGAAAGACCCTTCGAAGGTAGACCGTTCGGCGGCCTATTATGCGCGCTATGCAGCCAAAAACGTAGTAGCAGCCGGCTTGGCGGAGAAATGTGAAATTCAAGTTGCTTATGCCATTGGTGTGGCGCATCCGTTAAGCATTCATGTTGATACGTTTGGAACGGGAAGCGTGAGCGATGCTCATTTGCAGGAAGCGTTATCCGGAAAAGATCTCTTTGATTTCCGCCCAGCGGGATTGATTGCCGATCTGGGTTTATTGAAGCCCCACGGATGGAGCTATCGTGAAACGGCGGCCTATGGTCACTTTGGCCGTTCTCAATTCCCGTGGGAAAAGACGGATAAAGCCGATGCGCTCCGTGCGCTTGTAAGCTAAGCACGATACGGGATTGCCAAGAAAGCCTGGTGTAGGGTAGCTTGCGGCATGCTTCCACGAATCAACACGGAATCAATTGAAACGTATTTGCTATCCGTCTTGGATGGTTCACGTCGAGGTCGCGTCGCTTTTCTGCTGCGTGGATTACTACAGTTCTTATCTTGGATCTTTACGGTGTTGGTTCAATTTCGTATTTGGCTCTATCGACATCGTATCTTGCGCGGGAATACGCTGGGCTGTCAGGTGATTAGCGTGGGCAACTTAACCGTAGGCGGAACCGGTAAAACGCCAGTCGTAGAAGTATTCGCTCGGAACCTGCAGCAACAGGGCCGCAAAGTAGCGATCCTGAGTCGAGGCTATAAAAGCCGTTCGATTCCTTTTTGGCAGAAGATTTGGTTGCGGATTAATAATCGGTCCATCGAGGTGCCTCCCCGAGTGGTTTCTGACGGTAAGCAATTATTGCTAGATTCTCATACGGCCGGTGATGAGCCCTATATGTTGGCATCGAATTTGCCAGACGTGGCTGTGGTGGTAGATAAAGATCGGGTGAAGTCTGGGAAATATGCCATTCGGGTTTTAGGGTGCGATACCTTGATTCTCGATGATGGTTTTCAGTATCTAAAATTGGGAAATCGGCTGGATATTGCGCTGGTGGATCGAACGAATCCCTACGGCGGCGGCCATCTACTGCCACGCGGATTACTTCGAGAGCCTATGAAAAATATTAAACGCGCAGGATTTATCTTCATCACGAAGTGTGATGAACAGGGAGCGCCTGAACTTAAAAATCAACTCCGGGAGATGAATCCAACGGCTGAAATTTCAGAATGCCGTCACCGCGCGAAATATTTAAAATCCTTGTTTGGAGACGATCAATATCCACTTGAAAGACTCAACGGATTAAAGGTAGCGGCGCTCTCCGCGATTGCGGTTCCAGAAAGTTTTGAAACGGCCTTGGAATCATTCGGTGCCACACTGGTTTATCGTCGTCGCTTTGCCGATCATCATCGTTTTTCACAACAAGAAATTATCGATACCCTGAACGAAGCTGAAGCCGCCGGAGCAGAGGCATTACTGACGACAGAAAAAGATGCGGTTCGGTTTCCTTATATGGAACGCCGCGATCTGCAGTTGCTCTATATGCGGGTAGAGATTGAAATGTTAAGCGGCGAAGAGGCCTTTATGAAATGGATATCTCGTATTTGTTTCAAGCAGGCACAACGTGCTTCTTAAGCTTCTTCGCTGTGGAAGGCTTGTAGAGATTTAACATCCCAATCCTGGGTGCGGATGGTGCGAATCGCACCGATGGTTGCTTTTGCACCCGAGGCAGTCGTTACAATCGGTAGACCGCGCAAAATCGCTTCAGAACGAATTTTAATTTCATCCACTCGTGCCACCGGTCCACTGGGCGTATTGATGAGCAGATCCACGCGCTTGTCTTTCATTAAATCAATAACATTGGTTCCTTCTTCCGCCAGCTTGCAGGTCCGTTCGACGTGCAGTCCTGCGCGTTCCAATGCGTCGGCCGTTCCTTGCGTGGCAACCAATTCGAAATCCATGGCATCAAGTTCATTCGCCACTTCGATAATCCAATCCTTATCACGATCTTTCGCGCTTAAGAAGACACGCCCTTCGGTTGGCAATACTTGACCGGCTGCGGTTTCCGCTTTCCAAAAGGCGAGTTCAAAACTCTTATCGATACCCATTACTTCGCCCGTTGATTTCATCTCCGGCCCGAGAATGGGGTCGACGCCTGCAAATCGATTAAAGGGGAAGACCGCTTCTTTCACGGCATACCACTCTACGCGTGGTTTAAAGTCTTTCCATCCGAGCTCTTCTAACGTTTGGTTCATCGCGATTTGGGTTGCGATTTTTGCCATGGGCACACCGGTTGCTTTTGAGACATAGGGCACGGTACGTGAGGCACGTGGGTTGACTTCAATGATATAAAAATCGTCATCCTTCACGGCGATTTGAGCGTTCATCAATCCTTTAACACCCAATTCAAGAGCCATCGCACAGCAAGCTTCTTTAATGCGTGCGATCATATCATCCGTCAGCGTGTAGGGTGGAATAGAACAAGCGCTATCGCCCGAGTGAATACCAGCTTCCTCCACGTGCTCCATCACACCACCGATATAGACAGCGGTTCCATCGCACACCAAATCAACATCGATCTCCACCGCATGTTCCAGAAAGCGGTCGAGTAAAACAGGATGTTCTGGGCTAGCGGCAAAGGCGGCCTTTACAAATGGTTCCAGGTCCTCTTCCTCATATGCAACCATCATAGCTCGACCGCCCAAGACAAAAGAGGGGCGAATCATCACGGGGAAGCCAATCTGTTTTGCAATTTGATCCGCTTCTGCCACTGTTTTCGCGGTGGCTGATTCGGGTTGCTTTAATTCGAGCTTGTCGAGCAACTGCCGGAACTGTTCGCGGTCTTCGGCTGCCGCAATACTCTGGGGAGAGGTGCCTAAAATGGGTACGCCCGCTTCCAATAAACGTTCGGCGAGATTCAATGGCGTTTGTCCGCCCATCTGAACGATCATGCCCATCGGTTTTTCTGCTTCGTAGATGTTCATCACATCTTCAAAGGTTAGCGGTTCAAAGTAGAGTTTGTCAGACGTGTCGTAGTCGGTTGAAACCGTCTCGGGGTTGGAGTTAACCATGATGGCTTCGTAGCCCATTTCGCGAAGGGCTTTCACGGTATGGACGCAGGAGTAGTCGAACTCAATGCCTTGTCCAATTCGATTGGGTCCGGAACCCAACACAATCACGCTCTCTTTTTCGGTCTGGCGAATTTCGTTGTGATCGGCATAGCAGGAGTAGAAGTAGGGTGTTGATGCGGAAAATTCACCGGCGCAGGTGTCGACCAAACTGTACACTGGCGTAACATTCAGCGATTTACGAAGCGCGCGGACTTCCATGCCGCTCATCCCGCGGAGGGCACCTATTTGCTCATCGGAGAAGCCATAGCGCTTGGCACGGCGCATCAGACTTGCATTGATCTCGGTCACTTCCAATAGTTGTTGTTCCATTTCAACGATTTGCAAGATTTGATCGATGAACCACGGATCGAGGAAGGTCATTTCATGTACTTTTTCGATCGAATAGCCCCGTTTTAGCGCGGTTTTAATTGCAATGGTTCGTTCTGTGCAGGTGGTTGTTAAATAATCATCGAGTCGATCGGCATCTAGTTTCGCCTCTGCTTTGAGGTCTAAACCATCGACCCCAATTTCTAGCGAACGGAAAGCTTTTTGGAGCGACTCTTTGAAGGTTCGTCCAATCGCCATCGTCTCCCCGACCGATTTCATGCTGACGCCGAGGCGGTTATCCGCCGCCGGGAATTTCTCGAACGTAAAGCGTGGGAGTTTGGTAACGACATAGTCAATCGAAGGTTCAAAACAAGCCGGTGTTTCGCGTGTAATATCGTTTGGGAGTTCGTCAAGCGTGTAACCGGCTGCCAATTTGGCTGCCAATTTAGCAATCGGAAAGCCGGTCGCTTTTGAGGCCAGTGCCGAAGAACGGGATACGCGCGGATTCATTTCGATGACCGCCAGGCGACCCGTCTGCGGATGAATGCAGAACTGCACATTCGAGCCACCGGTTTCTACGCCGACCACCCGCAAGACTTTCAAGGAAGCATCGCGCATGATTTGGTATTCGCGATCCGTCAAGGTTTGAGCGGGTGCGACCGTGATACTATCACCCGTATGGATACCCATCGGATCCATGTTTTCAATCGCACAGATAATCACCGCGTTATCGTTCTTATCGCGCATGACTTCCATTTCGAACTCTTTCCAGCCGAATACAGACTCTTCGAGCAAGACTTCGGTGGTTAAACTGGCTTTCAATCCGCCTTCGGCAATCTGCATAAGTTCATCCATGTCGGCTGCAATTCCACCTCCGGTACCGCCGAGCGTGAAAGAAGGGCGTACAATAATGGGGAAGGCCAGTTTTTCATTAGCAACGACCCGCGCTTCTTCGAGCGTATGCACTTCGTAACTGCGGAGGGTTTCGATACCCGCTTCCGCCATGACTTTCTTAAATAGGTCGCGCTCTTCTCCGCGTAGAATGGCATCGTATTTAGCGCCAATCATCTCCACACCGTGTTTTTCCAGAATTCCTTGCTCCACCAATTTCATGGCAGTGTTTAAGGCCGTTTGACCTCCAAGGGTAGGGAGGATGGCATCGGGTTTTTCTTTGATGATAATTTTTTCAACCGCTTCCGGTGTGATGGGTTCAATATAGGTGTGATCCGCCGTTGCTGGGTCGGTCATAATCGTGGCGGGGTTGCTGTTGATCAGTGAAATCGTATAGCCCTCTTCCCGTAACGCTTTACATGCTTGCGTTCCTGAGTAGTCGAATTCACATGCTTGACCAATGACAATCGGTCCCGAGCCAATAATCAAAATATGGTTAATATCTTCTCTTTTCGGCATGGTTACTCCTCTATTCCCATTCGATGGTTGAAGGTGGTTTTGAGCTAATGTCATAGCAGACGCGATTGACGCCGCGTACTTCATTAATAATTCGGTTGGAGATGCGGTCCATCACATCGTAGGGCAGCTTGAACCAATCGGCAGTCATGCCATCACGACTTTCGACTGCCCGCACCGCAATCACGTTTTCATACGTCCGGTCATCTCCCATCACGCCAACCGATTGCACCGGCAGTAACACCGCAAAGTATTGCCAGACATCGAGATGATTCTCCATGATCAAAATTTCTTCCCGCACCCGTAAATCGGCTTGTTGCAGGGTCTCGATTCGCTCCGGTGTAATTTCCCCAATAATCCGAACCGCGAGCCCCGGACCGGGGAAGGGTTGGCGATCGACCACATAATCGGGCAGTCCCAACTCACGACCAACCAACCGGACCTCATCCTTGAAGAGTTCACGCAGCGGTTCGATTAATTTAAAATGGAGATCTTCTGGGAGTCCACCCACGTTGTGATGACTCTTAATCGTCGCCGAAGGTCCTCCAATCGGAGAGACTGATTCAATCACATCAGGATAGAGCGTGCCTTGTGCGAGATAGGTTACATCGCCGCTTAATTCGCGCGCTTTTTCTGAAAAGACATCAATAAAAGTATTCCCGATAATTTTTCGTTTCTTTTCCGGATCGCTCACGCCCTCGAGCTTCGAGAGGAAAGGATCACCCGCATGAACCACGTGTAGATCCATGCCAAATGCATCTCCAAAGAGCGCTTCAATCTCTTCGGTCTCTTTGTAGCGCATTAATCCGTTATCGACGTAGACGCAGTGTAGTTGATGCCCGATGGCTTTGTGGAGTAGCGCTGCCACCACCGAAGAATCAACCCCACCAGAGAGCCCCAGTAAGACATGATCCTCACCGACGGTCTCTTTGACTTTGGCAACAGTATGCTCGACAAATTTAGCCATTTCCCAGTCGCCCGAGCAGCCGCAAATTCCATAAGCAAAGTTTTTGAGCATCTGAGCCCCTTGTGGGGTATGCACCACTTCAGGGTGGAATTGCACCCCAAAGAGCGCTCGCTCCAGATGCTGCATGGTCGCATGCGGACAGTTGTCTGATTCGGCGACTGTTTCAAATCCTTCGGGTAGGGAAACCACTTTATCGCCGTGGCTCATCCAAACTTGCACTTCATCCTGCATGCCCTCATAGAGCGGTGAAGGTTTTGTGATGCGCATGGTCGCCTTGCCATATTCATGCTTTTCGCCGCGTTGAACTTCGCCACCGAGTGCGTGAGCCGTCAGCTGCATTCCATAACAAATACCGAGCATCGGAATAGCGAGATCAAACAGTGCCGGATCGCACTTAGGCGAATCGGAATCGGGAACACTACACGGCCCCCCCGAGAGAATGATGCCTTTAGGCGCCCGTTCTCGCAGTTCTTCTGCAGGGGTATCATAGCGTAAAATTTCGCAATAGACGTGTTGTTCACGAAGGCGACGTGCAATCAGCTGGGTCACTTGCGAACCATAATCTAGGATGGCAATCCATTCGGGGTGGTTCATGTGCGTGCTTCTTTCATTAGATCAATAAACTCTTCAAAGAGATAGTAGGGGTCATGGGGGCCGGGGGCCGCTTCGGGGTGATACTGCACACAGAAGAGCGGTTGTTGCTTGTGCTTGATTCCGGCTACCGTGCGATCGTTCAAATTTAAATGCGTCACTTCAGCGATTTCGCTATTGATCGAATCAGCATCAATACAGAAACCGTGATTATGAGAAGCAATCTCGACCTTTTGGGTGCGTAAATCCTGAATGGGTTGGTTTCCACCGCGATGCCCAAATTTCAACTTAAAGCTCTCCGCTCCCATCGCCAGACTCAACATCTGGTGCCCAAAGCAGATACCGAAAAGCGGCCGTTTTGCTGCGATCAACTCTTCCACAAGCTTCGTCACAGCCGGTGCTCCCGCAGGATCACCCGGTCCGTTCGAGATAAAGATCCCATCCGGATTCGATGCCAACACATCTGCTGCTGCCGAGGTATTGGGATAGACGGTACACTGACAACCCAGCTCTTCAAAAATACGCAACTGGTTCAATTTGATACCGCAATCGATTACCGCCACTTGATACGTTGCATCCGGATTTTTTTGTGCTGGCCATGAATAGGGCGCATCAATCGTCACTTCCGTCGCCAAATCACGCCCCACCAACCCAGTAGAAGCTTTTGCTTTCTCCACCAAGACCATCGGATCGCTCTCCTCGGTAGAAATGACACACTTCATCGCACCCTTATCCCGGATGTGCAGCGTAATCGCCCGCGTATCCACTTCATGGATGCCGATTTTTCCATTTGCCTCCAGATAGGAAGCAAGCGATTGTTCCGCACGCCAGTTGCTATACATCCGTGAATATTCACCCACGATTAGCCCCTGTGCAAAAATACCGCGCGACTCTTCATCGGCGGTATTCACCCCATAGTTTCCAATCAACGGATAGGTCATCGTCACGATCTGACCATGATAGGAGGGATCCGTTAAGATTTCTTGGTAGCCCGTCATCGAAGTGTTGAAGACCAACTCTCCATAAGCTTCTCCGCTACCCGCAAAAGCAGTTCCTTCAAACCACGTACCGTCTTCGAGTGCAATTAACGCTTTCTGCATCTGACTTCAGTCGCTCCCGTTGCTAAATTTCAGTAATAAATCATATAAAATTCCGACTATCATCTACACGGAGCCGATGCCTTGCAATGCTTAAAAGGTACGAATTAGATTTTTGGCTCTGATCCGCATTCGAACGCCGTTGAAACAGAGGGCTTGACGGCAACCGATCCGCTCCCTAAAGTACGCCACCTTTAACAGAAAAACCACTGGAGTGAACACAATGAGCGAACAGGAAACCGCACCGAAAGCAGATGCCACTTTTACCCATACCCTTTTGATCGAACTCGATTATGTAGCCGTATCGTTACGACCCGTAGAATTTGAAGCCATTAAACGCGGCATTGAGCCCAAAGGAATCGAGCTCACCCCAGCGGCCTTTTGTCGTTCACCGCTTTCGCCCGATCATCGAACCGCCGTAACCGACATTCTCAAAGCAGCCGGCAACAAAGCCGACGCGATTGAAAAGGCCGTTGGAGAAGTGAACAAATCCGTTACCGCGTTTTGTGCGAATGAATCGGAGCCCAACACCGCGATCACCAAACTAGTGAAAGCCGCCCAAGCCCGTGGCGTTGCCGTCTTTGCCTACAGTGCATTGAACGCAACCGATTCCTCTGCCTTGCTCACCCGCCTCGGTCTTGATGAGCTCGGCGTGGAATTGATTCTACCCGAAGAGCAACGCGAAACCTTCCCGCGTGCCGACGACTGGCTCAAGATGCTGAAACAGGTTGCGATCGAAAACAAAACCGTTGTTGCCGTTGTTTCATCGCAGCTCGCCTGTAAAGGAGCCTTGACCGCCGGAGCCGCTGTCATCGCCGTACCCGATCAATATACCAGCTTCCAAGACTTCAGCGGAGCCGCTTTCGTCCTCGATCAATTGAGCGACGAAAAACCCGATCAGCTCCTTGATCATACCCTCCGCATGTAATCAATCCGTTCTACGAATTGAGCATCCAGTGGATTTCCTAGGAACGTTATTTACGAGTGAAGATGGAGTAGATGCGATGGAATGCAATTCCTTGGTGACGGAGGTGAGGCGGTAGCGACTATCCCAGCCTAATGTTTGGTCGCCGCGTTGCGTGAGGTTTCCGGCGGGGGAAGGTGGTCTGCAGTTGAGGCTCCCCTTCAAGGGCGTCTGTTCCCATGACCCATTCGGAAAAATCATCCATGCCGTCTCCATCGGAATCGATTTCTTTGAGGGCTTCGTCTGATTCAGGAACCGTGATTCCCCCCGCGATTAAATAGGCACGTAGCTCATTAACATCGGAGCTGATGGCGTGGTGCATGGAGTCGGCCACATAGGCGGGGGTGGTGTGGATGAGGAGGAGGGTGAGTAGGATGATTATGCTGCTGAGGTGTTTCATGTCGATCTCCTGTTCATACGTTTGTCAAAAAGTGAGTATAAAGCGTATTTTGATAAAGAAAAGATAAATCATAAAGTTATTAACAATCTGAAAAAGAAGCCTGTTGAAAAGCGGTGGTGAGTTGGTTTTGTGTTTAGGGGGTTGTTGGGGTAGCGTTTGGGTTTTGGAGGTAACATGAGCGAGTCGGAAAATCAGTTGGAGCGGTTGTTGGAGATTATGCGTCGGTTGCGGGGGCCGGGGGGGTGTCCGTGGGATCGGAAGCAGTCGAGTGATTCGATTAAGATGTATGCGATTGAGGAGGCGTATGAGGTGGTGGAGGCGATTGAGAGTGGATCTATTTCGGCGCTGGAGGAGGAGTTGGGCGATCTGTTGTTGCAGGTGGTGTTTCATGCGCAGATGCAGTCGGAGGCGGGTCGGTTTGATTTTGAGGATGTGGCGCGGGGGATTTCAGAAAAATTGGTGCGGCGCCATCCGCATGTGTTTGGCCATATGGTGGTGTCGGGTTCGGATGAGGTGTTGACGAATTGGGATGCGATTAAGCGGCAGGAGAGGGCGGCGAAGGGGGAGACGGCGGAGGGGGCGTCGATTCTGGAGGGCGTGCCGAGGGCGTTGCCGGCGTTGCAGCGGGCGCATGAGGTGCAGAAGCGGGCGGCTCGAGCGGGTTTTGATTGGGCGGCGGCGGAGGATGTGTTGGCGAAGTTGGAGGAGGAGATTGCGGAGGTGCGTGAGGCGATGCAGTCGGGGGATGAGCTGGCGTTGAAGGAGGAGTTGGGGGATTTGCTTTTCAGTGGTGTGAATGTGTGCCGGTTTTTGGGTTTTAATGCGGAGGATCTATTGCGGGCGAATGTGAAGAAGTTTGAACGGCGCTTTCGTTTGGTGGAGCAGCGGGTGCGTGCGGAGGGGTCCGTTTTATCGGATCTTTCGATCGAGGTGTTGGAGGCGCATTGGCAGGCGGTGAAAAGAGCAGGCGTGTAATTTTTTTGGAGGTATTAGCGCGTGGCTTATCCGTTTGATATTTTGGTTTGACTCATCCAAAAGGTATCTTTGATAGAAAAAAAAGTTTCTGTGTCTTCAGGGAGATAGCCAAGGGATTGGATAACTTCATTTGCTGCAATTTGTTTTTCTGCTTCATTCGCGGCATTGCGATAGAGACGTATTTCATGATTAAAGGATTCTCGAGAGCCTCGATAGGCAAATCGATTGATCTCTTTTTCTAATTCGTTTGTTTCTTTTGTTAAATCCAATACGACAAATTGATCAAAGTTTTGATCGATTAGAACGACTCTCTTGTTTGATATTCGGGTGATATATGTGGAATGTGCAATTTTTGTTGCGTCGATTTGTTGCGGTCCAGTTGGCGTCATTTATTGGTAATGATTTGAGTTCTATATGCCAACTCGCCTTCTTCTCCTACTGACATGCTCTTCATAAAGTCGGAAGGTGGATGGATGCCGTAGTCAAATAATTCAACGGTCTCTTTGGGTAAGATGCGGGTGAGTTCGGCTTTCATTTTTTCGCTGGAGATGGTTCTTAACCAATCCACTCCTCCTTCTTCTTGGATGATTGTGCGCGCTTCATCGGAGAGAAATTGACCATTAAGTCGATAGGTATAGCGAGCTTGCTCGGTTCCATCTTCTGCAAGCCAAGTCACGAGTGGGTGATAATTACCTCGTTTAACGGGATCTAAGCCTCTCAATTCATAGGGATATGATTTTGTTACCTCCTGAAGGGCTTGTTGCGCGTTTTTGCTGTTTTGCGTCATTTCGGAGAGGGCTAGCGTGGACTCTGAACAGGAACCTGAGTAGGAGGTAGCGAGTGTTTCTGGTGTAGGTAATTCATCTAATGCTTGACGAAGTTCAATTTGCATTTGTTTAAGCGTCTCAATTTTTGCTTGATCATACAGTTCGGCCTCTTCTTCTGTGAGCGGATCACCGGTTTGAATTTTCTCAAACAGGGATTGCTGTTCTTCTGTTCCGTTGTTTAACAAATCGAGTGAACGTTGTTCGAGACCGTTACAAGCAATGCTATTAAAGAAAGGGATTAAGCAAAATAGTATTAATATTCTCATAAGTAAATTATTTATATCCAAGGTGGGGAAATAGACAACCGATCTTTTTTTATCGATTCCGGTCGATTGGGGTTGCACGAGGCGGAGTCTTTGTTACATTTTTCTCATCTGGTACAAATTTAGTCTTTTTTCGGATGAGGGAAAAAAATGCTGCGAATTACGCGTTTAACAGATTATGGATTTATCTTGCTGGCACAGATGTGCGAGGAGGAGGGTGCGTTGTTTAATGCGAAGGATCTATCGGAGCAGTTAGCTATTCCATTACCGACGGTGAGCAAGGTGCTGAAGTTGTTGGTGCAGGGAAGTTTGTTGGCTTCTCATCAGGGTAGCCAAGGGGGCTATCGATTGGCACGGGCGGCTTCGGCGATTTCGGCGGCTGAGATTATTGAGGTGCTTGAGGGGCCGGTGAGCATGACGGCGTGTTGCATTACCGATGGATGTGATCGCAACTGTGCCGTAAGTAATAGCTGGCAAAAAGTGAACGCTGTTATTGTGGATAAATTACGGTCGGTCTCCTTGGCGGAGATGGTGGCCGATGGAGCGAAATAAGGAGCGAGGGAAGCGATGAAGATTGAAGACGAAAAGTCATTCGATGAGCTGACAGATAAAGAGTACAAATATGGATTTGTGACGGATATTGAGTCGGAGAGTCTTCCGCCGGGGTTGAACGAGGATATTGTTCGGGAGATTTCGCGACGAAAAGAGGAGCCGGAGTGGTTGACGGAGTGGCGATTGAAGGCGTTCCGGGCGTGGCAAAAAATGGAGACGCCGGAGTGGGCGAAGGTGGAGTTTCCTCCGATTGATTATCAGGCGTTGAGTTATTATTCGGCTCCAAAGCAGAAGATTGATGCCCCGAAGAGTTTGGATGAGATCGATCCGGAGTTGCTGGAGACCTATGAGAAGTTGGGTATTCCGTTGCGTGAGCAGGAGATGTTGGCGGGCGTGGTTGCGGTGGATGCGGTTTTTGATTCGGTTTCAGTGGCGACGACGTTTAAGGGCAAGCTGGAGGAGATGGGTATTATTTTCTGCTCGTTTTCGGAGGCGGTGAAAGATCATCCGGAGTTGGTGAAGCAGTATTTGGGTACGGTGATTCCGACGAAGGATAACTATTTTGCGGCGTTGAATTCGGCGGTGTTTTCGGATGGTTCGTTTTGTTTTGTTCCGAAGGGAGTACGGTGCCCGATGGAGTTATCGACCTATTTCCGGATTAATGCGGCGAATACGGGTCAGTTTGAGCGGACGTTGGTGATTGCGGAAGAGGGTGCGTATGTGAGCTACCTGGAGGGTTGTACGGCTCCGCAGCGGGATGAGAATCAGTTGCATGCGGCGGTGGTTGAACTGGTGGCATTGGAGGATGCACAGATTAAATATTCGACGGTGCAGAATTGGTATCCGGGTGATAAGAACGGCAAGGGTGGTATCTATAACTTCGTGACGAAACGGGGGCATTGCCGAGGTGATCGTTCCAAAATTTCATGGACGCAGGTGGAAACCGGTTCGGCGATTACGTGGAAATATCCGAGTTGTGTTTTGAAGGGGGATGATTCGGTTGGCGAATTTTATTCGGTGGCGGTGACCAATAATATGCAGCAGGCGGATACGGGAACAAAGATGATTCACGTGGGGAAGAACACGAGTAGTACGATTATCAGTAAAGGGATTTCGGCGGGTCGTGCGCACAATAGCTACCGGGGCTTGGTTCGGATTGGACCGACGGCGGAGAATGCGCGTAATTTTTCGCAGTGCGATTCGATGTTGATTGGCGATCGGTGTGGGGCGCATACGTTCCCGTATATCGATGTGAGCAATCCGAGTGCGCAGGTGGAGCATGAGGCGACGACAACGAAGATTGGGGAAGATCAGATCTTTTATTGTAATCAACGCGGTCTCGATACGGAGGAAGCGGTGAGCCTGATTGTGAATGGATTTTGTAAAGAGGTGTTCCGGGAGCTGCCAATGGAGTTTGCGGTGGAAGCGCAGAAGTTGCTGGGCATTAGCCTGGAAGGTTCTGTGGGTTAATTTTAGTTGAGGAGAGAGACGATGGCATTATTAGAGATTATAGAACTGCAGGCGCAGGTGGAAGAGAAGCAGATTTTAAACGGCATTAACCTGTCGATTCAGCCGGGTGAGGTGCATGCCATTATGGGCCCGAATGGATCGGGAAAGAGTACGCTTTCGAATGTGTTGGCGGGCAATGAGTCATATGAGCAAACCGGTGGCAACGTGCTTTTTGATGGGGCGGATTTGAGCGAGTTGGATGCGCATGAGCGGGCTCGAGCGGGCTTGTTTTTGGCGTTTCAGTATCCGGTTGAGATTGCGGGTATTAGCAATATGTATTTTTTGAAGGCGGCGGTGAATGCGATTCGGGAGCATCGGGGCGAGAAGCAGTTGGATGCGATGGAGTTTCTGGATGTGATCGAGGATAAGAAGAAGTTGGTTAAGATTCGGGAGGATCTCTTGGAGCGTGCGGTGAACTCGGGCTTTTCGGGTGGCGAAAAGAAGCGGAATGAGATTTTCCAGATGGCGATGCTTGAGCCGAAAATGGCGATTTTGGATGAGACGGATTCGGGGCTGGATATTGACGCGTTGCGGATTGTGGCGGATGGCGTGAATGCGTTGCGAAGTCCGGAACGGGGTTTCTTGGTGATTACGCACTATCAGCGTTTGTTGGAGTATATTGTGCCGGATTTTGTTCACGTTTTGGTGAACGGTCGGATCGTTAAGTCAGGTGGTAAGGAGCTTGCGCTTGAGCTGGAAGAGCATGGATATGAGGCGTTTGAAGGAGCGGCTGTTTAATGGATATCAATACGCGACGTGAGGAGGCGGCGGCTGCGTTTGCGGCAAAGGGACTGCCAACGGTGAAAGAGGAGGCTTGGCGTTTTACCAATGTTTCGCGGCTCAATGAGGAGACGTTTGATGCGGTGTGGCAGGCGGCGGAGGTCTCGTTTGATCCGTTAAGTGATCTGGTGGTTGTTTTTGAAAATGGAAAATGGTCGGTGGAGGCGTCTTCTTTGGATGGGTTGCCTGAGGGGGTGCGGGTACGTTCTATTATGGATAGCGCCGATGCTCGGTTGGGTACGTTGGCGGATAGCGATTCGGGCTTTGTGCTTTCGAATACAGCGCAGTTTAGTGATGGTATTTTGATTGAGGTGGATGCGGGCGTTGTTTTGGAAGAGCCGATCCATGTGGTGCATTTGGCTGATGCGGAGGGCGGATCGTTTGCGTATCGCCATCTGATTGCGGCAGCGGCGGGTGCGAATGTGACGGTGATCGAGGAGTATATCGGTTCGGCGGGTGTGCGTTATTTAACGAATGTGGTGACGGAAGCGTTTGTGGCGGATGGGGCGAAGGTGGATCATTATAAGATTCAGCGCGAGAGTGCGGCTGCGTATCATTTCCAGACGTTGGAGTCGGAGCTGGGTGGAGATGCGTTGTTTAGTAATCATGCGGTTACGGTGGGCGGTCGATTGGGTCGGAATGATATTCGGGGTCGTTTGTTGGGTGAAGAGAGTGAAGCCATTTGTAATGGGCTTTATCTGTTAGGGGAGGATCAGCTTTTTGATACGCATCTGTTTATGGATCATGCGGTGCCGAAGTGTCAGAGCCATGAATTGTATAAAGGGATTCTCTCGGATCAAGCGCGGGCGGTATTTTGCGGTCGGATTTTGGTGCAACAGGATGCACAGGAGACGGATGCGATTCAGTCGAACGGGAATTTGTTGTTAAGCCGGGCGGCCAAGGTGAATACGATGCCGCAGCTAGAGATTTATGCGGATGATGTGAAGTGTACGCATGGAGCGACGATTGGTGAGTTGGATGAACAGGCGTTGTTCTATTTGCAGACACGAGGAATGGATCCGCAGCAGGCGCATGGGATGTTGACGTTTGCGTTTGCGAATGAGGTGTTGGATGAGGTGGCTTGTTCGGTTGTGAAACTTCGTATTGAGGCGATGGTGCAGGCGTGGCTTGCGGGAGTAAATGAGTGAGTGATTCGCAGGGCACCTATGATGTGGAGGCGGTGCGGAGCCGATTTCCTATTTTTTCTCGGGAGGTGCATGGGCAGCCGCTCTGTTATTTAGATAGCGGGGCGTCGGCTCAACAGCCGGATGTGGTGATCGATACGGTCAGCCAATTGCATAGCGATCAGTATGCCAATGTGCATCGGGGGGTGCATACATTGAGTATGGAGTCGACGGAGTTGTATGATGGAGCGCGTGAGAAGGTGCGGGCTTATTTGAATGCGGCTTCGTTGAAAGAGATTATTTTCACGCGAGGGGCAACCGAGTCGGTTAATTTAGTGGCACAGTCATATGCGCGTCCGAAGTTGCAGGCGGGTGATGAGATTTTGATCACGCACATGGAGCACCATTCGAATATTGTTCCGTGGCAGTTGGTATGTGAGCAGACGGGGGCGGTGTTGAAGGTGGTTCCAATTAATGATCGGGGTGAGCTGGAGATGGATGCGTTTCATGAGCTGTTGAGCGAGCGAACGAAACTGGTGGGCTTGGTTCATATTTCCAATGCGTTGGGAACGGTGAATCCGATCGCGGAGGTGATTGAAGCGGCACATGCGAAGGGGATTCCGGTGTTGGTGGATGGAGCTCAGGGCGCGCCTCATGCTCCGGTTGATGTGCAGGCGTTGGATGTGGATTTTTATGTTTTCTCGGGGCATAAGCTGTATGGGCCGACGGGGATTGGGGTGTTGTATGGGAAGGAGTCGTTGCTGGAGGCGATGCCTCCGTATCAAGGTGGCGGTGATATGATCTTATCGGTGCGCTTTGAGGGAACGGAATACAATGCGTTGCCTTATCGGTTTGAGGCGGGAACGCCGAATATTTCAGGGGCGGTCGGATTGGGTCGTGCGATTGATTTTGTGAATGAAATAGGTATCGAAGCGATTGCGGCACATGAGCAAGCGTTGGTGGAGTATGCCACCGATCAGTTGTCGGCGATTGAGGAAGTGAAGATTATTGGAACCGCGGAACACCGAGCGGGATTGGTTTCATTTGTGATTGAGGGCGTGCATCCGCATGATATTGGAACGATGTTGGATAGTTATGGTATTGCGATTCGGGCCGGGCATCATTGTGCACAGCCAGTGATGGAGCGCTTTGGAATTGCGGCTACGGCGCGGGCGTCGTTTGGGATGTATTCGACGCGTGAAGAGGTGGATCGACTGGTGGATGCGGTGAAAAAAGTGATTGGGATGTTTGCGTAATGGATAATATGCGAGAGCTCTATCAGCAGGTGATTTTGGATCACAATAAAAAACCTCGTAACTATGGGGCCATGGAACATCCCGATGCATTTGCGCATGGTAACAATCCGTTGTGCGGCGATACGATTGACGTTTATTTACGGATTGCGGATGGCGTGGTCGAGGCGGTTCAGTTTGAGGGGGCAGGGTGTGCGATTTGTACGTCATCGGCGTCGATGATGACGGAAGCACTGACGGGCAAAAGTGAAGCCGAGGCAGAAGCCTTATTTAAAAGTTTTCATCATGCGTTAACGGATGTTGCGGAGCCCGATGATGTGCCGTTGGGTAAGTTAGCGGTGTTGATGGGGGTGAAGGATTATCCGGTTCGGGTGAAGTGTGCGACGCTGGCATGGCACACGTTTGAGGCGGCTTTGAAGCGGGTACAGAACGATATTTCAACGGAGTAGGAGGGGCATATGTTTGGACGACCCAAAAAGGAACGATTTAATCTGCAGGAACAGAATGAAACCATTTTTTTGGATGTTGTTAAAAATCTGCGAATGGTCTTTGATCCGGAAATTCCGGTGAATATTTATGATTTAGGCCTGATTTATAATTTGGATATCGATGAAGATCATACGGTGTATGTGCGGATGACGTTGACGGCGCCGAACTGTCCCGAAGCGGAGACGATCCCGGGGCGGATTCAACAGGCGGTTCAAGACGCTGAGGGTGTTGAAGATGTGGATATTGAGTTGGTGTTTGATCCGCCATGGACGCGCGAGCGGATGTCGACGGCGGCGCTGTTGGCATTGGGCTTAATTTAAGGAGCATATTGATGGTTACCGAAGAGCAAGTGCTAGCTGAGCTCAGTCAGATTATCGATCCAGATTTTCAGCGGGATATTGTTTCGTTGGGGTTTGTGCAAGATATGGTGATTGAAGCGGATACGGTTTCGTTCACGATTGAGTTAACGACGCCAGCGTGTCCGTTGAGTCCGGTTTTTCAGAAACAGGCGATTGATTTGGTGGGCGATCTTCCGGATGTGGAGCACGTGAGGGTTACGATGACGGCTCGGAAAAACGAAGATCGGCGAATGAATACGGAAGAGAGTGGACTGAAAGAGGTCAAATATATCCTCGCGGTGAGCTCTTGCAAAGGTGGAGTGGGTAAATCAACGGTATCGGCGATGTTGGCCCGGACGCTGGCGGCACGCGGTTCAAAAGTCGGCTTGCTGGATGCGGATGTGTATGGTCCCTCCATTCCAACCTTGTTTAATGTGCATAAGCCGGGTGTCCGATCAACGGATGATAACCGATTCTATCCCAATGAAGTGGACGGGCTAAAATTAATGTCGTTCGGTTTCTTGATGGGCGATGGACCGGCGGTGATTCGAGGACCGATGGTTGCGCAATATATGCAGCAATTGTTGCATGGTGTTTTATGGGGTGAACTGGATTATTTGATTATTGATATGCCTCCGGGTACGGGAGATGTTCAATTAACGATCTCACAATCGGTTCAGATCGATGCCTCTGTGATTGTGACGACGCCGCATCAGCTTTCGCTTACGGATGTGCGTAAGGGCATTATGATGTTTGATAAGGTGAATGTACCGGTGCTGGGTGTGATTGAAAATATGTCCTATTTTAAACCGGATTGCTGCGACAAGAAGTATTCGATCTTTGGTGAAGCCGGTGCGACGACCTTGGAAGAGCGATTTGGTTTGCCGACCTTGGCTGAGTTGCCCATTACCAGTCAGTTAAGTGGGGATTATGATGCCGTTGCGCAGCAGACGTTGGCCAATGAAACGGTAGATGTAGTGATTCGGGCGTTGGGTAAAAAAGTGATGGAGCAACCTTCGCGTCCGGAGGTTGAGTTTAATGAGAAGACGGTTTCGTTGACGTGGGAAGACGGCGAGTCCGTGACGGTTTCGAATTCCGCATTACGTCGTGCGTGCAATTGCGCGTTGTGTGTGGATGAGATGACGCGCGCGCCGCTTCTCGATCCGGCTTCGATTCCGATGAATATCCGTGCAGAGAAGATCAGCATGATTGGTAATTATGCGATTCTGGTGGATTGGTCGGATGGGCATAATACGGGCTTTTTTCCCTTTAGTGCGATTCGTGACGTTGCCGGAATTAAACGCAAGCAGGATGGCTTTCAAGGTTGTGAAATTTAAGCCGATCGGTACGGTGGTTTGTGTATGAAGTGGATCGATAAACTGGAACGTCGTTTTGGATCGTGGGCGATCCCTAATCTGGCGGTCTATTTGATCGGCTTACAGGCGATTGGGGTGGTGTTGCTGATGTCGGAGCGGACGAGTGCGGATCAGCTCTTTTTGCATGGAAGCTCGGTTCTGCATCGAGGTGAGTGGTGGCGGTTGATTTCATTCATGATGCTTCCCGAAACGTTAAGTCCGCTTTTTCTGTTTTTTGCCTTTTATGTTTTTTTCATGATTAGTAATTCGCTCGAAGAGCATTGGGGAACGTTTAAGTATAATTTATTTATTCTGTCGGGCTTTTTATTAACGGTTATTACGGCGTTTATTCGCCCGGGCATGATTGTGACCAATACCTATTTTTTGGGAGCGGTTTTTCTGGCGTTTGCGACGATTTTTCCGCATGTGACGTTCCGGTTGTTTTTACTGATACCGGTGAAGGTGAAGTGGTTGGGTTGGTTGACGGCGGTTGGCTATGTATTAACTCTGTTGAATCCAGGTGAGGGTGCGGCAGCCATGGGGCAGCGATGGGGTGTGATGGTTGCTTTTGCGACGTATCTCCTCTTTTTTGCGAAGGATTTAATAAACGGCGTTCGTGCGACCCAGCGCAGAAAAGTTTTCACCGAGGAGTATGAGGCAAAACAGGAGCAGGCTCGACATATCTGTTCCTATTGTGGTGCCACAGAAAAGAGCCATCCCGAATTACGTTTTCGTTACTGTTCCGTTACGGGAAAGTGTTATGGTGGTTGTTCCGATTGCGAAAATAGTTCCGATAGAAAATAAGAAAAGGACGCTCCACATGGCAATTAATCAGGCAGTTATTTTTACGAAACCGATTTATCACTTACCTTTTTCGATTACGCCCGATGCATTGCGGGATCGAGTGGAGGCGTTTCTAGTGAATCGTGGTTTTTATATTCGAACGCAGCGGTGTGTGAATGGGCAGACGTTGCACTCACAAGGGACGATGGATCAGCACTATGTCGTTTACAGTAAAGCGGTTCGCTTGGAAACCTTGGATACGTTGGTGATGAGCGAGGCTGGACTGGCTCGGTTTGAGGAGCGGTTTGGTGCCTCTTGGGAGGATGAAAAAAAAGCCGGACGTCTGATGACGACCGATCAGTTGATTGCGAAGAAGGGGTTAGCGATTACGGATCTGTTGCACGCATGGGAAGATCAGTTGGCTAGTGGCCAGACGCTAAAGGTGCAATCGGGGTTGATCGTTGCATTTGTGGAGGCGTTTGATGCATATGTGATCAATGGGTTTTATCCGGCGATGGCGGAGCGGTTTCATCATGCAGATAATGTGATGCACTATTTTGTGGTGGAGTTCGATTCGGCGGATTGCAGTTGGGAGTCGTTCCGAAAAGAGGTGCTTGGGGTGACCAATTCTTCTAAAGCGGCTCCAACCAGTTTGCGGGGTCAGCTGTTTGCTGATTTTCCGGTGGAACTTCCGGGCAGTGATAATTTCGTGCATGGCAGTGCAGGACCGCTTGAGGGATTTGCCGAGCGTTTGGTGCATGAAGAAGAGGTGGGCTTGGCAACGAGCCCGATTGGCGTGTATCTGCAACGCCGAGGCGTTTCCGCGGTCACGTTTCGGGCGTGGAGCGCGCGCAAACCAATTGTCGAGTTGGCGGCGCTTTTTGATCTGACCGAAGAGAAGAATTCGGATGAGATTCTTCCTATCTTAGATGTGATTGATTTTCGTTAAAAATCGACGCGTTCAGTGATAAAGGCTTCAAGTTCGCAGATCGAGACGCGCACTTGTTGCATGGTATCGCGGTCGCGAATAGTTACGCAGTCATCTTGTTCAATGGTCTCAAAATCGATGGTGATGCAGAGCGGGGTTCCGATTTCATCTTGCCGACGATAGCGACGTCCGATGGCTCCGTTCTGATCGTAGAAACATTTCCAGCGTTTGGAGAGCTGTTCGTAGAGTTCGCGGGCTTTCTCTACCAACGGTTCTTTGTTTTTAACAAGCGGAAGGATGGCGGCTTTATAGGGTGCAATACAGGGCGCAAATCGCAGAACGGTTCGTGCTTCGTAGCCTTCGGGGGCGCGCTTGGCGTCGGGTTCGGCGGTAAGGACGTCGCCGCCTCCTTTTGGAATCCACTCTTCTCGATAGGCTTCGCAGAGGAGCGCGAGGGCAATGCGGTCGACACCGGCGGAGGGTTCGATGACGTGCGGTAGATATTTTTCTTGGGTCTCTTCGTCTTGGTATTCCAATTTTTTGCCACTGGTTTCTTGATGCTGGGTAAGGTCAAAGTTTCCGCGTGCGGCAATGCCTTCGAGCTCTTGTGTGCCGAAGGGGAATTCATAGAGAATATCGGTACAGGCAGACGCATAGTGTGCGAGTTCATTGTCTTCATGGATTTCGCGTTGCATACGACCTTCAGGCAGGCCCACTTTTTCATACCACTTTAAGCGTTCGGCAACCCAGTATTCGTGCATCTCGGCATCGGTTCCGGGTTTGATAAAATATTCGAGTTCCATCTGTTCAAATTCGCGTGAGCGGAAGGTGTAGTTTCGGGGATTAATTTCGTTTCGGAAGGCTTTACCAATTTGGGCGATGCCAAAGGGGACTTTGTTTCGAACGGTTGAGAGCACATTGCCGAACTGAGCAAAGATGCCTTGAGCGGTTTCGGGACGAAGATAGGCTACATTTGAGCTCTCTTCGACGGGACCGACGAAGGTTTTAAACATCAAGTTGAAGGCACGTGGTTCGGTCAGGGAGCCGGGTTCGTTGGTATCGGGCCCTACGAGCCGGTCATAGGCGTCGAGTGGAATATCGAGCAGGGCTACGGATTCATAGTCTGAGGCATCGTTTTTAGCGATTTTCTTGATCTTCTTTTCGGCGGGTGCGGGGGCGCCTTCGTGATGGACAAACATGAGCGCGTTTTTATCCTGCTTATGGCGAAGTGCAAAAAGCTGATCCGCTCGGTAGCGTCCTTTGGTTTCGCGGCAGTCAAGCATGGGGTCTTTAAAGTTGCCGACGTGACCGGATGCTTCCCAGACGCGCGGGTGCATGATAATGGAGCTGTCGAGCCCGACGATATCTTCCCGAAGCTGGGTCATCGATTTCCACCAGCAGGCTTTAATATTGCGTTTCATTTCAACGCCGAGGGGACCGTAATCCCAGAAGCCATTAATACCGCCATAGATCTCGGACGTTTGAAAAATAAAACCGCGCCGCTTGCAGAGACTGACGAGCGCATCCATCGTTACTTTATAATCATTAGGTTTCATAAGCCGCCGAGGATGCCTAAGCGGCTGGAATGGGTCAAGTGCGAAGGGGCTAGAACCTCTTTGAGCTGTTCATGGGGGTGGGATCTTGCTATCACGATGATATGGATTCAAAAAATACCAAACGCGTGGTGCCCGTTGGGGTGATCGCGGCGCTACTGATGGGACTTGTTCTCTTGGTGGAGGGTGCGTTGATGAGCGGAATATTGGAGAACCGCTCGGCGGGGTTAATCCAACTCGTTCCGGGTTTTGCGGCTTGGGTGGAAAAAGAGGGTGCGGTGAAAGCAGCTGTGCAGGTACCGGCTTCGGTTAGCCCGTCGGTGGAACCGCAGATCGAATCCGTTGAGCCCAAAGCGATGGAAAGGCCGAACGTCGAGCCGGAAGCACCGGTCGAAGTAGATTCGTCGATACCTGTGGGTTGATTAAGTTGTCCAATAGGCGAGGAATTCAATATTACCTGCCGGTCCTTTGATGGGTGATGTGCAGTGCCCGTTCCATGTAAATCCGAGCGTCTCGGTGCCAAAGCGTTGAACGTTTTCAATGACTTCTTGATGAACAGCCGAATCGCGAACCACACCGCCTTTGCCAACTTGTTCTTTGCCGGCTTCAAATTGAGGTTTGATTAACGAGACGATGGTTCCACGGGGCTTGAGCAGGGCTTTCAGCGGAGGAAGAATCTTGGTGAGTGAGATAAAGGAGGTATCGATCGAGCAGAAGTCGATCGGTTGCGGTATCTGATCGGGGGTGAGGTAGCGGGCGTTGGTCTGTTCCATAACGGTTACTCGCTTGTCGTTGCGCATGCGGTTATGCAGTTGGTGGGTTCCGCAATCAACGGCATAAACCGTGCTGGCTCCGTGTTGGAGCATGCAGTCGGTGAAGCCGCCGGTGCTCGAGCCGATATCGAGCCCAATTGCTCCGTCGAGTTTGAGCTGAAAGTGTTGGATTGCTTCTTCGAGCTTGAGGCCGCCGCGGCTCACATAGCGTTCGACTTCTTTAAGTTGAATCTGGCTATCTTCAGGGAAGAGGTGTCCGGGTTTGGATACGGTTTGTTCTTTGATACGCACGTGTCCGGCTCGAATCAGCCGTTGGGCTTGTTCGCGGCTTTCGACAAGTTGTTGTTGTACGAGTAATTGATCGAGTCTGATTTTGGGCATCGTGGGTCTTAGTCCGAGGGTGAAAGGATGTTTTGATCGCGGAGCCAGGCTTCGCAGAGAACGGTCCATTGATGAGCCGGACGACCGAAATCGCGTGAACCATAGCCATGACCACCTCGAGCATGGAGATGGAGTTCAGTGGAGACGCCTGCTTCATCGAGGGCTAGGGCATAGGCGAGGGCACTGCGGTAGAATTGTTTGTCGTCTTGTGCCTGTGCAATAAAGGCAGGCGGGGTCTCTGCATTCACGGTGATGCTTTTCACCAGCGTAACCGATGCAGGCTGATAGAGATACGCGGGATAGATCAACATACTAAAATTTTGTTTGGGCTCCTTTTGGGCGGCGGCTGCGGTGAGGTGAGCGCCGGCGGAGAAGCCGATCATGCCGACGTGGGTGGGATCGATATTCAATTCGGTGGCGTGGGTTCGAGTCCATTCGAGTGCGCGGTTGGCATCGTGAAGCGCACCTGTGCGGTTGTTAGGGGTGCGGTATTTGAGTACCCCTGCTGAAATACCGAGGGTATTGAGCCACTCCGCAATTTCGATTCCTTCTTTATCGAACGATAAGAAGCGATAGCCGCCCCCGGGGCAGATAATTACAAAAGGATGGGGTTCGGATTCGGAACTGGGGTAGAGTGTGAGCGTGGGTTCGCTTACGTGATGGAAGCGACGGTTATCGCCTTCGGTATGATGGTCGATCGTTTCGGGCTCATCGGTCACGGTGCCTGGTATCTGTTGATCCCAAAGCGGAATAACTGTGGCGCCATCGCTCTGCACGCTACCCAGTAGCGCGAGTGAGCAGGCTAAATTGATCGATTGTTTCTTCATATTCATCTTCTTTCTGTTCCGCTAGCGATGGATGGGTGAAGAGTGAATCATACTTCTTTGATCTTGGGTATGAAGAAAAAAGTGGTGTATGGATAGGTTGTTTAATTCGAGCAAGTAGAGGCGGTATGACAGGGATTGACTGGATTGTAATCGGAATTTATTTTGTGTTGCTAGCAGGCGTCGTGGTTTGGTCATCGCGACGGCAACAGACCTCGGCGGATTATTTTTTGGCAGGGCGTAACGTCGGATGGTTTGCGATTGGGGGTTCGCTGTTTGCTTCAAATATAGGTTCTGAGCATATTGTCGGATTGGCAGGCTCGGGAGCCACCTCGGGTATGGCGATGGCGCATTGGGAGATGCACGCGTGGATTATGCTCATGCTTGGCTGGATTTTTGTACCGTTCTACTACCGGGCGAATGTCTTCACCATGCCCGAATTTTTGGAGAAACGTTTTAATAGTCGGGTGCGTTGGATTCTCTCGTTGGTCTCGCTGGTGGCGTATGTATTTACAAAAGTATCGGTGACCGTCTACGCTGGAGCATTGGTTTTTCGGACGCTTTTACCGGATCTAGAGCTGATTCTATTTGGACAGGTGTGGGGCCCTTTTTGGATCGGCGCCTTTGCAACGGTTGTACTGACCGGAATCTACACCGTGTTTGGCGGCTTTCGGGCGGTCTTATATACCGACTCGGTACAAGCCCTGCTCTTGATTGTTGGTTCGGCGAGTATTACATGGATTGGGTTGGATGCGCTCGGGGGTTGGGGTGAGTTGGTTCGGATGGCGTCCGAGCGGTCAGACGAACTCGCCTTGTGGCGACCGTTGCAGGTGGAAGGTTCAGGCATACCGTGGTGGAAAAATAATGATTTTCCGTGGTTGGGAATTTTAATCGCCTCACCGATCATCGGCATTTGGTATTGGTGTACCGATCAATACATAGTGCAGCGAACCCTTGCCGCAAAAAATCTGACGTTGGCACGCCGTGGTGCCATCTGGGGGTCGTTTCTCAAAGTCTGGCCTGTTCTCATTTTTCTATTGCCCGGTATCATCGGGTGGGCGTTGCATCAAAAAGGGATTATTTATATCCCGATGAAATCGCAGGGAACTACGGCAATGGATATCGATGGCGATCAGGTCTTCACCACGATGGTGATTCAACTCTTGCCCAGCGGATTACGAGGCTTGGTCGTCGGTGGCTTATTGGCAGCCTTGATGAGCTCGCTCTCCTCGCTTTTTAACTCCTGTGCCACGCTCTTTACGGTCGATATTTATGAGAAGGTCTGTCGGGAACGAAGCGAGAAACATTTGGTGCGGATCGGGCGGGTGGCAACCACGATCATCGTCGCACTCGGGTTGCTCTGGATTCCCGTGATGTATCGGATTGCCGGAGGCGGGATTTATCAATATCTGCAAAGCGTGCAGGGATATCTCGCTCCACCGATCACCGCGGTCTTTCTATTGGGGCTTTTCTGGAAACGGATCAATGCGACGGGTGCCACGTGGGGATTGATCGTTGGATTTGTGCTCGGCATGGCAAAATTAGCTATCCAAGCCCAGTATGGTTCGCTTGATCCTGAAAAGATGGCTGATCCGGCTTGGTTGACCGCCATCGGTGATTTTAGCTTTCTCTATGCTTCCGGCGTGCTGCTCCTGATCAGTATCGCCGTTGTGGTGATCGGTTCGCTCCTCACGCCCGCCCAAGACGAAGGAGCACTGAAAGGGCTCACTTACGCTTCGTTGGATCGAGCCGAGATTCGTGCCACCGTCGAAAAAAGGGATGTCTGGCTCACTGTCGTCACCCTGTTGTTAGTCGTCGGGATGTACCTTTACTTCAGCTTCTGGCTCGGATAGGAACGCATCCCAGCACGCTTTTTTTAAGCATGAGTTTATACCTCAAGTAGCTCCCTCGTGACGTTCATGATGATATTTTTTTGTGGGTAGGGTTATTAGGAGTAGGGGTGATGGTGGTTTCTGGTGCGTGAGTTTAGATCACTAGTATATCATATTGGATGGGGGTGGGTGTGGTTTTTTGAGTCCGATACAATTCTTTTATGAGTCTTTGAAATTTGATTATGAATCTCTTTTTTAGGGGTATTTTCCTGTTCTGATTGACATTGTTAGCTAAGTGATATATCTTTTTTTATTCGTTTTTGGTGCATCAATCCGGCATATTATCTGTGTTTTATAAGGGTGTGGTGCTCATTCTGTGGGAATGAGGTGAGTAAAGTAGATGGGTTGGGAGAGGTGAATGGCTGAGCAGGAACAACCTGTCGTGGCGGCTGAAGATCGAGTTCCGTTTTGGCAAAAGATGGCGTATGGGTCGGCTGGAACGATCGATATTCTGGCGGTTTGGGTGATGGTGAGCATCGCGTATCAGGTGTTTCAGATGGAGCTTAAAATGAGCTTCAACCAGGTGGCGTTGATTCTGATGTCGCTTCGTCTGTGGGATGGGATTGCGGATCCGGTGATGGGCTGGATTTCGGATAATACGCGAACGCGGTGGGGTCGTCGGCGTCCGTATATTTTTGTGGGTGCGATTCTTTCAGCGATTACGTATCCGTTGATCTGGTGGTTTCCGCGGGAGTTGACGCAGGGCGAGACGATGGGGTGGATCATTGGGTTTGGCGTTTTGTTTTACAGTTGTTTTACGGTTTGGGCGATGCCGTTCCAGAGTCTGTTGATGGAGATGACACCGGATTATAACGAGCGTACGCGGACGGCGAGTGTGCGTGGGATTTTTCAGACGCTCGCGGGTTTATTCAATGGGTTTTGTTGGTGGCTTTCGTTGTTGCCTATTTTTTATGTGGATGGGATGCAGAGCCCGAGCAATGGGATGCGTTATATCAGCTTGTTTATTGCTGCGTTAATGTTGCTGTTGGGTCCTTTGCCGGCGTTGTTTGTGAAGGAGCGTTATTATGAGAGTGAGCTGACTCGGAAGCAGGAAAAGATCAGCTTGATGGGCAGTCTGAAGGAGACGTTACGTTGTCGGGCGTTTCTGATTTTGTGTGTTGTGACGATTCTCTTTCTTTTGGGTACGAGCATCTTCGATAGTTATGGTCGTTATGTGGGGACCTATTATGTGTTGGGCGGTGAGTGGGGTCGTGCTTCTTGGTTTGTGGGGTTGGGTACGGTGACCTACACGGTGGTGAGTCTTATTATGATTCAAGTTTTTAAGTCGCTTTCGGAGAAGATCGGTAAGAATAACTGCTTATTTATTTCGCTGGGCTTGGTGCTCTTTTCGGTATCGATTACGTGGTGGACGAATCATCCGAGCTATCCGTATTTGATGTTGATTAACTCTTTTTTTGTGGGGGCGGGTTATGCTGGTTTATGGTTGATGATTCCGTCGATGCAAGTGGATGTGGTGGATTTGGATGAGTTGAATACGGGTCGGCGAAGAGAGGGGAGCTTTGCTTCGATTTTTTCTTGGGTGCTGAAGCTTAGCTTTTGCCTTGGGTTTATGTTGTCGGGGCCGTTGTTAGAGTGGACGGGCTTTAGTGATGATCTGCAGGGGGCTGAACTGGAGCGGGCGCTGACGCATATGCGTATTGGCTATGTTGTGTTACCGGTTACTGCGTTAGTGATGGCGGCCATCTTATTGAAATCTTTTCCGTTGAATGCGGCGCGGTTGGCGGCTATTCGTGTGGAGCTCGAAGCGAGACGTGGCAAAGTATAAAGAGGTAAAAAATGAAGTATGGTTATTTTGATGATGAGAAGCGTGAGTATGTAATCACGAATCCTAAGACGCCGGTGAAGTGGACCAATTATGTGGGGACGTTGGCGTTCGGTGGTATTGTGGATCATACGGGTGGATCGTTGATCTGCAAAAGCGATCCGGCGCTGAATCGGATTACTAAGTATATTCCGCAGTTGCCTAGTTCGCAGTTCAAGGGTGAGGGGCTCTTTATTCGGATCAAGGAGGGGGATGGATATAAGGTGTTTTCTCCGTTTTTTGTTCCGACATTGGATGCATTCGATCGATATGAATGTCATGTGGGATTGGGATATCAGCGGATCGTGTCGGAGTTTTATGGCATTCGTACGGATGTTACAATTTTTGTGCCTATTGGCAAAAACGTGGTGTTACGCGATATCAAGGTTTGTAACCTTCGGAGTGAGCCGGTGGAGCTGGAGGTGATTCCGGTGGTTGAGTTTACGCACTTCGATGCGCTCAAGCAATTTACCAATGCGGATTGGGTTCCACAGACGATGACCGTGGATGCCGAGCAGAACGGGAACGGCACGGTGCTGTTGCGCCAATATGCGTTTATGAAAAAGGCGGATGAGAATAATTTCTTTACCTCGAATATGCCGGTTGATTCGTTTGAGACCGATCGCAAACTTTTCTTAGGTGATAATGAGTATGGCACGTGGTCGAATCCGTTGGCGTTGCAGAGAGAATCGCTTTCGAATACGGAGGCGCGTCGGGGAGATACGATTGCGGCATTGTTGCACAAGCTGGGTGAGATGTCGCCGGGTGAGGAGAAGCGGATCGTTACGCAGTTGGGTCAGGATGAGCCGGCTCAGGTGAGGGCGACCGCGCAAATGTTTCAATCGCTCGAAGCGGTCGATATGGCGTTTCAGTCGTTGGCGGATTTCTGGACGGAATATCTTTCGAACAACTGGGTGGAGACGCCGGACGATGCTTTCAACTCTATGGTGAATGTTCACAACCCGCGTCAGTGCCATACCACCATGAACTGGTCGCGCTATCTTTCGTTATACCAGCTTGGATTGGGTGCGCGTGGGATTGGGTTCCGGGATAGCTCACAGGATGTGATGGGTGTACTGGCTGGGATGCCGCAGGAGGCGAAGGCTCTGATGAAAAAATTATTGAGTGTGCAATTGCCAAATGGTTCGGCGATGCACCAGTTTTTTCCGCTCTCGATGGAAGCGAATGAAGGCGATTCGCGGGAGGAGGGCGATAAGCAATGGTATGGAGACGACCATCTCTGGATTGTGCAGGCGGTTTCGGCTTATCTGAAAGAGACGGGTGACTATGAGTTCTTGAGCGAGGGGATCACGTACTATTCTAAAGAGCGACCGCTTGAAGAGCGTGAAGAGGGCACGGTGCTGGATCATCTGAAACGGGCGCTTGCGTTTTCGAAAACCAACACGGGGGCGCATGGGCTACCGCTTCTCGGCTTTGCTGACTGGAACGATTGCGTTAATCTGCAGGGAGATGCCGAGAGTGTGATGATTGCCAACCTCTATGGTCGGGCGCTGCTGGAGATGATTGAGTTGATGGATTATACCGGAGATGATGTGGCGGCGGCGAACTATCGTGCTGACCATGCTGAAATGAAAAAAGTGATGAACGAGTCGGTATGGGACGGTGAATGGTTTATGCGTTATTTTGAAGCGGATGGGACGCCTATCGGTTCGAACCAGAACAGCGAGGGCAAGATCTATACGAATGCGCAGTCTTGGTCGGTTTTTGCTGGTTTCGCTGATGAGGAGCGAGCCAAACAGGCACTTGATTCTGTGCACGACAAGTTGAATACGCCGCGGGGTATCAAAATTAGTTGGCCGGGATATAACGGATTCGATCCTTCCAAGGGGGGCATCACCACCTATCCGCCGGGTGCCAAGGAGAATGGGGGGATTTTCCTGCATTCGAATCCGTGGGTGATGATTGCTGAGACGTTGGTGGGCAATGGCGATCGGGCGTTCCAATACTACAATCAAATTAATCCCGCTGCGCAGAATGAACAGATTGAGCGTTTCGAGTGTGAACCGTATTGCTATCCGCAGAACATACTTGGGGATGAGCACCCGCAGTTTGGATTGGCACGCAATAGTTGGCTATCGGGCACTTCGTCTTGGACGTATCAGGCGGCAACGAAGTATATTCTAGGGATTATGCCGACGCATGAAGGACTCCAGATTTCCCCTTGCATTCCGAAGGAGTGGGATGGCTTTCAGGTGATGCGTAAGTTCCGCGGTTCGATGTATAAAATCGCGGTGAAAAACCCGTTGCACGTCTCGAAAGGAATTGAAGCAATTCGGGTGGATGGGCAAGCGATTTTATCGTCCATTATTCCTGCCTATACCGATGGCGGTGTTCATACGGTGGAGGTAATCATGGGCTCTTCGTCTGTTTCTTGTGATGCGGTGGATGAGATGCCGGGTGAGGATGCGGGTAAACAAATCGCATGATGAAGAGACGAGTTATAACCGGGATGATGCTTGGTGCGATTATTACGAATGGCGCCACGCTTCGGGTAAACCCCGAGCCAGTGCGGGAGATGGACCGCTTTCGCTTGTTGGGATCGAATGTAGGGGTTTTCTATAAGCCGCGCGAAGTATTTGATGCGGATGTGCAGTTCTATTTGCGTGATTTAAATCCGACCTATTTACGCATTCCGGGTGGCTCATGGTCGGATCGCTATGTTTGGAATGGCAACGGTGTTTATGACGGTAATAAGATCGATATGTCTAAACGGGTGAAGGGCCTGTGGCAGGTGGATTATTCCGATTATCAGCCTGGGTTCTGTTTGGAGGATAGCCAGGGCAATCCCTATCATTGGCACGGGGATCTCGATGTGGCTGCTCTCCACGATTTTGTGAAGGACAAGGGTGCGGAGGAGATCGTAACGGTCAATGTGGGCACGGGTACACCGGAAATGGCAGCTGAGTGGGTGCGCTGGGCAAATGTTAAAATGGGCTTTGGGGTGAAATATTGGGAGATCGGAAATGAGCTAGAAGGTTTCTGGGAAGTGGGTCATATCCAAGCCGATGGCACCCAGATGACCGGTGAGCTCTATGCCCAGAAGTTTGTTGAATTTGCCAAGGCGATGAAGGCGGTGGATCCGACCCTTAAAATAGGGGGTCCCGTTACGGCTAATTTGCGCGCCGAGTTTCTTGAAGCGACGCTGCGTGATGCTGGTGATTGGCTCGATTTTATTTCGATTCATACCTATCCAGTGGAAGGTCATCTTGAAAAACCGGAGGAGATCATTCGGCAAGCTTTTGTGCTGGAAAAACCGATACAACGGTATCGTTCCCTGATCGAAAGGTATCAGTCGGCGCGTTCAGACGAGATTGAAATTGCGATCACGGAGTGGAATTCGAAGGTGCAAGAAGATCGAACCACGGGCGATTTGCTGAGTGGTTTGTGGAACGCGGCTTTTATTGGTGAGATGTTTCGGCACCAGGTAGACTTTGCCACGCATTGGGATTTGCTGACTGAAACCGAAGAGGGCGGACATGGCCTTTTCCAGTTTGTCGGGCGTTGCATGCCGAAGGCACAATATTGGGGCCTCTATTTGTGGAGTAAACACATGGGCAATCAGCTGCTTGAAACGGAGCTGCTAGGCGCTGAAAATGTGTATGCCTTTGCTACGCGTGATGCCGAGCGATTTTATGTGATGCTGATTAATGTGAATCGGGATGAGAGGGTTGAAGTCGATCTTGAACTTCCTCAACTGAAACTATCCGACGTCGGGCGTCGGGTCACCTTATCGCACCGCGAATATTTTTGGGATCCCTATACCCATCAGCCGAAGTGGAGTCGAAAGCCGTCGGAGCAGGATTTTGCGATGGGTGGAAGACTTGAGGTGCCGCCTTATAGTGCGCGTGTTTTTGAATTGCCATTGGAGGGTGCTCGTTTTCGGTCTGAACTGACGGAGGGGTTTGGAGATGAGCCATTCGAGATTATGCTCCCGGAACAGGCTTCTGTTGATGCACCGATTGAAGGCTGGGTGTTGTTGCGGGACGATCCACAGGATCCGAGGGGGGTACTGCAAGGGGACGGTGCCGAGCTTTTGGTTTCTGGTCCCGCTCATATCGATGTGCAGAACGTTTCGCTGAAAGAGGCAGCCGGACGGTTCTTTTTAACGCCAACGGGAGCTGGGACGGTTACGGTTGAGGCACGAGCGGGAAATAGGGTGGTTAAGCAGGCCGTCGAGATTGAGAAATTTCAGGAACGTACCGAGATGGTCTGGCAGTTTGAAGATCGTATCAGCGATTGGGGCGTTCGGAGCGATTATACGGTGACGGCTGAGGATACCGTGAAACCAAACCAGCGTGTTGCGGCAGTTGAGATTGATGGGTTTAAAAAAGAGATGGCTGTTTTTACAATTCCAGAAGGGGTGCAAAAGAAGAGAATTGCTGGGGTGGTTGTTGAGTTGGGTAGATCAGCTGACTTTCAATGTCAGGATCAAGAGGTTGCTGTGCGAGTGGTGTTGCAGAGCCTATCCAATCATTGGATTGATCTTGGAAGCGTGATCATTGATGAGGAAGTGGATGGATGGAAGCACGTTGAATTTGCCCTGCCGGATGCTACCTTTCGTCAGGTAATGAGCGGTGCGTATGCAGTCTATTTTGAACTCTATTCTACGGGAGGTAAGTCAGCTCCCGTGACAGGAAAAATCTATTTGGATAATCTCGGTTTTATATTGAAGTAGGAGAGAATGATGAGAAAGCTTTTGATAGTGGTTGGATTGACAGCGTTGCATGCGTGGGCTGAGAAGCCGAATATAATTTTCTTTATTGCAGACGATATGCTGCCCCGACATTTCAACTGTTTACCGGAGGGTAAAGGGAAGAATTTAACCCCTCATATTGACCGGTTAGCGAACGAGGGTGTCGTGATGTTCGAACAGCATTGTGCTTCGCCGATCTGTACGCCGAGCCGCTACAATGTGTTGACGGGAACCTATGCCAGTCGCGCACAGAATAATTGGTTTGCCGATGTGGCGAAGGAGAATGGGGGGCAGACGGTGGTGGAGTTTAATACCCACATCGTGAAAGGGCAGACGACGTTGCCCGCCTTGTTGAAGGCGAGGGGGTACACGACAGGTATGGTCGGTAAAAACCATGTGGTGGAGGCGCACGGATTGAGATCGTTCAAGAATTTTGATGCGAGTGCAACGGATCCAAAGAATGTTTCCATTTTAAAGGCGAACCATGATCATGTGTGCCAGGCGATGCGTGAAATTGGTTTTGATTATGCGGATCGGGTCTACCACAACAATCCGGATTTTCTGGGCTTGCACGAGGTAGCCGTTCAAAATATGGACTGGATCACGGAGGGGGGGATTGATTTTTTGAAAGGGAAGCGAAATAATCCATTCTTCCTCTATTTCGCTACTACGGTGCCGCATGGACCTTCGAAAGCGTCGCGTTCATGGAATGCAAATCCACTTATATCGCCGGTGGGGTATCTCGACAAAGCACCTGATGTTCAGCCGGCTCGTTTCACGATTCCGGAACGCATTAAAGAGGCGGGACTGCCAGTGAACGATGATACGTGCAATATGCTGTGGCTCGATGATGCGGTTGGGGCACTTATCCAGACCTTGGAAGAGACGGGCGAATTGGATGATACAATCATTTTTTTCTATTCCGATCATGGTCAGATGTCGAAGGGTACGCTTTATCAGGGAGGCGTGCACAATCCGTGCATTGTCTGGAAGAAAGATGGATTTCCGGTGGGTAAGACTTCGGATGCGCTGGTTCATATTGTTGATTTTGCACCGACCATTTTGGAGATGGCAGGTGTGGATTATGCACCTACTGATTTTGATGGAAAAAGCTATTTATCGATCTTGAAGGGGGAGCCCGCACCAACCGAGCGGATTATGTATTTTGAACTCGGTTATGCTCGGGCCATTCGTAAGGGCAACTGGAAATATCTGGCGGTGCGTTATCCCGAGCATCTTGAAGCTATGTCGGAGGAAAAGCGCAGGCGGGTGCTGGAGGAGTGGAATGCGGAACGCTACCGCAAACATTTAGAGATTGTTACAGAAGATCCGAAGGCACCTTTCAGTCATCTGACGGCTATTCCGGGGGGTGGGCATGCGGAAAGTAGGTCGACCGGCTCGTATCCGGGCTATTTCGATTCCGATCAACTTTATGATCTTTCGCAAGATCCGATGGAGCAAGTGAATCTCGCGAAGGATCCGGTATATCAAGAAACACTAGAAGAGATGCAGCGTGAGATGCAGATAATTCTCTCAACCCTGCCGGGCGAGTTTCCACTCTAATTCCATACGCATGATGAAGTTATATTCTTCCGTTGGGCTATAGTTGCGTTGCTCCATCTCGCGAAGAAAAAAGGTTATTTCGGCCACTATTTATGGAGTTATGCCGCTGATGATGGGCATGGTAATTGGGATTCGATAAGGGCGACAGCGATGGAGCGATCTCATGTTGCTGAATAGGGCATCTCGATCATTGTTCTTGTATAATGATATATCATAGATATATACCATAAATTCACCATGATACAGGTGCCAGGGGATCATTGATGAATAAAGGTAGTTTGTCATTTAAAGAAAAGTTCGGATATGGGTGTGGAGATTTTGCCTCATGCCTCTATTTTGGCATATTTATGAACTTCATGAGCTACTTCTATACCGATGTCTTTGGCATCAGTGCGGCGGCGTTGGCGACGATGATTTTTGTGACACGAACCTGGGATTGGATCAACGATCCGATTATGGGTCTGATTGCCGACCGAACAGATACGAAGATGGGAAAGTTCCGACCGTGGCTGATTTGGATGATTCCTCCTTATGTGATTCTGGGTATTTTGACGTTCACCACCTTTGACCTCGGACCCACGGGTAAACTTGTTTATGCGTATGTGACGTATACATTGCTGACGATGGTCTATACAGCCATCAATGTTCCGTATGGAGCCTTGATGGGCGTTATGACGCCAAAGTCGTCCGATAGAACCGTATTGTCGTCTTGGCGCTTCGTGGGTGGTTTTGGTGGAAGTTTCTTTGTGGCGAGTACCATGCTCTATTTGGTGGGGGTGCTCGGTCAGGGGAATGAAAAACTGGGATTTAGTCTTACCGTTTCACTCTATGGTCTTATGGCTGCCGTTTTCTTTTTCATCACGTTTGCGACGAGTCAGGAGCGGGTGAAATCGCCCGAGACTCAAAAGCCCTCCGTGAAAAAGGATCTGATTGTACTGAGTAAAAACGGACCGTGGATTACGATGATTTTCGTAAGCGTTTTAACGATTATGTGGATTGCTATTCGGGGTGGAGCAACGATTCATTATTTCAAGTATGTTGCTGGCAGCGAGCACTACGGGAGCTTGTTTTTGAGTATTAGTACGATTGTTCAGATTTTCGGGGTATTATTAACCAAGCAGATCGTTGCTTTTTTGGGAGGCAAGAAACGGGCATACATCATCATCAATTTTATATCTGGAGTTTTGATTGCTCTTTTCTATTTTATCAACCCATCTCATATTGTGCTGATTATGATTCATCAGGGAATCAGTTCCTTCATCACCGGACCGTTGATGCCCTTATTCTGGTCAATGATTGCCGATACAGCTGATTATGGTGCGTGGAAGCTGGGACAAAGATCAACCGGGCTTCTATTCTCAGCCGGGACGTTTTCACAGAAAATCGGTTGGTCAATCGGGCCAGCGGTTGCGATGGCATTGCTTGGCTATTTTGGTTTTGTGGCTAATCAGGATCAGTCGCCGGAGACGATTCAGGGCTTGCGCCTGATTATGAGTCTGATTCCGGCCGTCTTTGCTTTCCTGACCTGTGTGGCGGTTTTATTCTATAAGATTGATGCCAAGACCGAGTGTGAGATGGAAACTGCACTGCGCGAGAATGCAACTTAGATAAAGAAGACACCATTCCTTTAAAAAGAGAAAAAGAGAAGATGAATCAACCATTTCCAGAACACTTTGTTTGGGGCTCAGCAACGGCTTCGTATCAGATAGAAGGCGGCACTACTGAGGGCGGTCGCGGCGCGTCTATTTGGGATACGTTCTGTCAGATACCGGGTAAGGTGGCAGGCGGCGATACGGGCGATGTGTCGTGCGATCATTTTCATCGTTTTGAAGAAGACATCAAGATGATGAAGGAGCTTGGCTTGCAAGCCTATCGCTTCTCCCTGTCTTGGTCACGCATTCAGCCTGATGGGACGGGTGAAGCGAATGCGGAGGGAATTACTTTTTATAATAAAATCATCGATTGCCTGCTGGCGCACGGTATCGAACCTTGGATAACGCTCTACCATTGGGATTTGCCGCAGGGGCTAGAGGATCGGATGGGCGGTTGGCTGGATAAATCCATCATTCCCATCTTCGGAGACTATGCGCGGATCTGTTTTGAACAGTTTGGTGACCGAGTAAAGAACTGGATAACCTTAAATGAGCCGTGGTGTTCGGCTGTGTTGGGGTATGGTCTTGGTGTTCATGCACCCGGATATGCGGATGCGGATATGCCCTATGTGGTGGCGCATAACCTGATTCTTTCACACGCGATTGCCGTGAAAATCTATCGTGAAGAATCGGCTCACCAGCAGGGACGAATCGGAATTACCAACAATTGCGATTGGCGTATTCCGCTGACCGACAGCGAGGCCGATAGAGCCGCAGCACAACGTAGTCTGGAATTTTTTCTCGGCTGGTTTGCCGACCCGATTTGGAAGGGGGATTACCCTGCTGTTATGCGTGAACGACTGGGCGACCGGTTACCTGTATTCAGTGCGGATGAACGCGAGATGTTGCTGGGTTCGAGTGATTTTTTTGGGCTGAATCATTATACGACGATGCTTGCATCCGAGCCCGATCCCGATACGAAGGCAGAAGTCAATATAGCTGGCAATGGCGGTATGGCAGAAGATCAGGATGTTCACTTAAGCAATGATCCTGACTGGGTGCAGACCCAGATGGGGTGGAATATTGTGCCGGAGGGATGTCGTGAGCTGCTCAAATGGATCGATGAACGCTATGATCAGCCTGAAATCTATATTACAGAAAACGGCTGTGCCGTGGACGAGCCTGATCTGGAGTCGGCATTACATGATGTGACGCGTAGGGATTTCTTTAAAGACTATCTCAACGAATGTCGGCATGCCATCACAGCGGGCGTTGATTTACGCGGCTATTTTGCTTGGTCGTTGATGGATAATTTTGAATGGTCATGGGGATATGAGCGTCGTTTTGGCATCGTACGTGTCGATTATGAAACGCTAGAGCGGACGCCTAAGCTATCCGCTAAATGGTTTTCGGAAGTCATCGAAACCAATGGCATCAGTATGTAAAGTTGGATAGATTGGATCGGTAATCTAGCCGGAAGACGTAGCGGATCACGTTAGCTTTGAAAAATAATTGTTATATATCTTCCCCTCCATTTTTACTTCGTTACTATATCATTTTTCTATTGGTAAATTCAGATAGATCAGAATTTCAACATTTACGAAGGTTAGACTATGAAAGATATAGATACGACACCCCATAAATATCAAGAGATCTGCGATAAAATCCTTGCGCGAATCGAAAGTGGGGAGCTTCAATCGGGAACCCGTTTACCGGGCGTTCGGGTGCTAGGTGAGCAGTTTGGCTGTAACTACCATACAGTACGCCATGCGTTCGAAACACTTGCGGAACAGGGATATGTGAAGATGAAAAGGGGAAGCGGTACGTTCGTAACGGAGCGTGCAGTGGATTATAAAAAACGTAAAGTATCTGCTGACAAGGTCCTGAAAACAACCGATAAGCTCGGTGTATTATTACCTCTGAAACAGTGGGGGTATTATGTGACATCGCTTATAGATCATCTGCATCATTCCGCTGAAGAGCAGGGGCTTAAGCTCAACATTCGCACAGTTACCGAGATCGATATCAATTCAGCTGCCCTCACCCGTGAGTTTATAGATCAAGGTTGCTGTGCGATCATCTTACCTTGGCTGGGCGAAGACCAGCATCCGGTTGGTCTACACGATTTTATCCGTGCAAGTGAGTTGCCGGTTGTGTTGGCTAATCCTGCGTATGGGCTTGAGGAAAACTGCTATTGGAATTCGCGCAGAGAGACGGATGCTCGGAACTCGGATACCTATATGCAGTGTAACTATTTCTGCAAGGTTGGATACAAGCATATTGCCTTGCTTGGAACCGATGCGGAGGGGACGGAATATGTGCAGCGTAAACTTCTACATTATAGTCGCTGGTGTGATAGCGAGGACTTTCCGAACTTGATCGGCATGGTGGATCGAACGCCGAAGGATTATGAGCGTATTATAAAGCGTTGGTCCGTCCATAAGGGCGATTTGGCCGTGATTGCCTATCATGATGAGATTGCCATCGAGTTTATGGAGGCCTGCCAGAATCAGGGTGTTTCGATACCGGATGACTTTGCTGTGCTGGGACACAACAACAACCCGAGCGGATTGCGGGTTAATCCGCCGTTGAGCACCCTGCTTTTGCCCTACGATTATGTGGCGAAAGGCATGATTGCTCATGCCATTGCTTTAAGCGAAGGACGATCTGCACAACTTACTCGTTATGAACCTCAGGTATTCTACATCCGCGAATCCTGCGGAGGCCGTGCGCGCCTCGGTCAGGACGGGTTAGATGCGGTCATCAAAGAAATTATGGCTGATTTCAATACCTAACCAAAAACAGAGCTTTTGTGGAAAACGTTCCGAGTCATCGGGTTGCTTTTTTTGTATGAACCCTGTTAACTAACACGAGTTATATATACGTGATATATAGATGAGCAAGAAGGAATTGATATCCATTCGAAGCGGATCTTGCGTATATGAATGTAGTTTAAAAACCCGTTTGGAGTGGTTGTATGTGGATTAGATCGATCCTGATGATTGTTGGTATGGGCGCTGTGTTTGCTCAGGCTCAGCAACTACCAAAGGATGGCAATGCCGTGCCGTTTGATACACCGAACATACTGATGATTGCGGTGGATGACTTGAAGCCGATGTTGGGTTGTTATGGTGAGGAGGAGATGCTTACACCTCACCTTGATCAACTAGCGAAACGAGGGACTGTATTCCTGAACAATGCCTGCCAGCAATCGGTTTGCGCGCCATCGCGAGTGAGTCTGATGACGGGAACATATCCGGATACAACGAAGGTTTATGATCTGAAGACCCAGATGCGTGAGGCAAACCCGCAGACGCTAACGTTGCCCGAATATCTGATCACACAAGGCTATGAGACGACTGGTACGGGTAAGATATACGATCCTCGTTCCGTGGATAAACAGTATGATGCCGCTTCATGGAGCCAACCTTTTCGTCAGTACGAAGTAGGTCTATTTTTTGCTGAAGAGCACCGCAAGCCGAAAGGGGGTTATCACGATCCGGAAGTCGAAAAACAGAGTCGTGCGATGAAGGCCTATTTGAAAAAGAACCATATCGAGCCGTCGCAGAGAAAAGCTTATCAGGATTTACTGCAACGATTTCCTATGGCTAAACCGCTAACCGAGTGTTTGGATCTTCCAGATGATGCGTATGATGACGGTGCGTTTGCTAAAAGTGCGATTCAACAGATGGAAACATTGGCAAACGGTGACAAGCCATTCTTCCTCGCGGTGGGTTTCAAGAAACCGCATCTGCCATTTGTGGCGCCAAAGAAATATTGGGATTTATACGATCGATCAACAATCCAACGGGCGGAGTTTCAGCAGATGCCACAAGATGCGCCGAGTTTTGCGTTTCAGGATAGTTGGGAATTACGTGGCTCTTATTCCAACGTTAAGCTGGGTGCCATCCCAGTCGAGCAACAACGTGAAATGATCCATGGCTACCGTGCGTGCGTTAGTTATATTGATGCGCAGGTTGGGTTAGTGCTCGGTAAGTTGAAAGAACTCGGGTTAGAAGAAAATACAATCATCGTATTCTGGGGCGATCATGGGTTTCATTTGGGTGACCACGGGATGTTTTGCAAACACTCCAACTATGAACAGGCGGTGCGTTCCCCGCTGATTTTTTCCGCCCCCGGTCAGAAGGCGAAAGGGGTGACCACGGAGTCGCCTTCGGAGTTTGTCGATATATTCCCAACCCTGTGTGAATTAGCCAGCATTCCAATCCCTGCCCGTGTTGAAGGATCGTCACTGGTTCCCATTCTTGATAATCCGAATGCGATCGTCCGCGAGTCCGCCATGGAACAGTATCCGCGCAATGACATGATGGGCTATACCTTACGTGATAAACGCTACCGGTATGTAAAGTGGGTGGAGAATCAGTATAAGCAGGGCAGACTTCATGGTGCAACGGTGGCCACGGAATTATACGACTATCAGACGGATCCGCTGGAGACCGTCAATCAGGCAGCCAATCCGGAGTATAAAGCGGTGATAGAAAAGTTTGAAGCGCAGTTTCGGGAACGTGGAGTGGCTCAGGAAAACGGATGAAACGCAAACGACTCATATTGATCTGTATCATGATGAGCCTGAATTCACTGGGTAAAACACCAGATGCATTTGCCATGAATCAACGGATTGGACGCGGAATCAATATGGGAAACATGTTTGAATCGCCCCGCAGTCGACCGTGGGGGAAGCTAGAGATCGGCTATTTTGATCTAATTAAAGAAGCTGGCTTTAACTCGATCCGTTTGCCGGTTCGCTGGTCCGATTATACGGCGACGAATGCACCCTATTTGATCGAACCAGACTTTTTAGCGCAGATAGACACCATAATCGAAGAAGCGCTAAAACGAAAACTGATCGTGATCCTGAATATCCATCACTACATAGAATTTATGGAAGCACCTGAGGAACACACGGATCGACTTCTGAGTATTTGGAGACAGTTGTCGGTGTATTATAAAGCGGCCCCGCAAGCACTCTGCTTTGAAGTGTTGAATGAACCAACTGGAAACCTCACCGAGAATATATGGAACCGAGTGCAGAACGACGCGATCCAACTGATCCGGAGAACGAATCCGCAACGTACTATTTTTGTGGCGCCCTTAGGTTGGAACCGAATTCATTATCTGAAGAAACTTGAGTTACCCGCCGATGATCGAAACTTGATTGCTTCGGTTCATTTTTATGAGCCGTTTCACTTTACCCATCAGGGAGCTGGTTGGGTGAACAATAATATTCCTGTCGGAACGCCCTGGTCGGGAACGGATGAAGAGCGATCCGCATTGCAAGTCGATTTAGATGAGGCTGTTCGTTGGTCTAAAGAGCATCATATTCCTATTAATGTCGGGGAGTTCGGTGCGTATAGCAAAGCGGATATGGAATCGCGCATTCGTTGGACGTCGTTTCTGCGTCGTGAGATAGAGAAACGCGGTTTTTCGTGGAACTATTGGGAATTCTGCTCGAGTTTCGGAGCCTACGATCCTGATGCTGAATCATGGAGATCCGAGTTGTTGAATGCGTTAGTACCCAGAAATAAGCAATAAAATCATCTCATTCTTGCTCCTTTGCCCCCTTGTTTTTTCCTCGTCGAGTCTGCCTCGACTGCAGTTATTGGCTGGGGTGAATAAAAAGGGGCTTAAACCGAAGTCTAAGCCCCTTAAAAAATGGAGCGGGTGAACAGATTCGAACTGTCGTAACCAGCTTGGAAGGCTGGGGTTCTACCATTGAACTACACCCGCTCTATCAAAGAAGGGAATAATCTAGTGCGATGTGAGGGTGGCGTCAAGCGGGAGCGATTGATTTTTATCGACGCTTGAGGAGGCGCCAGAACCAGAAGCGGACGCGGGCAAACCAGTTGGGTTTGTTTTCGGCGCGTTTGATACGACGTTTCTTTGGCTTGCCGGGTTTGGGTGGCTGCCGGCGCATGTAGTCTCTGTCTGCGATTCCCATGGGTTTTCCTTGCCCTCGTTTCTATTTCGAAGAAAAGTATGCGGATTATGGCGGGTAAAAAAAAGACGACAATTAGGGTTTTTCCTGAGAGCTGGGTGGAGGCGTGCGACTTTCGTGCGTTTTTTCCGGTGCGGGAGCGTCCGTTAGAGGTGGATATCGGTTCGGGGAAGGGTCGGTTTTTGTTGGCGCGTTCGGGTCGGTTTCCTGAGGTCAATTTTCTGGGGATTGAGCGTCAGTTGGTTCGGGTGAACCGGAGTGGACGGAAGTGTGAGCGGGCGGGTCGTGAAAATGTGCGTTTGTTACGGATGGAGGGATTTTATGCGATCCGTTGGTTGATGCTGCGGGAGCTGGTGGATACATATTATTTCTTTTTTCCGGATCCGTGGCCGAAGGATCGGCATCATGATCATCGGTTATTTAATGGGGCGTTTATGGATGCGTTGCATCGGTCGTTGAAGCCGGTGGGGTGTTTGCATGTGGCGACTGATCATTTGCCGTATTATGATGAAATCTATGCGTTGTTGGCGGCGGATGAGCGTTTCGAAGAGGTGGCGGCGTTTGAGCCGACGGAGGAGGAGCGAACTGATTTTGAGCTTCTTTTTCAGGAGAAGCCGATTGGGCGCTGTTCGTTTCGAAAGCGTTAAAGAATCATATCTTCGAGGGTCTTGCGGTTCACGTTTTCGAGTGATTTGGCAATCGCATCGGCTTCCGTTAGGTATTCGGCTGAAAAGCTGGTGGTGACGGCAAGGACTTTCATGCCGGCTGCTTTGGCGGAGTGAATGCCGGCGGGGGTGTCTTCGATGGCGATGGCGTTGGCGGGTTCAGTGATCTTTAAGTTTTCGAGGGCGAGCTTATAGGGGGCGGGGTCGGGTTTGCTCTTTTTGGTGTCTTCGGCGGTGACGATGGTACGAAAGTTTTCTTTGATGCCGTGCGTGGTGATGATGGGTTCGATATCGGATCGGAGGGCGCCGCTGCAGAGACCGACGGGAAGACGAATGGGGATGCTTTTAATGAGTTGAATGGCGCCGGGTAGGGTCGTGAGTTGGCCGCTAGTGGCATATTGTTCAAAGACGGCGGCTTTTTGAGCGATGCGTTCGGTGAGTTTTTTGGAGGAGAGGTGCTTGTGGGCTTTTTTGAAGGCGGTTTTGAGGGCATCGCGGTCATCGAAGCCGATGTATAGGTCTTGGTAGAGGTCCCATTCAATCTGAATGTGATCGGCTTTAAGTACGGCATTGAAGGCTTTGTGGTGCCAAGGTTCGCTGTCGACGATTACGCCATCAAAATCAAATATTACGGCTTGTAACATGGTTAAAATGTGGGCTTTCGTTGCGGGGATGTCAATCGCTTTGAAGCGCTTGCCAAACTTCTTCGAGGCGTTGGGCGGAAATTTTGCGTGGGGTTTTGATTTCAGGAGCAAAGCGGTTGATGCGAAATTCTTCGATGAGCATGGCAAATTCAATGAGGCGGTGGGCTTGGTTGATGTTATCGGTTTGGAGGAGGCGGTCGCTGAGGCGGTCGAGAAAGGGTTCGATTTCGATGCGTTTTCGTTCGTCGGCTTGGGGGTTGCTACGGAGGCGTTGGAGTCGGACTTGGAGGGCGCGTAGATAGCGGGGGTAGCGGGTGTGGAGCTGTGGGGTGCGGATGAAGCCGGGGCGAAAGAGAAATCCGAGTTGGAGTTCTATATCTTGCTGGCTTTCTGGGGGGGCTTGTAGGGCTTCGAGTTTGCTGAGGAGATCGGAGCGTACGCGGAGGAGTTCGGCGCATTGGTGCGCTTCTTTCTCGAAACATTCGTAGAGGTCGCCGCGGGCGAGGTCGGCTTGGGTTTTAAAGTGGTGTGGGTCGCGGATGAATCGGGTTTCGGAGTGGTTGAGGGCGGTGATGATGGAGCGGTCCATTAGGTCGTTGAAAAAGTGCGGGTCGATAGTGGCGAGTTCAAGTTGTGTGGGGGTGGGAATGGGCGGTCTTTTTTCGATGTATTTCACGGCGTCAGGGTGGGTGATGCGAACGAGTTTTGCTAAGGCGGTTTCGTGGGAGGCGGTGGCTTCGATAAGAAAGCGGTAGACGGTTCTGCCGATGCCTTCGGGGGTGGCATAGAGCGCGGGATAGCCTCTTGTTTTTTTGCGATCGGAGCAGATGATTTCGGGGGGAAGTTCGTTGCCGGGCCAGCTTGATTGTGGGGCAATTTCCCATTTGGAGAAGAGCATTTTCACGCGGTCGCGGGCAGATTGATGTTGATCGGCTTCGCGGAGCTGTTGATGGATGGTAACGATTTGATCGCCTTTCATTTCAATCACTTTCATGTTGAGAAACGCGGGGAGGGCGTCGGGTTTGAAATCATCGGGATCAACGGGCTGTTGGTATTTTTTTTGGAGATAGTGAGCGAGGGCTGTGGTGAGGGGTTGCATGAGATCGGGGGGGTGTTGGCAAAAGTCGGTGGCGCAGGAGGTGAGTGGATGAAGGGCGGCACGGATGGGTTTGGGTAGAGTTTTTAGGAGGCGTTCTACTTTTTCGGGTAGCCAGCCGGGAACCAGCCAGTCGGGGGCCGTTAGGGGGAGGAGGGCGAGTTCATTGGAGGGGCAGACAAGGGCTATGCCGTCGAGTTCATCGCCGGGATCAAAGGTGTAGATGAGGGGGAAGGGGGTTTCTTCGATGCAAAGTTGATCGGGGTAGTGGTTAAGTTGAATGGCTTTGCGATCAGAATACATCATCTGCTGGATTTCGATATGGAGCGGATGCTCATCTAGCCAACGGGAGAGATGTTGTGCTGAGTAGACGTCGGGACCGAGGTGTTGATCGAGTTGGGCATAGGTGTTTTCGGCATCAAAAAGGTGCCCGGGTCGGCGTGTTTTTTCTTCGAGTTGTTGGACTTCTCGCAGTTGGTTTAGGAACGGTTGAAGTTGGGGGTGCTGGAGATGAAGATCGTTTTTGAGGAGGGCTTCTTTGATAAAGAGTTCGCGGGCTTGAGGTGGATGAATGGGTCCGTAGTGGACGTGGCGGCCTTGTGAGATTTGTAGACCGCCAGAGAAGTGAGATTCTCGGGCATAGACAAATCCTTTGTCGGCATTCCAGTGAGGTTGATCGTAGACGGATTTGCAGAGATGAGGCGCGATTTCGATAAGCCATTCGGGATCGATTTGAGCGCAGATGCGGGCATAGAGACGGGTGGTTTCAACAAGGGCAAAGGTCATGACCCAGCGGGGTGATTTTTGAAAGAGTGCGGAGCCGGGAAAAATGTGAAAGCGACGGTTGCGGGCGCCTTCGAAACTGCGATCTTCGTTTTTGCAGCCGATGTTGGCTGGGATGCCGGCTAGGATGCTGCGGTGAACGGGGGTGTAGCTGATCTCTTCGATGGGGCTGTTTTTGGGGAGCTTCCATTTGAGCTCTTTGGCTTGGGTGCGTAGATCGCTGAGGAGGTTGCGCCATTCGAGAACGCGTTTGAAGTTGATGAAATTATGGGTACAGAATTTTCGAAGTTGGGTGTGGGAGGGGTGTTGCCCGAGGTCGGATTCGATCTGTTTCCAGAGGTTGAGGATGGAGATAAAGTCGGAGGTGGGTTCGGCCCATTGGCGATGGGCACGATCAGCGGCGTCAGCTTTTTCGGTGGGGCGTTCGCGTACGTCGGGAATGGAGAGAAAGGCGGTTAAGATGAAGAGCTCTTGAAGGACGTTTTCTTGGCGGGCTTGGAGGAGCATGCGTCCGAGGTGGGGGTCAATGGGGAGACGGGCCATTTCACGCCCGAGGGGGGTGATGGTGCGGTTGGCATCGAGGGCGCCGATATCGGTGAGGGTTTTATAGCCTTCGTGAATTCGATTGTGTTGAGGGGGATCGAGGAAGGGAAAGCGGTCGATGGCGGGGAGTTGGAGAAGACTCATTTGTAGAATGACGCCGGCGAGGGAGGTGCGGCGTATTTCGGGGTCGGTGAAGCGGGGGCTGTTTTCGAGGGTGTCTTGGCTGTATAGAAAAATGCAGATGCCATCGGTGATTCGTCCGCATCGACCGCGACGTTGGCGGGCACTGGCTTGGGATACGTGTTCGATCTGAAGGCCTTGAACTTGGGTGCGGGGATGGTAGCGACTCATGCGGACGAGCCCGCTGTCGATTACATAGTGAATACGGGGAATGGTGATGGAGGTTTCGGCGACGTTGGTGGCGAGAATGATGCGTCGGGCTTGGCCGGGTTTGAAAACGCGTTGTTGGTCGCGCATACTGAGGCGGCCGTAGAGGGGTAGAATTTCGGTGGAGGGCCATCGTTGCCCTTCGAGCTTTTCGACGGCTAGGCGAATCTCTCTTTCGCCGGGTAGAAAGATGAGAATGTCGCCTTCAGTATCAATGTCGTTGATCGAGTGAATGGCTCGTAAAATATGTTGGGGGAGTTCTTCTTCTTTTTCGGGGGGGAGAAAGAGATCTTCGACGGGGTAGGTTCTGCCTTCGACTTCTAGTACGGGGGCGTTGTCAAAAAAAGTGGAGAAGCTGTCGGCATCGAGGGTGGCGGAGCTGATGATGAGTTTGAGGTCGGGCCGTTTGGTTAAAAGGGTTTTTATGTAGCCGAGTAGGAAGTCGATGTTGAGGCTGCGTTCGTGGGCTTCGTCGATGATGAGTGCGTCGTATTGGTTGAGTTTGCGGTCTTTGCGTGTTTCGGCGAGAAGGATGCCATCGGTCATGAATTTAATGGCGGTTTGTTCGCTGGTTTGGTTTTCAAAACGAACGTGAACGCCTATTTGTTGTCCAAGTTCAGCATGGGTTTCTTCGGCTACGCGTTGTGCCATGCCGGTGGCGGCGAGGCGGCGGGGTTGGGTGATGCCGATACGTTTGGAGCGTCCGAAGCCGGCTTGATAGACCATTTTGGGTAATTGAGTGGTTTTTCCGGAACCGGTGGTGCCGCAGATAATAACGACTTGATGTTCTCGAATGGTTTGAATGATCTCTTGATACCGTTTTGAAACGGGTAGGGCATCGGGATAGTCGATGTGAATGAATTCATCGGGTCGAGGGGTTGAGCTATTTAAATCGTTTGTTTTGTGAGACATGAGGACGTAGTGAGACATAGCCGGAATGGGGGTTCAAGCCTTATTAAATTGGAACCTTGGCACTTTCTGCTTTGCCTGCGTTGCTGGTCATGGTTGGATGGGGTTTTCGGAGGTTTTAATTATGTTTAAACATATCGTGATGTGGCGTTTTAAGCCGGAAGTTCAGCGAGAAGATCAAGGGGAGATGAAGCGACAATTAGAAGCGCTTTTGGATGTTGTTCCTTCTCTGCAAGCGATTGAGGTGGGGTTGAATGTGTCGGAGGGAGATGCGGCGTTTGATGTGGTTTTGACGACGGTCTTTGAAGATGAAGTTGGTTATCAGGCATATGCCACGGATCCGGCACATTTGGAAGTGGTTGATTTGGTGCGTTCGTTGGTATGCGATCGTGCGGTTGTGGATTATCTAGATTAAATAAACTATTTTTTTTATAGACCATTGCCTATATCTTTTCGCATGTGTCGGATCGTTATTATCAATTCGAAAGAGGAAATATGAGTCAGCCAGAAATAATTGTTGCGTTAGATGTGCCGAATGGGGAGGCGATGCGGGCTACGTTAGCGCGTATGCCGGATTCGATTGGATGGTATAAGGTGGGCTTGGAGTTGTTTTGTTCGGAGGGTCCATCGGTGTTGGGACCGCTCCAGGAGCAACATAAATCGATCTTTCTTGATTTGAAGTTGCATGATATTCCGCGAACGGTGGGTAATGCGGTTAAGACGGCGGCGGAACATGGGGTGAACTTGATGACGGTGCATGCTGTGGGAGGACGTGCAATGCTGGAAGAGGCGGCAGCGGCGGCGGCTTCGTGTGTGTGTCCGCCAAAGTTGGTAGCGGTGACGACGTTGACGAGTTTGAATCAGGATGATTTTAGTGATTTGGGTGTGGGTCGAACGGTTGAAGAGCAGGCGGTGGCGCTGGGTGATTTAGCGATTCGTTCGGGCATTGATGGTTTGGTTACGAGCGCACATGAAGCTTATGCGTTGCGACAGGCTTTTCCGGAGGCGTTACTTGTGACGCCAGGGATTCGGATGCCTTCGGGTGATGTGGGTGATCAGAAGCGGGTGGCAACGCCTTCGTATGCGGTTGAGCAGGGTGCAACTCATTTGGTGATTGGGCGTCCGATTGTGCAGGCGGCGGATCCGGTTTTGGCTGCTGCGATGATGTTGGATGATATGAATAAGGCGGTGAAATAATGCAGCGACCGAAGGTTTTGATTATTACGGGGTATGGGGTGAATTGTGAGGCAGAGTCGGCTGAAGCTTGGCGGCGGGCTGGTGCGGATCCGGTTTTGGTGCATGTGAATGATTTATTATCGAGTCCCGATCAGATCGATGCGGTGGATGGGCTGATGTTTATCGGTGGATTTTCGTATGGGGATCATATGTCGAGTGGGCATGTGTTTGCGCAGCGGATTAAACACCATATTCAACCACGGCTGCAGACGTTTATTGATGCGGGTAAGGTGATGTTGGGTATTTGCAATGGGTTTCAGGTGATGACAAAGATGGGTTTATTGCCTGGATTGAATGGGGACTATTTTATTCCGTCAGTTTCTTTGATTCAGAACGATTGTGGGCATTTTCAGAATTATTGGGTGAATATTCGTTTTGAGGATGCGTCTCGGTGCATCTTTACAAAAGGGTTGGGAACGCTTACTTTGCCGATTCGGCATGGGGAGGGTAAAATATTCACCTTGGATGCGGCGTTGCTTGAACAGCTGGAAGAGGCGGGGTGTGTGGCGGCGCGGTATGTGGATGCTGCGGGGAATCCGACAGATGCTTTTCCAGATAATCCGAATGGATCGCTCCATGCGATTGCGGGTTTATCGGATCCGACGGGTCGAATTTTTGGGATGATGCCTCATCCAGAAGCGTATCTGTTTCCGGAGAATCATCCGCAATGGGATGTGCAGAAGCGGGCTAATTCACTCCCGGAAGAGGGGCTTGGATTGATGCTTTTCCGCAATGCAGTTGAGGCGATGAATGAGGTGATGGCTTAAGGCAATGCGGTACGCAGGATGGTTCCGGTGCCTGTGAGGGTGTAGCTGGAAAGTCCGGCGGGAATGAGGACGGAACGTCCGGTCGGAACCGTGAGGCTGTTATCGGATCCCCATGTTAGGGTGATTTGACCTTCGGCGATGAATAAGGCGTTGAAGGTGCTTCCATCTAAGGTGCATACATGGCTTCCGTTGAGGATCCATTTATCAAGTTTGAAATAGTCGCACGCGAGTATTTGCCAGTGTTCGAGAGTGTCTGTTTGAGAGAGACAGATGGGTTCGACGAGGGGATTTTCCGTATCATCCCAGTTGATTACTTCGACGGCTTTTTCGATGTGAAGTTCACGCGGTTTTCCATCATTTCCCATTCTGCCCCAGTCGTAGATACGATAGGTTGTATTTGAAGATTGCTGGATTTCTAGAATCAGGCATCCGCTGTCAATCGCATGAACACGTCCGCCGCGAACGAAGATGGCACTCTCTTTTTGTACGGGAATTCGTTGCAGAAGTTCCTCGCTGGTGTTGTTTTCTACGGCGGCTAAGAATTGGTGTTGGGTGGTGTTGGGTTGGAGTCCGCAATAGACGGCTGTCTTGTTATCGCCCAGTAGATACCACATTTCTGTTTTGGGCTCTCCTCCATATTGGGCGGCAGTTAGGTCGTTTGGATGGACTTGAACGCTGAGTTTTTTTGACGCGTCGATGAGTTTGATCAGAAGGGGAAAGGCATCATGTTTTGATCGGTTGCTGATAATCGCTTGTGGGGCTTGCTTGAGGAGTGAGCGAAATGATTCTCCCGTGTAGGGTCCGTTTTCGACGATACTCATGCCGTCATTGTGGTCGGTAATTTCCCATGATTCGGCATAGATACCGGTTGAAAGATTGCGATTAAAAGTTTCGGGTATACGGGAGCCTCCCCAGGGGTAATCTTTGTAGACGGGCTTAAACATTAGAGGATATAGATTCATGTTCATAGCGTTGAAATTTATAGAGAAATAGGTGCAATTCAAGCCGGAAAAAGTTAAACCTCTGTATATGGAAGAGCCTCGCAATAGAAAAGTGAACCGCGATCGATGGGAATTGGATCGAGTTCGCTATCAGATGGATAAACCGGCAGCTCCTCAGCGTGATCCGGTTGCGGTGAAAGATATCGTTGCGGATGTGGCAGCGGGCTTGGAACAACCGTTGCAAGAGTCGATTCGGATTCTTCGTTCGGTTTGGCCTAAATTGGTGGGTCCGTCGATTGCGTTGCATAGTCAGCCGGGTTTTATCAAAGAGGGTATTCTTTATATCTTTGTGAGTCAGGCGGGGTGGCTTTCAGAGCTAGAGCGGAATCGTCAGGCTGTTTTATACAAGATAGAAGATCGGTATACAGAGATGAATATTCGGCGTCTTCAGTTTGAGTTACGGCGCCCGGATTAAAGAATGGATCCGGCTAGATCGGCTAATTCGGAACGTTCGCCTTTGGTGAGGTTAATGTGGGCATAGATCCGTTGTCCGCACATTTTTTCGATGAGATAGGAGAGTCCATTGGAGTGACTATCGAGGTAGGGGTGATCGATTTGGAATATATCGCCTGTAAAGATGATTTTGGTTCCTTCACCGGCGCGGGTGATGATGGTTTTGATTTCGTGGGGAGTGAGGTTTTGTGCTTCATCGATAATAAAGCAGGTTTTCACAAGGCTACGTCCGCGAATGTATGAGAGGGGTTCGATGACGAGGATTTTATCGTCGAGAAGTTTGGCTACCTGGCTGCGTTTGGTGCTTCCTTCTGCGTGTTCGATAACGCCGAGGTTATCAAAGAGGGGTTTCATATAAGGATCTAGTTTAGATTGAATATCACCGGGGAGGTATCCGATATCTTTGTTGCTGAGGGCGACGATGGGGCGAGCCATTAAAATTTGCCGATAGCTTTTCTTTCGTTTGAGTGCACCGGCTAATGCTAAGAGGGTTTTTCCGGTGCCGGCTCGGCCCGTGAGGGTAATTAATCGCACGCGATCATTGAGAATGGCATCCAGTGCGAAGGTCTGTTCGGAGTTGCGGGGTGTGATGCCAAAGGCGGGGATTTTATCTACATGGCGAATGAGGTTTAATTCTTCATCATAGGCGGCTAATGCAGATTTGTGTTCGCTGCGAAGAATGAGGTATTCGTTGGGAGTTAGGGCGGGGTCTGCGTTTAGTTGATCGGCTGGAAATTCATAAGGGGGTTTATACATTTCGGTGATCAGTTCGCCGTCGATATGATCTATGATACGGGTGCCGGTGTAGAGACGTTGTACATCGCTGACGTGATCGTTTTTATAGTCTTGAGACATCAGACCCACGGCTTTCGCTTTTACGCGTAAGTTCACATCTTTTGTGACGAGAATGGTGAGTCGTTCTGGGTGCTCCATCGCGACTTGGTAGGCGGTGTTCAGAATCTGATGATCGGGTTTTTTTTCGGTAAAGTTAGCGGCCAGTTTTTCATCGAATTGACCTTCCATGCGAATGCAAATTCGTCCTAATCTGGGACCGATGGAGACGCCATCGCCAAATAACATATCGCTACTGAGACTATCGACGGTGCGGGCAAATTCTCGTGCATGAAAGTTGAGGGATTCATTCCCTTTTTTAAAATTATCTAGCTCTTCTAATACGGTGATGGGAATCACGATGTCGTTTTCGCCAAAGTGATGAATTGAGTTGCTGTCGTGTAGGATTACGTTGGTATCGAGAACGAAAATTTTCATGGCCGATGCTGGAGGCATAGGATTATCCCTTCTTTTTACTCATCGTGGGATCATCTTTATTGTGTGTCAACGAGGAATTTATGTTGAGCGGAAAAAAGCGTTACCGAAGGTGAAACCAGCGGCTTATTTTCATTCGGTTGGCTGCGATGAAGGCATATAGGCGGTTTGCAAAGGGTTTTAGGGGCGACCAGCGCGTCCATGCGACCCAGCTTGATAATCCGACGGATTGATAGGCTGCATGGACGGCATCGATTCCACTCAGCCATTCTCCAGATGGCAATAGAACGTGCATTTTTCCGGCGGCTTGCTCGGTGGAAAGTTGGGGATAGTCTTTGAGTGCCGATGCATCATGAATATCGATAAAGTGTATTTTCTTGTGCGTGTCGTAGTGCATCAAGATGCGTCGGTTTTTTAGACAGATGGGGCAGGCGCCGTCATAAAAAAGAGTCATGGTTAGCGTCCTCGATCGAGGCGTAATGCATTCCGAAAAGGAAGCCCAGCGGCTCGGATTTTTTTCTGTGTTTGGTCGCGATCATACGCCACTCTTCGTAGATTAATGCGTGCTTGATCTGTGTCGTAGAGTACATAAGCGGCATCGGGATTATGGTCGCGGGGTTGTCCGACAGAGCCTACGTTGATGAGGTATCGATATGCAGGTTGGATGGTAAGGGATTCAAATGAACCATGTTCAACGCGATTGTTTTTTACAAAGGCGGTAGGAATGTGGCTGTGACCAATAAAGCAGACGGGGCTGAATTGATTACGGAAATGATCGATAGCATTTTGTGTATTGAGGACATAATCCCACTGATCGGGATGGTGGAGGGAGCTATGCACCAGTGTAAATCCGTCTACATCCATGACAAGCGGAGCTTGTTTGAGGATTCGTTTTTCAGCCCGTGTTAATCGCTGTCGTGTCCAGCGGAGGGAGTCTCGAACAGATGGGTTAAAGATGTTTAATGGAATACGACTACTACAGTATTCATCGTGGTTGCCTTTCACGAAGGCGCAATCTAATTGGTTGAGTTGGGCGAGGCATTCCGAGGGATTTGCGTTGTAGCCTACGATATCACCTGTGCAGACAAAGCGTTGAGCTCCTTGTTGTTTGGCATCTGAAATAACCGATTGGAGGGCTTCCAGGTTTGCATGAATGTCACCCAATATTGCGTAAATCATAATGCGGAGGCGGGGCGGATGAACACGGGTTCGGTGGGGGTTGATGCTTCTTCATCATACCGATAGCCGTTGAGGTTAAATGCGAGAAGGTCTTCACGTTTTGTTACGCGATTCTGAATAAGGTAGCGAGCCATGTAGCCGCGTGCTTTTTTTGCATAGAAACTAATGATTTTAAAGGTTCCGTTTTTTTCATCTTTGAATACAGGTGAGATGATTCGATGGGGGAGCTCTTTTTGAGGTACGGCTTTGAAATATTCTTGTGATGCGAGGTTAATGAGGGGGGTGTCGGTTACCTGTTTGAGATGGGTTCCAATTGATTCTTTCCAAAAGGTATATAGGTTGGGTGCTTGCTTGGTTTGGAGAGGTCGACCCATTTCTAGCCGGTAGGCTTGAATGAGGTCAAGGGGGCGTAGAATTCCGTAGAGACCTGACAAGATGCGGAGATGATCTTGGGCATAGGTTTGCTCGTCTGCCTTTAGTGTGGGTGCATCTAGACCATCGTACACATCGCCAGTGAAAGCAAAAAGGGCGGGTTTTGCATTTTCGGGAGTGAATGTAGGGTTCCAGTTTTGAAAACGTTCTTGGTTGAGAAGGGCTAGTTTATGACTAATTTCCATGAATTCGCCGAGTTCATCGGTTTTCATTTTTCGAAGTTCGTGGATCAATTCTTCCGATTTTTTTAGAAAATCAGGTTGTGTAACCGTTTGATCGGAATAGGTTTCCATATCCATGTTTTTGGATGGGGAAAGGAGTGCAATCATGAGTCGAGTAGTTCCTTGATATGAGTTTGATACAGGTTGGGTTCAAGTAGAAAGGAGTCGTGGCCTTTTTCCGAGCTGACTATTTGGTAGGTGCTTGGTACACCGGATGCTTGAAGGGCATCGAATACGTCTTGTTGCTCTTCTGGATAAAAGCAGCAGTCAGAATCAATACTGAATATCAGATGGTTTTGATGCTGGCATGATTGAAAAAGGGTCTGATCGGAGACTGCTTTTAGATCGTTTTTCAGATCAAATTGAGACCAGGCAGCAATTAAGTTTAGATAGGTATTAGCGTCGAAACGGCGGACAAATTTACGGCCTTGGTGGAGGAGATAAGATTCAAGCGGACGGCGAATCTTATACCACGAGAATTCATCTTTTTCTTGTTCGCAGCGATCGTTCATGCGGGCTTCCATATCGGCTAATGAAACGAAGGTTTTATGGGAGATCATGCGGGCGAGTGCTAGACCTCGTAGGGGTTCGGGCCCGTCATAATAATGCCCATTGCAAAAGTTAGGATCATTCTCGATAGAGAGAATCTGTTCTAAATTGTGGACTTTGGTGAGGGTGGGAGCCCGCAATCCACATGCAATGGTTATGACGCGGTTGGTTTTGGTTGGATAGCGTGTGGAAAAATTAAGAGCCATCATGCCACCGAGGGAAGAACCGATGACGGCATAAAAGTGATCGATGCCAAGATGACTGAAGAGGGGCAACTGTGCATCTACGATATCGCTGAATTGAACATGCGGAAAGGAACCACCATAGGGTTTGTCTGTGGCGGGATTGATAGAGCTGGGTCCGGTGCTACCGTAGCATCCGCCGAAATAGTTGCAGCAAATGATGAAATAGTGATCGGTATCGAGCATCTTGCCTGAACCGACGAAGGCATCCCACCATCCGGTTTGACATTCGGATGTCCAGCGTTCTCCGGCGGGATCGACGGAGGGGTTGTTGCCGGCGGCATGTTGTGATCCGGAAAGGGCATGGAAAAGGAGTATGGCGTTGTTTTTTGATTCGTTCAGCTTGCCGAAGGTTTCATAGGCAATGGTGATCGGGCCAAAGGAGCTGCCGTCTTGCAACAGAAGCTGATCTTGAGCACTATCACCATATGTATAAAATTGGGTGCAAACGTTCAATGCACACTCCTTATTCATGTTTTTCGGCTGGATTAAACGGCAGCCAATGCTTGATCAATGTCCGTTAAGATATCGTCGATGTGCTCAATGCCTACGGATAAACGAACCAAGTCGGGAGTAATCCTTGCACTGAGTTGTTGTTCTTCCGAGAGCTGTGAGTGGGTTGTGCTTGCGGGATGAATGGCTAAGCTGCGAGCATCACCCACATTGGCTAAATGTGAGAAGATCTGCAATTTTTCAATAAAGGTTCGTCCAGCTTCTGCTCCTCCTTTTACACCAAAAACAACCATACCACCGGATCCTTTTGGCATATATTTTTGTGCAAGTTCGTATGAACTATCGCCTTCTAGGGCAGGATGGCGCACCCATTCCACTTTGGCATGGTTTTGGAGATGTTTGGCTACGGCAAGTCCGTTTTCGGAATGTCTTTCCATTCGGAGGGGCAGCGTTTCAATGCCTTGAATGGCTTGCCACGAATTATCAGGTGAAATGCAGGCGCCTAGATTACGTAGCGGAATGAGCCGCATCCGCAGGATGTAGGCTAGTGGAGCCAGATCACCGAGATCGTTTGCAAAGCTGGTATTCCAATAGCTGGGTTCGGGATCGGAGAGAAGGGGGTGTTTCCCGGTGGTCCAGTCGAATTTGCCTGAATCGACTACGATGCCGCCAATGACGGTTCCGTGACCGCCGAGCCATTTGGTTAGAGAATGGATTACGATGTCAGCGCCATGTTCGAGCGGTCGGCATAGCGCAGGAGTAGAGAAGGTGGCGTCCACAATGAGGGGTAAACCATGTGCATGGGCAATATCTCCAATGGCTTGTAGATCGACCAAATCTAAGAGCGGATTGCCGACTACTTCGCAAAAGAGTGCTTTTGTTTTGTCGGTAATTGCGGCTGCAAAGTTTTCTGGGTTGAGGGGGTCGACCATTTTAACGGTGATGCCCATGGAGGGCAAAATGTCGTTAAATTGGGTATACGTTCCACCATAGAGGTTGTTTGCAGAGACGATTTCATCGCCTTTGCTGGCCAGATTGATGATGCTGTAGAAGGCGGCGCTGGTTCCGGATGCTAGCGCGAGAGCTGCTGCCCCTCCGTCGAGTGCTGCTACCCGTTGCTCGAGAATATCGGTTGTGGGATTCATTAAGCGGGTATAGATGTTTCCCAACTCTTTTAAGGTGAAAAGGTTATTGGCATGTTCAGCGCTATCAAAGCGATAGGATGTAGTTCGATATAGCGGTGCAGCATGTGATTTGGTTGTTGCTTCTGCTTGCTCATATCCTGCGTGTAAGCATTGGGTTTCAAGTTGGCTCATTCTTCTTCTCCTGTCTTATTCCATAAAAGAGGTTAAAGCTGATCTTATTCGTCGTCTGAGTCAACCGTATTTTGGGCGAGAAATTGACGTAAGAGCTTCAGTTCAGAGGGTTTTGCACGGCGCCATTCACCGGGTTTGAGGGTGTCAAGCTGGAGGGGGCCGATGTGGGTACGCTGTAGGCGAAAGATTTTTCGTTCGAAGTATTCCATGAGTCGCCGAATATGCCGGTTACGGCCTTCTTCGAGAATAATGGTATGAATGACTCCCTGTCGTGTGTGGGTGCCTTCGCTGATTGATTTTACACGGAGTACTTCGCCTTTGTTGGGAATGCCTTTGATTGCTTTTTGCTGTTGGAAATGTCCGAGGGGTTTATCGACCCAGACTTGATAGGTTTTTTCGATATGGTGTTTGGGGTGCATGAGGGTATGAGTTAGTTCGCCATCATTGGTAACCAGAATAAGACCTTCGCTCATGAAATCGAGGCGACCAACGGTGTAGACCCGTTCGGGTAGATCGTCGAGTAGATCGAGAACCGTGGTTCGTCCTTTGGGGTCATCTGAAGTACAGATAACTTTCGGGGGTTTATTTAATAGCAGGGTGATGGGGGGTTCAATCTGCAGTATCTTGCCGTTGCATTCGACGTGTTGACGACCTGGCTCGACGCGCGTGCCGAGTTCGGTGATGACTTTTCCATCTACTTTGACGCGTCCGGCGGTGATGAGCGTTTCGCAAAAACGGCGGGAGCCAAGACCGCAGTCGGCCATGAATTTTTGAAGTCGGATGGGAGGTTGGGGTTTCATCATAAAAAAAGCACCTTGCCTTGAGCGAAGGTGCTTTGAATTGGTGGCCCGTGAAGGTCTACTCTTCGGGTTTGGTTTTGGGCAGACCGTATGCGCGGTCGCCTTCTTTCCAGCGGCCATCTTTTTTTAAGCTGTCTACGCGTTCAAAACGTTTCAGTACATTTCGCTTGGTGCGAATCTTCGCGGCGCCTTTCAAACTGCTGTGCATCGACATGGTGTTTCTCCTTCGTTCGTAAAGGCGTAGAGAAAAACTGTTTATTGCGAATCTGTCAAACCCATATGTGTTAAATTACGGGGTTGTTGGGAGGGCCCGCTTGTTCAGAAATCACGATTTATAATCGTGTAAATGACCCCTTGCTATGGATGAGTGTAGAAGATAGGTTTTTGCGGATGCAGTGCAAAGAGACAAAAATACGCGTAGCGGTTGGGATGAGTGGGGGAACTGATAGTTCCGCTGTGGCTGCGATGTTGGTTGATCAAGGCTATGAAGTGATTGGGTTGACGGCGCATATGTGGAAAGAGGGCTCGCGCTGTTGTTCGCTTGAAGATGTGGAGCGGGCTCGAAGGGTGTGTGATTTTCTGGATATACGGCACTATGTTGTGAATGCGCAGGAGGTATTCGCGGAAAAGATTGTGGATCCGTTTGTGGAGGGGTATGCGGCAGGTGAGACGCCTTCGCCTTGTATTCAGTGTAATGCGTTTATTAAATTTGGTTTTTTACTGACGCGGGCGGAGCAGTTGGGCTGTCAATCGGTTGCCACGGGGCATTATGCACGGGTGGAGAAGGATGAGGCTGGATTTCATCGTCTCTTTTGCGCGAAAGATCCTGAAAAAGATCAGTCTTATTTTTTGCATCGGTTGAGTCAGTATCAGTTGGAGCATTTGATGTTTCCATTGGCGGATTTGCCGAAACCAGAGGTACGCGCCTATTCTAAAGAACGGGGACTTCCGATTGTACCGCGGGGGGATCGCCAAGATCTTTGCTTTATTAAAGAGGGACGGTTGGCTCATTATGTAGAGCAGCGGAATGATTCTGTGGCGGTGGAAGGTGAGATTGTGGATCAAACCGGACGTGTGGTGGGGCGTCATCAAGGATTACATCATTTTACGGTTGGTCAACGAGGCGGATTGGGAGTTGCCTTAGGGAAGCGCATGTATGTGAAGCGCTTAGATAAAGTGAATAATTGTGTTGAAATTGCCCCACGTCCGGGAGTTTTGTCGAAAATGTGCCTCGTTCGGGATCTTCACTGGATTCATGCAGAGTCGGATGAACCAATGCGTTGTTTGGTGCGCCCTCGATACGGAAGCCAAGGGGCATGGGCGATGATTGCGCCTCAGGGTGATGGATTTGCGCAAGTTCAATTTGAGGAGCCTCAGTTTGCTTTGGCACCGGGGCAGGCGGCGGTTTTTTATGATGATACGGAGGTTCTTGGAGGCGGTTGGATTGATCTAGTTCCGGAGGCTGAAGAGACGGTATCGAAAATTAATGTATCAAGTATTTGATCATAAAGATGGAATGATATAATTACCGATCTTTTAAAATTAGGGAAAAAATGAATATACAACTTGCAGCAAATACAATTCGTGGCCTTTCAATGGACGGTGTTCAGGCCGCAAAATCAGGTCATCCAGGGATGCCGATGGGTATGGCGGATGTGGCTGCCGTGCTTTGGCTTAATTATTTGAAACATAATCCAAAAAATCCAGCGTGGGCGGATCGAGATCGCTTTATTCTCTCAGCGGGTCATGGATCGATGTTGCATTATTCATTGCTGCACTTGGCAGGTTTTGAAGATATGACGGTGGATGAGTTGAAACAGTTTCGTCAGTGGGGTTCTCGCACGGCGGGGCATCCAGAATTCGGGCATGCGCTCGGAATTGAGACGACAACGGGGCCGTTGGGTCAAGGTTGCGCCAATGGTGTAGGGATGGCAATTGCGGAAAAAATGTTAACAGCTCGGTATAATACGGAACGGGATGCCTTGGTCGATCACTATACCTATGTGATCGCTTCGGAGGGCGAATTTGAAGAAGGTGCTTCACATGAAGCATTCTCTTTGGCGGGGAACCATGGTCTCGGAAAACTCGTTGTTTTTTATGATCAAAATTTTATATCGATCGAGGGCGATACACACATTACCTATACCGATGATGTGACCAAGCGGATGGAGGCCTATAATTGGCAAGTGATTGAGATTGATGGGCATAACCATCAACAAATCGGTGATGCGATTGAGGCGGCTCAGGCAGAACAGGAGAAGCCAACGGTCATTATTTGTAATACAACCATTGGTTTTGGTTCCCCGAACAAAGCGGGGAGCCATGATTGTCATGGTGCTCCCTTGGGCGAGGATGAAGTGGCGTTAACCAAAGAGGCATTAGGCCTTTCTCCGGAAGCGTTTCATGTGTCGGACGAGGTGAGCGATCTGTTTGCCCAGCGTACGGTGGCGATGGAAGCGGTGGAGGCGGAGTGGAATGAGCTCTTCTCGCGTTGGGGCTCTGAATATCCAGATCGTTTAAGCGAATGGAAACAAGCGATGGGGCAAGAGCTACCGGATTTAGATGCGTTGATTCCTTCCTTTGAGGCGGGTGAGTCATTAGCGACTCGTGCGTCTTCCGGAAAAACGATTCAAGCGTTAGCTGACGCGGTTCCTTATCTGGTTGGTGGTTCGGCTGATTTGGCTCCTTCCAATAATACGTATATGAAAGCGTATTCAGATATCGGTAAAGATCATTTTGAAGGTCGTAACTTTCATTTTGGAGTTCGTGAATTGGGTATGGCGGCGATTATGAATGGAATCCAGTTGCATGGAGGACTGCGTGTATTTGGGGGCACCTTCTTGGTCTTTGCAGATTTCTTGCGTCCAGCAGCTAGATTAGCGGCTTTGATGGGCATTCCTGTGATTTATGTTTTCACTCATGATAGTTTTTGTGTGGGAGAAGATGGCCCAACGCACCAACCAATTGAAACTGCGGCGAGTTTGCGCATGATCCATAATCTGACGGTGATTCGTCCGGGTGATGCGAATGAAGTGAAGGAAGCTTGGATTGCGGCCATGCAGAATCAGACCGGACCGACGGCGTTGCTCTTGACGCGGCAAGGATTACCGACATTAGATCGTTCCGTTTATCCATCTGCTAGTGGTCTGCACCAAGGTGCATACACGCTTTGGCAGAGTGGAGAAGGCTCACCTGACATACTTTTAATTGCAACGGGTTCTGAAGTGGAACTGGCGCTCAATGCGGCGGAAAAGCTGGCGGAAGAAGCGGTAAATGTTCGGGTTGTAAGTATGCCTTCATGCGAGTTGTTTGAACAACAGGATGGGGCGTATCAAGAAAGTGTCTTACCCGATGCGTGTGATTTGCGAGTGGCGATCGAGGCGGGAACCAGCTTTGGCTGGGAACGATATGTGGGACGTAAAGGCGCGATGATCTGTAAAGATGATTTTGGCGCTTCCGGACCCTACACCGTGTTGCTAGAGAAATTTGGCTTTACGGTCGAGCGCGTGGTTGATGCGGCACATAATTTATTAAAAGGTTAAAGAGTGAATTGGTCCAGTCTGCAGAACGGAAGTGATATTCGTGGGGTTGCTTTAGAAGGAGTGGCGGATGAGCCCGTAACGTTAACGCCAGATATTGCACGAACACTTGGCTGGGCTTTTGCTGATTGGATCAAGGAAGAGAGTGGAATTTCTCAACCGCGTATTTCGATAGGGCATGATTCTCGATGTTCAGCATCTAGCTTGAAGCAAGGGGTTGCGGAGGGGATTGAGCTTTCAGATGGATCGGTGGGTGATTGTGGGCTGGCGTCCACTCCTGCGATGTTTATGTCGACAGTATTTGAACCACACGCCTATGAGGGCGCCATCATGTTGACGGCAAGTCATCTGCCTTTTAATCGAAACGGATTGAAGTTTTTTACTCGAGCAGGAGGGCTTGATAAAAAAGATATAACCTCCATTTTGAAGCGTGCAGAACAAAAAGGGCTTCTTGAAGCTCAGCTGCTTGTACGCACCGAAACCACTGAGCTGATGCCTGATTATAGCGCTCATTTGGTCTCTATTATTCGAGCCGGCACCGGAATGGAAAAGCCATTGGATGGGTTGCATATTATTGTGGATGCGGGTAATGGGGCTGGTGGCTTTTTTGTTGAACAGATTCTTCAACCGCTGGGTGCAGATACAACCGGAAGTCAGTTTTTGGAGCCGGATGGGATGTTCCCGAATCATATTCCCAATCCTGAAGATGCTGCGGCGATGTCGGCGATGGTTGAGGCCGTACGCCAACAGAAGGCAGACTTTGGTATCATTTTTGATACCGATGTGGATCGAGCGGGTGCGGTCGATAAAAAAGGAAACCCGATTAATCGAAATCGTTTTATTGCCTTGATGGCGGCCATTGTTCTCGAGGAGCATCCGGGCACGACGGTGGTAACCGATTCGGTTACCTCTTCAGGGCTTAAACAGTGGATTGAATCGCTTGGCGGGATTCATCATCGCTTTAAGCGGGGCTATCGAAATGTGATCAATGAATCGATTCGGTTGAATGAGTCAGGTGTATCGAGTGAGCTGGCGTTAGAGACGTCGGGCCATGGGGCCCTAAAGGAAAACTATTTTTTGGATGATGGCGCTTATCAGATTGCAAAAATTTTAGTGAAACTTGCCCAGTTGCATCATACCCAAGCGGGAACAATTGATACGCTAATAGAATCTTTACAAGAGCCAGCCGAAGCCCTTGAAATACGGCCTAAAATTAAGGTTGCGGATTTTTCAGCCTATGCCGATCAGGTATTGGAGGCGTTTGTTGATTATGTGGAAGCCCAGGAAGATTGGGAACGCACCCCTGATAATTTTGAGGGGGTCCATGTTACGGTGCCAAATGGCTGGATATTGGTGCGCAAATCGTTACATGACCCTCAAATGCCGATCAATATTGAGAGTAATCTGGAAGGTGGAGCAACGGCTCTGAAGCAGCAGGTTGTTGCCTTTCTAGCAGCATTCGATGCACTTGAATTTTAGGCCTTCTTCGAACAGGATTTAATCTGAGAAGAGATCGTCAAACAGCGCCATTTTTTCTTTTATCTCGATGGTCTGGAAAATCTTTTTCTGAAGGGTAGGGTGCGTCTGAATGAGTTGCGTTGCATAGTCGATGAGCAAATCCAAGTTTTGCATCTGTTGCATGGTTTCGATTACTTCGGTTGCTTTTGGGTGATCAGGTAAAAGCGGTTCAATTCGTTCAAGGATATGTTCATGTATCACATCGGTTTGGCGTTTATCTAGTGAAGGCGGTTCAATCGGGTTGATCTCTACACGTGGGTAGGCTTTCTCTTCATTCAGGTGCAGCATATGCACTTTTTGGAGACCGAGGAGCATGAGATTGGATGTGCCTTTTTCCTGTTTTTCGCAGAGGTGCAGAAGGCCGACCGAAGCGATGCTGTTGCGATGGATCGGAGAGTAGATGGAGTCATCACAAATGCCGAAGATTCGATCACCGTGAATGACGTCTTCGATCATGGTTTTGTATTTATCTTCAAAGATGTGGAGAGGAAGTAATTGATGCGGCAATAGAAGGACGCCTGGTAGGACCATCATCGGCACATGTTTTGGATAGTCTATGTTCATCTAATAGTGATCGGGGTAAGGGACAAAACCTTAGTCATGAATGCCTGAAAAATGAATACCTGAAAAAGAGCACTTTTGTTTAGATGAATTTCCTTTGCTATTTCGGAAGGTCTACCGTTTAGCGCGATTAACGATTTTGATCGCCAGTGCGATGAGTAGATA
>CAJYAJ010000001.1 GCA_913065005.1 uncultured Verrucomicrobiota bacterium | reverse complement strand
GCGTACACGTAAACCAATAATCATTTGCTTCAAACGCGAAGGTAAACTCACTATCACGCCGATGCGAGGTGCCTTTAATCTGTATATCGGTCGGCCCTTCTTTCGCCACTTTCCACGGCTTCGATCCATAAATGGCCGCCCCATTGACCTTCAACCACTTCCCAACTTCGAGTAGATTATCCACTGATTTTTCCGGAATCATACCGGTTCCATCTGGTCCCACATTGAGTAAAAAATTACCGCCCTTACTAACATTCGCGATCAACCAATACAGCGTTTCCATCGGCGATTTCCAATCAACATCATATGATTTAAATCCCCATGAGTTATTCGTTGTTGCAATGCCCTCCCACGTATTTGCGCTCACCTCATCTGGAATAATATTATCCCCGGGAATACCAATATCACCAAATCCATTTCCAATCCGCTGATTTACCAAAATTTCCGGATTAGCCGCATAGATCGCCTTGTAAAAAGCAAAACTATGATTCGGTGGAATGTAAATAGGCGTATCCAACCACATTTCGCACAACGAATAGTTTGCTACCAATTCCTGCACCTGAGGCAATGCCTTGGTTTCAATATAATCATCAAACCGAACCGGTGCCGGATCAAAATAGTTGGGAAAGAGTGCCTGCTTCCGCTCTTTGGGATTTTTCGGGCCATAATCCTTCATCCCCGAGTCACCCCCATCTCGCCAATCTAGCGCATGCGAATAATATACCCCAAAATCCAATCCCGCCTTCAAACACGCCTGCTCAAGCTCTCGAATGATATCGCGCTTAAAAGGCGTCGCCTTCACCACATTAAAATCACTCACCGCTGAATCAAAAAGTGCAAATCCATCATGATGTTTCGAAGTAATCACCATATACCGCATCCCTGCAGCCTTCGCAATGGCAACCCACTCATCGGCATCAAACTCGGTCGGATTAAATGTTTCTGCCAATCTAGCATACTCCTCTCGCGGAATCTGTTTGCGCCGCATAATCCACTCTGCAACCAGAGGCCCTTCACCCCCTTCGTTCATGCGCTTCCCTTTCCAAACACCACCACACTGCGAATAAAGTCCCCAATGAATAAACATGCCATATTTATTCTCACAAAATTGATCCCGACCGCGCTGCTTTGCTTCAGACCGGTGCAGCACATTCCAAGCCGACTCAAACGCGAGCATCTCAGGAGACCCCGGAATCCCTGAACCATTCAACCCTGCCGCAAAACTCCAGCGCAAACTCATCAAACTCGCAGCACCCAATCCCGTGTAAACAAATGACCTTCTCGATACGTCCATAACGTCCCCTCCTTAAAAATAGCTCAATAATAATGAAATGCTTCAGCAGGAAAATAAATGCTTCCTTTGATATCAATTCTAATTATTTACTAAAGGACGCCCCTCGAGCCACGATTTCTTGTATTTTTATAATTTTACCCATGTGTAAAATCCGCATACCAAATTGCCTCATCGACGGTTACGCTTATTTTTCCAGTCTGCGATACTGACAAGCATATATAGAAGAACGATGCATCGAGAGCCCAATGTGTTTTATAAAAAAAATTACATAAAAATAATAAAACAGACCATTCGAAACGTCTCTATTAAACCTAAAATAGCTGCAAATAATCTATGCTCAGTGATCCCCATATTCATTTGACAATTAGACCTAAATCACCAAATAATACTCATGTTTAGAAAGAGGCGTTTATGAAAACACACCTACTAATGATCTTTGGATTATTCGCACTCGTATGCACGACATACGGTCTCCAAACCAGTATTCAAAACGACAAATTTCAAGTTTTTTTACCCACCTCATCTTCCTCCAATACCTATCAAATCGTCGAATGGTCAACCAACCTCACCGACTGGCAATCCGTTGCACGTAATTTCGGAACAACTTGGCAAAACACTTTTCCCCATACCGAAACCATCACGAACGTCAACGGCACGGCGATGCATGAACGCAATTTAAACCATCCACAAGTCTATTACCGACTGTCCACCAACTCCGTTCAATCGCTCAACAACACAAACTCCATTTCGCGTTTTTTGCAACAAACTACATTTGGACCAACTCTTGATACGATAACTAACTTCCTCGGCATAAATAACTCGAACCTGAATGATTCGCCATACACAGATTATGCAAATTGGATTCAAACTCAAATTGACCTTCCCATCACTTCCCACCGAGCGTACTTCCGCGAACGCAGCAACCCCGCATTTATTGCAAATCCGGCGGCAACAAACAACGGAACCAGCCTGTATCAGGTTGCATATAATGATGATTTAGATCAACCCGCCTTCAATTATTGGACAGGTGGGAATAACCAGCAACCGAATGGATCTGGTGTAAATGCCATTCCTAATTATCAGAATAATCTTGGAGAAATTTCTACCATTGTCACCTGGACAAGTCCATGGGGGAACACGAGTTATGTAGAGGAAAATCGCTATAACGACTGGCTTGCTAATACGGATTCAACTGGAGCGCAAAAAACATCTAACCCAAACGATGCTAATGCGGGCGGATCTAACATAGAAAATCAGAAGAAAGTGATCTGGTATACCATCGCTATCGATGCTGAAGATCAACTACGGCAACGAATGGCATGGGCCTTAAGTCAAATCTTTGTTATCGGCCGTGAAGGATCACAGCACCCGCAAGCCACTGAAAGATTTGTAACATATTATGATATATTTGTACGTAACGCCTTTGGCAACTACAGAGATATTCTTGACGAAGTAACCTATCATCCTCAAATGGGTTATTATCTAACCTATGAGCTGAATACCAAATCAGGCGATCAACTCAACACCCCAGACGATTCATTCCCAGATGAAAACTATGCGCGGGAAGTCATGCAACTTTTCACCATTGGTTTATGGCAATTAAATGAAGATGGCACGCTGAAACGAAATGGCGACGGCGAAGAAATTCCAACCTACGATAATGAGGATGTTTCAGAATTTGCCAAAGTTTTTACCGGACTAGATAAGCCTAGTAAATTTGTTTATGTTAATACATCTGCATATCCGAACTATGAAGAGTACCAAAATCAAAATTACATTGATGAAATGAGATTCATAAGTTGGCGACATGACTATAATCCTAAAATAGATTTATATGATCAACCATTCACGAACCAATGGGGAGGCGCAGGTTATGAAGACGCGATAAGAAAGGATATCGGTTACGTTCTCGATCAGCTGTTTAATCATACAAACACACCCCCTTTTGTGGCTCATCAGCTCATTCAACGCTTTACCGTATCAAATCCATCTCCCACCTATATTTCGGATGTGGCTCAGGCATTCAAAACCGGCGTTTTTACAAGCGGAAGCAACACCTTTGGACAATCTGGAGATCGAGGAAACTTGGAAGCCGTTATAGCCGCGATCTTACTTCATCCAGAAGCCCGCACTCCTTCACTTCAAGCAGACCAAACATTTGGAAAATTTAGAGAACCTCTCATCAAATTCATGAGTTATGCAAGAGCCTTTAAAATCGAATCCTTGCAAACCTATGGTCTTTATCCATTTAGCAATCTGTATCTTAAGATCGCTCAAGAGCCCTATGAATATCCCAATGTATTTAATTTTTACAGACCTGATTTTCAGCCCAATGGCCCTGTTCAAGATGAAAACTTAAATGCACCTGAATTTCAGCCTATTACAGATGTAACATCTATCGGCCTTCCCAATGCCCTGCACTGGTTGATTTACACCGGTATTGAAAGAGATGACGATGATTTTGGTATCGGATCAAAATGGTATCCTCAGGGCCGTCTAGACCTCACAGATCAGATCAATATCGCTGCAGACAGCGAGGATCTGATAGACCAACTAAACACCTTAGTGACCGCTGGACGCCTCACACAAGCCAACCGAACCACCATCAAAAACCATATCGACTCGCTGCCCGCAGGAAATGCAACACAACGTAAAACCCGTGTAGAGAACGCCATATGGCTTCTCTGCTTAACCCCTGAATTTAATTCACTCTATTAGGAGCCTAGATATGAACTCAAACCGACGCTCTTTTCTTCAAAAAAACTGTTCCGCCATCGGTATGGCATCCCTCTATTCCACCCTCTGCACCATGCGGATGACCGCCGGTGCAGCCATGAATACGGATGGATATAAAGCCATGGTTTGTCTGTTTCTAAACGGAGGAAACGACTCCTTTAATATGTTAATACCCTACTCACAGCAAAACGGCGGCATTGATGGATATGATGGATATGCAGCAGCGCGAGGAGGTGTTGGAACAGATGCTAATGGCTTTAAGGATTCATCATTAGGTACAGGACTTGCAATCGACCGGAATGCTTTACTGGCTACGCGATTAAAAGCAGTCCAAGGCCAACCTGCCAACCGTTACTCTGTTCATCCCCGTCTACCGTTCTTAAAGACTCGTTTTGATGCGGGCGACCTTGCCTTTGTAGCGAATGTAGGCTCCCTTATCGAACCGACGACCATAACTAGCTATCAACAAGGTAGCGCAAACCTCCCGCTCGGTCTCTTTTCTCATCCCGACCATCAGATGCATTGGCAAACACTCAGACCACAAACTCGTGGAGCCACTCCAAAAGGATGGGGAGGACGGATCGCGGATATCTTCACTCAAGCAAATATAAACGGAAAAGTTGGAATGAATATTTCAATGGCGGGCAACAATACATTCCAGACCGGATTCTACACAGAACCGTATGTAACCTCACCCGGGGGGCCGAGTCTACTGCGTAATTATGATGGCATTCTATCCAATGCTGTGAACAGCATTATGACAGACGTATACCCAAATATGTTTGAAAACACCTATGCTCAGAAACAAAAAAATGCGATTCGATTGGCCGAAGAGTTTGGAGAAGCATTCGACCTTGCATCCCTAAATGCCACTGCACCCAATACAACTAGTTCTTCGAAAAATAAAACGGCCGAACAATTTGCCGGCGTCATCAAATCGATAAAAGCGGGCAAAAATCATTTAGGCATGAATCGACAACTATTCTTTGTCGAACGAGGCGGTTGGGATCATCACAATGAGTTATTAAACGCTCAAGGAGGCATCGCCTATGCTTCTAACCCTAACTACAACGGCAATCTAGAAGATGGTGCAGACGGCCTTTTTTATGAAATTAACGAAGCCATCGAATACTTCTGGAACGAATTAACCGCCGCAAATCTACAAGACGAAGTTATTCTATTTACTATTTCTGACTTCGGCAGAACCCTTACCTCGAATGGACAAGGTTCTGATCATGCATGGGGTGGTAACGCATTTGTTATGGGAGGCGGACGAAATACCGACGTCACCTTAGGAGGTCCCCTCAAAGGCGGAAAAATTTATGGTTCCTACCCCGTGCTAGATCCCATCAACAACGGCTTAGACCTAGATAAACATTTGGATAAAGCTCGCGGGCGCGTTTTGCCTACTACGTCGGCAGATGCATATCTCAGTGAACTCTCTTCATGGTTTGGGGTTGATTCAGCAGACCTACCTTTTATTTTTCCAAATTGCGAAAAGTTCTTTACCCCCGCAGAGAACGCGTATCCATTGGGCATGCTTGATGGGAACCCGAGTGGAAGTTATTATATCAGTGCATAAAGTTATCCTCCATAGCCTCCCGCTCCTATTGTTTTTAGTTCACATAGCTCATTCATCTATTGTAACTGCCGATTTTTCTCAAGGAACAGATGGGTGGAATCATGGACAAGGGCTCTGGGTTACAACAACTAATGCAAATGGATTAAGCATCAATAACCCATATCTGTATCTAGACCCCATAGGAACTAACCCTAAAAGAGGAGTTATCGTTTGGAATGATCAAGAAAGCTGGACCGGAAATTATTCCTCAAAAGGCGTTACCAGCATACGTTTTTATGCACGGAATGCCGGACTTGGTGATCCTTTATACTTCAGAATAGCGATAGGGAATACAAGAAACCCGATGTCAGGAACTTGGTTTGTATCCGATAATTTACGAGTCGTTCAAAATAACGATGGATGGTCATTGATGAATTTTGATCTCAATTCAAATACCATGGTCAAAGCATCCAGTGCCATGGAAAATGGATCTCCTGGTTCCGGATCTTTCAATGACGTTTTCACGGATGTAGCCGCAATCAGAATTATATCTCAAGGCAGCGCATTCAGTGCCGTGGCTCAAGACCATTATGGAGATGTCTATATCGACTCCGTAGCACTTATTCCCGAGCCACACACCGTCGGCTTCATCACACTGAGCAGCCTCTTGCTCGCCCTGCGTCGCAATGCACATCGAAAAAATCAGTCCTATCTTCGATCTCAACTAACTCCACACCTCCCGCAAGTCGAAGATCGATTTACAACTCAAAACCCCGACTTCTAGCATCGGCTTAATCTCAAAGAAATAACGCACTTCATCCCGATCCGATCCATCATAAAACCCGCATAAATGCCCTCATATACTTGAAATATCCGATAAACCCCCTCTCCCTAAAGGCTTTAATTTGATGAATAAAAACCTTTTATATTCATTAAAAAAAGGTAATAAGAAAGTATATCGAAAGTAAAAAGGAAATAATTTGCAAGCGAGCATCGTAGATCGAAAAGAGAAAATTTTACAAATGCTGACCGATGAAAACAGTGTCAGCGTAACAAAAATTTCTGAAAAACTCGGGGTAACCGTCGTTACCGCCCGCTCCGATTTAGCCGCATTGGAAAGCGAAGGGCTTCTCATCCGCACCCACGGTGGTGCTGTACCTTCCCGCCATCCAAAACTCATGAAACGCATGCAAACCAAGCGAGAAGAAAAATCAGCCATCGCTCAAACCGCCGCCAGCCTTATTGATGATGGAGAAACCGTAATCGTTACAGCCGGAACCTCCACCGCCCTCATTGCAAAATATCTTATCGGCAAAAAAGATGTTCATATTGTCACCAATAACACCCTCCTACTCAGCTTTGCACGCATTAACATGCAAGTTCGCATCACCCTCATTGGCGGAGAGTTCCGCCCCTCTGAAGAAGGCATGATTGGCCCGATGGCTATGGCTTCTCTAGATCAATTTCATGTCTCCAAAGCATTCATCGGCATCGATGGTGCCTCTGAAAAACAAGGCTTCACCGCTCACTTTCTTGAAAGCGCCGAGCTCGTTCGAAAAATGGCACAACAAGCCGACGAAGTCATCGTCCTCTCCGATTCAGAAAAATTTAACTCCCCCGGGTTTGCACGCATTATTCCCTACACGGATGCCGATATTTTAATTACAGACTCCCACCTTCCCGCCGCCGAAGAACAAGCGCTCCAAAAAGCACGTGTTCGCGTTATTAAAACCACATAACAGGAAATAGATTATGGCCTCCGAAATTCTTATGCCCCGCCAAGGACAATCCGTTGAATCATGCATCATCATCGAATGGAAAAAACAAGAAGGCGATCCGATTACAGAAGGCGATATTCTCTGTGAAGTCGAAACCGATAAAGCCACCTTTGAAGTGGAATCAACCGCAACCGGCGAATTACTAGCCATCCTGCATGAAGCCGATGCCGACGTAGAGGTGCTTAAACCCATCGCCATTGTAGGTGAAAATGGAGAAGATGTTTCTGCCTGGAAAAACGCTTCCGCGCAGCCCGAGCCAGATGCAGACGCAACATCCGCTCCAGACTTCACCCAGAGTCAACCGCCAAAACCCTCAATCCCCGCCACAACAAACTCATCGAATGCATCTGAATTCATCAGCTCACCCCGTGCACGCACAACCGCTGCTCAACGAAGCATAGATATCACGCAACTAACCGGAAGCGGCCCCCATGGAAGGGTTATCGAACAAGATGTGCTCGCAGCCAAACCCACCCCGCAGAAAACGGCACCATTACCTCCCGGAGATCTAGGCGAGCAAACTGAGATTCCAGCCAAAGGCATCCGTAAAGTAGTTGCGGAGCGCATGCTCAACTCACTCCAAACCACCGCACAGCTCACCTTAAATAGTTCGGTAGACGCACGCTCTATCCTTCGCTTTAGACAGCTTTGCAAACAACCCGAACGCCAAGAAAAATTTGGTAAAGTTAGCATCAACGACACCGTTCTATATGCCACAGTCAAAGCCCTTAACGCCTTCCCCGAGCTCAACGCTCACTGGGCAGGGGATCGAAGCATCCAATACGAAAATATTCACCTCGGATTTGCTGTCGATACCCCACGCGGGCTAATGGTTCCCGTCATAAAAAAGGCAAACACCCTCTCACTCCTCGAACTCTCAGCCGAAGCCAAACGACTCGCTAGCAACTGCATCGAAGGAGCGATCGATCCCGATGATTTAACAGGTGGCACCTTCACCGTCACGAACCTCGGCGCCATGGGTATTGAAAGTTTTACCCCCGTTTTGAATGCCCCCGAAGTAGCTATTCTGGGCGTATGCGCTATTCAGCCAAAACCCATCATGAACGGATCTGAAACTGAATTTATTCCCCACATGGGACTCTCACTCACCTTTGACCATTGCGCCGCCGACGGAGCACCCGCAGCACGCTTCATCGCTCATCTACGTGAAAAGATAAGCAACATCGAACTCACTCTACTTGAAACCCTTTATTAAAAGAAAGAAGCGATAAACCATGCCAAAAAAACAAATTATTGATCCTAAAAAGACCCGTCAATCGAGTGAAATTACCTTTCAGCCGATTCCAGCTAACCAATATCAATCTAACTTTAAAAAAGAGCTCAAAACCCACGGTAAAGAACGACTCATTCGCATCTATGAAGATATGCTGATCATTCGTGAATTTGAAACCATGCTTAATTTGATCAAAACCCAAGGTGCTTACGAAGGAGTCGAATACAACCACCCCGGCCCCGCCCACCTCTCCATTGGCCAAGAAGCGGCCGCAGTCGGTCAAGCCGTACACCTCTCACCGGAAGATTTTATCTTCGGCTCACACCGCTCCCACGGCGAAATTCTTGCCAAATGCTTTTCTGCCATTCATCAACTCGACGATCAAAGTTTAACCACCATCATGGAGACCTTCTTCGATGGCGCCACCTTCAATGCCATTAAGGACGAAGCGCATGCCACCACGCGAGAACAAGCAGAAGCATTCGTCCTTTACGGCACACTGGCTGAAATTTTTGCTCGCGACACAGGGTTTAACCGCGGGCTCGGCGGCTCCATGCATGCCTTTTTTATTCCATTTGGCTCCATGCCCAACAACGCCCTCGTCGGGGGTTCGGCTGATATCGCTCTCGGCTCAGCGCTCTTCAAACTGATCAACCGAAAGCCCGGCATGGTCATTGCCAACATCGGTGACGCTTCACTGGGTTGCGGACCCGTTTGGGAAAGTTTCTCCTTCGCATCAATGGATCAATTTAACGATCTCTGGGACGACTCGTTTGGCCGCCCCCCCGTTCTCTTCAACATCATGAATAATCACTACGGCATGGGAGGACAAACCGCCGGCGAAACCATGGGCTTCGATATGGCCGCTCGGGTAGGCGCAGGTATTAATCCTGACCAAATGCACGCCGAACGGGTAGATGGCTATAATCCACTTGCCGTGGCAGACGCCACGCAACGCAAAAAAGAAATTCTCGCCTCCGGCAAAGGACCCGCCTTCCTCGACATCGTCACCTACCGCATGTCCGGACACTCGCCCTCCGATGCCTCCTCCTATCGCTCCAAAGAAGAGATGGAGCTCTGGGAAGAAGTCGATTGCGTTAAAAGCTACGGAGCCTACCTCATCGAAAACGGAGCTCTCACAACCGAACAACTCGAAGCACTACAAAAAAACACCACCGCAAAAATCAGACGAACTCTTGAGCTTGCAACCGATACCGAACGCTCGCCCTACTCCGATATCAACCTCATCGAATCCGTTATGTTTTCGAATCAGTCCGTCGAAAAAATGGATGACCGCGAACCAGAGGTACTCCTAGCCCGCGAAGAGAACCCCCGCAACAACCAACTCGCACGCAAAGAGCGCTACGCCTTTGACTCAAGCGGAAAACCCTTTTCCGCAAATAAAATCTACACCTACCGCGACGGCATCTTTGAAGCCATGCTACACCGCTTCCACACCGATCCCACCTTCATCGCCTACGGCGAAGAAAATCGTGACTGGGGCGGCGCCTTTGCCTGCTACCGCGGATTAACCGAATCCATCCCCTACCACCGCCTCTTCAACTCCCCCATCTCCGAAGCCGCCATTGTTGGCACCGCCTGCGGATATGCCATGAGCGGAGGCCGCGTCTGCGCCGAACTCATGTACTGCGACTTTATGGGTCGAGCCGGAGACGAAATTTTCAACCAAATGGCAAAATGGCAATCGATGTCGGCCGGCATTCTCAATATGCCCCTCGTACTTCGCGTCTCCGTCGGCAACAAATACGGTGCCCAACACTCGCAAGACTGGACCGCACTCGTGGCCCACATACCCGGGCTCAAAGTATTCTATCCTGCCACACCCACCGACGCGAAAGGCATGCTCAACCTCGCTCTAAACGGAACCGATCCAGTTGTCTTTTTTGAATCCCAAAAAACATACGGGATCGGAGAACAGTTTGAAACCGCAGGCGTTCCAGAAGGCTATTACGAAACCGAAGAAGGACAACCCATCGTGCGCCGCGAAGGAACCGACCTAACTCTCGTCACACTCGGACCCGTACTCTACAGCGGCATACCCGCAGCAGACGAACTCAAACAGACCTATGGACTCGATGTTGAAGTCATTGATCTCCGCTTCGTCAACCCCCTCAACTACGACGTATTGATCGAATCAATCCGAAAAACAGGACGCGTAGTATTAGCTTCAGATGCCGTCGAACGAGGCTCCGCCCTGCACACCATCGCCTCCAACCTCACCACCCTCTGCTTCGACCACCTCGATGCACCCCCCGTAGTGATTGGCGCAAAAAACTGGATCTCTCCCGCCGCCGAAATGGAAAAAGAGTACTACCCACAAGCCGACTGGATCATCGATGCCATTCATGAGCGTATCCTCCCCTTAAACGGATACACGCCCAAACAAAACTACACCCGAGAGGAGTTAACACGCATTGCAAACCTCGGCGTCTAATCCCCATCAACCGGAAGAAGTGAACAACCACGTTCACTCCACCTACTCATTTAGCCCCTACTCCCCGACGCAAATTACCGAAGCCGCCGTAGAAGCCGGGCTAAAAACAGTTGGATTGATGGACCACGACGCGATTGCAGGCGGCCCAGAATTTCTTACCGCCGCTCGCTCCAATGGCATTGCCGCAACCGTCGGATGTGAAATCCGTGTGCATCTCAATGGGACCCCCTTGGAGGGTAAACGCGTCAACAACCCCGATGAACCCAATATAATCTACATCGCATTCCATGGCATTCCCGCCAACCAATTTGAAGCCACAGACCAATTTCTCAAACCCATTCGTGCCGCACGCCTCAAACGGAGCCAAGCGGAAACCGAAAAACTCAATGCGTGGTTACAACAGCGTCACGGCCCCACGCTCGACTTTGCGACCGACATACAACCCTGCTCACGCATACAAGAAGGAGGAACCATCACCGAAAGGCACATTTGTTTTGCCCTCGCTAAAAAATTAATCCAACAACACGGAAACGGAGAAGCGCTCACCACCTTTTTAAACGAACACCTCGGATTATCCCCCTCCAAAAAAATAGCTCACCAGCTTCACGAAGAGTCAAATCCCCACCGGATCTATGATTTACTCGGCTTCCTAAAAGCCGAACTCGTGCCCCACTTTTTTATTCCCTCCGGAACCGATGAATGCCCCTCCGCCCGCGACGCCGCTGCCTTTGCACGAAGCATCCATGCCATTCCCGCCTACGCCTACCTCGGCGACGTCTCCGAATCACCAACCGGCGACAAACGAGCACAAACCTTTGAAGACAGCTTCCTCGATCAGCTTATCAACACCTTGAAAGAGCTCGGCTTTCAAGCCATCACCTATATGCCACCCCGCAATACGCACAAACAACTCCAACGCCTCCAGCAGCTATGCCATCATCACGGGCTCATGGAAATAAGCGGAGTAGATATCAACAGCTCCCGCCAATCATTTAACTGCCCCATTCTTCTCGACCCCGCCTTTCAGCACCTCTGCGATGCCGCCTGGGCTCTCATTGCTCACGAAAAATGCGCCGCACAAAACGAAACCCTCGGCCTCTTTCATCCTGAAAACCCACTTATCGATCAATCCCTTGAAACCCGTGTACAACACTATGCTACCATCGGACGAAACATGAATCCCCACCAACCTGAAAATATAAAGGAGTTGCTATGAACTCATTCGACATCGCACCGCTTCTCCGCGGACACACCTTTAACGGTACATCCAGTGCCATCGTCCATCATGTAGAACACCTCGACCAACCCGAACTCACCTGCACCTACGAACAACTAGCCAGCCAGCTCACGCCAACAACCCGCTCCGTTCACATCAAAGAGGTCGGATTCTTTCTCATTGGAGCCGACTATGACGATGCCGTTAACGGCACATCCCACGCACCCCACGCCTCAGGCCGCGCAGCCACCGTTCATAACCGTGTCGCCGTCGTAACCGGAGGAGCCCAAGGCTTTGGCGAAGGAATTGTTCGCGGACTCTGCGATCAAGGTGCGCTCGTATTTATTGCCGATCTCAACTTGGAAGGCGCCGAAACACTCGCCCATGAACTAAATCAGAAAGCCGGCCGCACAACCGCCTTACCCCTCGCCTGCAACGTAACCGACGAAGCCTCCGTTCAATCCATGATTCAATCCATCGTTCAGCAAGTCGGCGGCATAGATCTCTTTATCAGCAATGCCGGCGTGCTCAAAGCCGGTAGCGTCAAAACACTCAGCAAAGCTGATTTTGAATTTGTAACCGATGTCAACTACCTCGGATTCTTTCTCTGCACCAAACACGTAGCGCCCATAATGGAGCGCATGAACCGCCCTTCTGGCAACTATGCAACCGATATCATCAGCATCACCTCCAAGTCCGCACTCGAAGGCTCCAATCGCAATGCCGCCTATGCCGGATCTAAATTCGGCTCGATTGGGCTCGTCCAAAGTTTCGCCAAAGAGCTCGTTGAAGATCGCACCAAAGTGAATACAGTCTGCCCCGGAAACTTCTTTGATGGTCCGCTCTGGTCCGATCCCACCACCGGTCTATTCGTCCAATATCTCGAAAGCGGAAAAGTGCCCGGCGCCCAAACCATCGAAGACGTTCGCCGCCACTACGAAGCTCAAATCCCAATGGGACGTGGCTGCTCCAGTAACGATGTTCTCAAAGCCATTTTATATCGCGTAGAACAACAATATGAAACCGGACAAGCCCTTCCCGTTACCGGCGGTCAAGTCATGCTCAACTAAAGGAAAATGAAATGAAAACAAAAGCCATTCGACTTCACGGTGAACGAGACTTACGCCTCGACGACCTTGATTTGCCCGCCATCCAGCCCGATGAAATTCTGGCCGAGATTGTTTCCGATTCGATCTGTATGTCCTCCTACAAAGCCTCCACACAAGGCACCAAACATAAGCGCATTCCCAACGCCATCGCCAACGAACCGATTATGATCGGTCACGAGTTTTGCGGGAAAATTCTTGAAGTAGGCACCGCCTGGAAAGATCAATTCACCCCCGGTGAAAAATTCTCTATTCAACCCGCACTGAACGACCCCACCGGACCCGTCGGCATCCTCTCCGCCCCCGGCTACTCCTACCCCCATATCGGCGGCGATGCGCAACACGTTATCATTCCCGCCGAGGTCATGAAAAACAACTGCCTACTCCCCTTCAAAGGCGATGCCTACTACCTCGGCTCCCTCGCAGAACCCCTCTCCTGTGTCATCGGTGCTTTTCACGCCAACTATCACACCACCCCCGGCAGCTATGAACACAAAATGGGGATCGTCGAAGGAGGCTCCCTCGCACTCCTCGGCGGCGTCGGCCCCATGGGTCTCGGCGCCATCGACTATATTATCCACTGCGACCGCCGCCCCAGCCAAGTCATCGTGACAGGGATTGATCAGAAACTCATCGACCGAGCCGCCGCACTCTACACCATCGAAGACGCCGCAAACCACGGAGTTGAACTGCACTATATCAACAGCCTCAACGTTTCCACCCCAGAGCTCAAAGCCCTCTCCCCCGAAGGACATGGATTCGACGATGTATTTGTCTATGCCCCCGTCGCACCGCTACTCGAACAAGCAGATCAGCTACTTGGATTCGACGGATGCCTCAACTTTTTTGCCGGCCCCACCGACCCCCAATTTTCCGCCGCATTCAACTTCTACAACGTCCACTACGCCGCCACGCATGTCGTAGGCACCAGCGGCGGCAACACACACGACATGATCGAATCACTCGAACTCATGGCCAGCGGACGCGTCAACCCCTCCGGACTCATCACCCACATCGGTGGATTAAATGCAGTCATCAACACCACCCTCAATTTACCCGATATTCCCGGCGGCAAAAAATTGATCTATACCCATTTCGATTTCCCCCTCGTCGCCCTCACCGAACTCGCCAACCAGCCCGGCGAATTCTACCGCGAACTCGATCGAATCGTCACCGCCCACCAAGGACTCTGGAGCCCCGAAGCAGAAAAATTCCTGCTTGAACATGCGCCCCGCCTATAGGAAAAAGAAGCATGAGCGAAACCTACTTAGCCATCGACCTCGGCGCCTCAAGCGGACGAACCATTGCCGGGCACATCGAAAACGATCAACTTCAACTTCATGAGATTAACCGCTTCTGGAATGGACCCATTGATCTCCAAGGCCACCTCCACTGGGATTTTCTCCATCTCTATCGCCAACTCCGAGAAGGGCTCGCCACCGCTCAAAATCAATACCCCGTACGCTCCCTCTCAATTGACACATGGGGCGTTGACTTCGGGCTACTTGACACCACCGGAAGCCTCCTCCAAAATCCTGTTCACTATCGCGACGAACGCACCAACGGCATGTTTAACGCCCTCTTCAAAAAAAGTTCACGCGAACACATATTTGAACAAACCGGCATCCAATTCATGGAGATCAACACCCTCTATCAACTCTATGCCTTACACCTACAAAACGCACCCGCCTACACCCATGCACACCAACTCCTCTTCTCCCCCGACCTCCTTACCTACTGGCTAACCGGACAAAAAATTGCCGAACGCACCATCGCAAGTACCTCCCAATGCTACAACCCACAAACCCAAACCTGGGCGCATGATCTACTCCAAACCACCGGCATTCGAACCGATCTATTTGCCGACCTCGTTGACCCCGGAACCCCAATCGGAACCGTAGATGGCGTATCGGTCATCGCCGCCGGAGGCCACGATACCGCCTGTGCATTCGCCGCCGTACCCACCCAACCCAACGAACAAGCCGCCTTCCTTAGCTCTGGAACTTGGTCGCTCCTAGGCTGTGAACTACCCAAGCCCCGCATTAACAACAACGTCCTCGAAAAAAACTTCACCAACGAAGTCGGCGTTTGCAACACCATCCGCTTCCTCAAAAACTTAAACGGCTTATGGATCATTCAAGAACTACAACGTATCTGGAAACAGCACGGACACGAATATACCTTCACCCAGATGGTTGAAATGGCTCAAGCCGCCGAACCCTTTCACGCCTTCATCAACCCCGCAGATGAACGCTTCTTTACCCCCGGCGATATGCACCAACGTATCTGCGAATATTGCCAAGAAACACACCAACCCATTCCCCAAAACCACGCCCAAACCATTCGCATCGCCTACGAAGGACTCGCTCTTTTATATGCCGAAACACTCGACGATCTCGAAATACTTAGCGAACGCACCTTCGATTGCATTCGGATTGTTGGCGGCGGCGGACGCAACCACCTGCTCAATCAAATGACCGCCAATGCAACCGCCCGCCCCGTCCACTCCGGACCCGCCGAAGCCACCGCCATCGGCAACTGCATCATGCAAATGATCGCCCTCGGCGACCTGACCGACCTTGCCGCCGGACGCACCCTCATCCGCAACTCCTTCGCCCAAGAAATGGAGAGCTACCCCCCCACCCACACCTCCGAATGGCAAACCGCTCGTCAGAAATGGAAACAAATCATCAACGCTGCATAGAAAACCGCGTGACAAGCCGTCATCCCTGTGGCTTCATGGAAAATCATGAACAGCGAAATCATCACACCCGACATCGAATTTGAGCAAAAGCTCCGACCCTCCCGTTTTTCCGACTTTACTGGACAAGACAAAATTCGAGAACGCCTCGAACTCTTCGTCCAAGCCGCCAAAGAGCGCGGTGACGTCCTAGACCACGTCCTCCTCTGCGGCCCTCCCGGTCTCGGGAAAACCACCCTCTCCTACATCCTAGCCGACGCCATGGATGCCAACATCAAATGCACCTCCGGTCCCGTCATCGATAAACCCTCCGATCTAGCCGGCCTTCTCACCAGTCTCGAACGCGGAGACGTTCTCTTCATCGACGAAATTCACCGCATGCAACGCTCCGTAGAAGAATATCTCTACTCCGCCATGGAAGACTTCGTGATCGATATCGTGATTGATCAAGGACCCAACGCCCGCTCCGTTCGCCTCAACGTGCCCCCCTTCACCCTCATCGGTGCCACAACCCGTAGCGGAATGCTCTCCGCCCCCATGCGCTCCCGCTTCGGACTCACCAACCGACTCGACTACTACGATGCCACCACCCTAGCCACGATCCTCCAACGCTCCGCACACATTCTCAACGTCAAGCTCGAAGAAGACGGCGCCATCGAAATTGCCCGCCGATCCCGTGGAACCCCCCGAATTGCCAACAATTTATTACGCCGCGCCCGCGATTATGCGCAAGTCAAAGCCGATAACATCATCACCGCCAACCTCGCCGACCAAGCCCTTAACCTCCTGGATATCGACGACGACGGCCTCGAAGAGATGGACAAACGACTGCTCACCACCCTCATCGAAAAATTCAACGGAGGGCCCGTTGGACTCAACTCCCTCTCAGTCTCCGTCGGCGAAGAAGCCGACACCCTCGAAGAAGTGTATGAACCCTACCTCATACAGGAAGGGTTTTTAAAAAGAACCTCACAAGGGCGCGTCGCAACCGACCGCGCCTATGCCAAGTTTGGGCTCACGCCCCCCGAACGCACTTAATCTGTACGCTGCGTCACTTCCACCAAGTGGAAACCAAACTGTGTTTGAACCGGTCCCTGCACCTCACCTACGGGCGCACTGAAAACCACTTCATCAAACTCTTTCACCATTTGACCTCGACCAAACGTTCCCAACGCACCCCCCTGCGCCCCACTTGGACACTGCGAATGCTCCTGCGCCAGCGCCGCAAAATCCGCCCCGCTTGCAATCTGTTCTTTCAAATCAGTACACGCCGCTTCTGTTGCGACTAAAATATGTCTTGCTGCTGCTTCTGCCATATCTATCTCCTATGAATGTAAAACCATCACCTTGCACACCCCCGCCTTCGCTTGCAAGCTTCTCCTTGTTTTTCCCATAATCAGAGTTGAGACAAATCCTACTTATTGATAAGAATGCCCCCTCCAAAAGAAAGATTGGGAACAAAAATGCATCCAAAAGCCGGACATCCTGTTGACACCACCACGCTCACCGATATTTCAGAGCTCATCTCCCTCTACTATGAAACGGAACCAGACCTCACCGATCCCGCACAACAAGTCGCCTTTGGCACCTCCGGTCATCGAGGCACCTCTCTCAACGGAAGTTTTACCGAAGATCACATCATGGCCATCACCCAAGCCATCTGTGAATACCGAAAAGCACAAGGCACCAACGGCCCCCTCTTTATCGGGCGAGACACCCACGCCCTCTCAACCCCCGCCCTCAAAAGTGCGTTGCAAGTCTTCGCTGCCAATGGAGTAACCGTCATGGTTGACCGGGATCAGGGCTACACCCCAACCCCCGTCATCTCTCACGCCATTCTATCGCACAACCGCGGGCGCGATATCGGACGTGCCGATGGAGTCGTGATCACGCCCTCGCACAACCCCCCAACGGATGGCGGCTTCAAATACAATCCCCCACACGGAGGTCCAGCCGATACCGATGCCACCGGATGGATCGCCGACCGTGCCAACGAGCTCCTCGCCGAAAACAATGATGAAGTTGAATCTATCTACTATCCCGACGCACTGGCCGCCGAAACCACCGTCGCCTATGACTATATAACCCCCTATGTAGAAGACCTAAAAAACGTCATCAACATGGAGGCCATCGTCGAAGCCGATCTCTCCATATGTGCCGATGCAATGGGCGGAGCAGGCGGAGCCTACTGGCATGCCATCCGCGACACCTATAGACTCAACCTAGACATTCGCAACGACACCCCCGATCCCACCTTTGCCTTCATGCACCGCGATCACGATGGAAAAACTCGCATGGATTGCTCCTCTCCTTTTGCCATGGCCGGACTCATCGAACTCAAAGACCACTACGATATCGCCTTTGGAAACGACCCCGATTTTGATCGGCATGGAATCGTCGCGCCCTCCTGCGGGCTGCTCAATCCCAACCACTACCTAGCCGTTGCCATTGAATATCTCTATACCCACCGCCCCCACTGGCCGACCAACGCCGGTATCGGTAAAACCCTCGTCAGCTCATCCATGATCGACCGCATTGCCCACGAACTAAACCGTGAGCTACAAGAGGTCCCCGTCGGTTTCAAATGGTTTGTCAGCGGGCTCCTCGAAGGCACTGCCGCCTTCGGGGGTGAAGAATCCGCAGGCGCCTCTTTTCTTCGGCATGATGGCACCGTTTGGAGTACCGATAAAGACGGCATCATCCTCGCCCTCCTTGCCGCTGAAATTTGTGCCACAACCAACCAAGATCCCGGGCACCATTACACCGCCATGACGCAACGCCATGGAACCCCCTACTATGCACGAATCGATGCACCCGCCACCCGCAAAGAAAAACAGCAACTCGCCGCACTCGTGCCAGAAAATGTCACGACCGAAATCCTCGCCGGCGAATCCATCACCGCCAAACTCACCTGCGCACCTGCCAACGGAGCCCCCATTGGAGGACTTAAAGTCTGCACCAAAAACGGCTGGTTTGCAGCCCGCCCCTCTGGAACCGAAGAGATCTATAAGATTTATGCGGAAAGTTTCATCGCTCCCGAGCACCTTCATCAAATTCAAGAAGAAGCACGAGCTATTGTCGCATCCGCCTTGAGCACCTAAAGCGCTGGACTAATAACGCTGCGCCTTTGGCGCCGTCGGGAATACGCGCTCACAACGCTCATTAAAATACCGACCCACCGGTATCTGCTTCAATTTATCGAGCTGCTCAAACATCCACTCATTGGAAGCCGAATGATGCATAATACGACCCAACTTATCATACATCACCACCACATTCGCAACATACTTTCTGCCCCGTCGATCCCCATCATAGACATACTCCATAAACTCAATTGGCTCACCAGAAAATGTATGCGAAAACCCATTGATCTGCGATGGAACAAACGTGCTTTGCTGCCGATCAATCAAAATGTAAGCATCCCCAATCAACTCCTGCCCAATTGCAAAATATTCGACCCTAATCTCATGATTATACGGCTTTGAATTGCTTTGCTTCACCCGTGCCCCAAACGTTAGGTCATTAATCCGCGGCGGTTCCTCTTCAAGAAACGGGGTTGTTTGGATAGAGCGAACGGCACTCGTCTTCACAAAATCAATTGAATAGGGCGGTGCACTGGATAGATCAATAAACTCTCGATCTGGTTCACTTAACTCCCTCAGCGCCACCTTCCGTTGCTTTCCATCGGCCCGCTTCAGAACCGCTTGATCCCCCATCGTAGAAATATACGCCGCCTCGATCTCCTGCCCGTTCATAAAACGCCACATTCGAAACGGGCTCACGTTTTCCTCTTCCACCACCACGACTTCCTCCTCCTGTTTTGAAGCCGCAAAATCATAATCTCGAAAGATCGGTCCATTCGTAATGGCCGCTTCCCCCGGCACCAAATTTTTAAAGATTTCATCCAACAGATTCCGCGAAGGCTCATCGGTCTTAAACATCGGAAGAATGGGGCCGCCCTGCCGATTCTCAGCATACGTCTGGCCCTCCACCTCAACGGTTAGCATGGCGCTAAATGCCCCGCCCGGCACCTCCCCAATCATGATATCCAGCTCACGCGGTTCCCCCGCCTTCAACTCAATCCAATCCCCCACGCGTGCTAAATTATTGCCCAAATAAAACCGGAAATTATTTTTTGCATCACTGCGCCAATCGCCCCCAATCGTACTGATCCCCCAGTTTCCCTCATCCGGCCAACAAGCACTAAGCACCACTTCGCCATCCACCGCGATCACCATCACATCATCCCCGTTCCCCCAAAAACGAATCTTGGTATCTTCATGATACACCAACGGTCCTTTATAATGCGCCATCCAACACCAACCCCCCGTCTCAGATTCCCCAAACGCATTCGGTGCCACAGAAGAACGCACCGGTGGAATCATAAACGCCGTCGCATATAACTTCTTCGGAGATCGATAAAATTGAGCTAACCGAGACGTCCGGAACCCATCTCGAACAAACCGACGCAACTCCTCTGAAAACTGCGAAGGCTCCATAGGAATCGGACGCCCCGTCCGGTCCCGTTTAAAATCATAAAACGTACCCACAAAATCATTCCCGATGGTCTGTCCACCGCCAAACAACGTCATCTCATTTAAATCCGGCATAAGATCAAATCCACCCAAACCCGCACTTAATCCATCCGCAACCCCACTCAACTCCGGCAACTGAATATCCGGCATACTCGCCGACTTCATCTTCGTCACAATCCGCTGCGTCGGCTTCGGCTTCGCCGTCTTCTTCACTTTCACCTTCGGCTTCTTCAACTGCATCTTTGGGCGCTCCACCGGTGCCGGCGGAACAAATTTCTTCTCCTCCTTCTGCTGCACCGTAAAGACCACCAACAAGCCCGCCAATAAAAACAATGCCGCATGGATTACCAAACTGATCACAAAGCCGCTTGGACCGCCTTTCGTGATCTTGCCCGGTTGGGCCGCTTTGGATTTACGCTTCCACATGCTTATAACGCCTTACTAAAACTTAAACTCTCTACACCCGCCGCCGCACACGCATCCATCACATCAATAATCCGCCAATGGCGTGCATCCTGATGCGGCACAATATTGACAAAGAACGGACTCTGCTGAGATCGCGCAATCTGACGCAACCCCATCACCTGTACCACCAAATTTTTTAAATCACGATCCGCCTGCTGGAAACGCAATCCCTCCAGTTCCACAACCCCATCGGACATAACCTCAATGAGCACCTCAACCGGCACCACCACCATCTCCTCCTGCGCCACATTTGCAGGCAACACAAAAGAGATATCTCCCTCTTTCTTGATCAGCGAAGCGGTCACCATAAAATAGATCAGCAACAGAAAAACCACATCAATCAACGGCGCGATTTGCAACTCCAACTTCACCTCTTCTTGATTTCTTGTCAGATTCATCTCACTCCTCGAACGCAGCATAAATCAGGTCGTTCGCACCCACCTCTGCACACGCTGTCATCACTTTCTCATTCACCTTATATTTCGTCTGGGCATCACTCCGAATGAAAACACGCAAAGCAGGATCCGCCTCTATCTCCAAAGCCAACCGCTCTTTGAGCTCCTCAAACGACACCTCCACCTGCCCCATAAAAAAACGCTCATCCTCACGCACCGTGATCATCACCCGCCCCGTCGTATCTTCCGGCACCTTGGCATAGACCGCCGCCGGAATCTCCACCTGCGGCTTCTCATCAATTATTTGCGATGCCACAATAAAAAAAATCAACAACAAGAAAACCATATCGATCATCGGAGACATATCCAACTCGAGGTCATCATCGTTCTGTTTAGGTGCCAGCCGCATCTTATTCGCCTTCCATCTTCTCCAAGGTATCCAGATCAATAAAACTCACCGGCCGTTTACCTGACTGCAACGCATCGAATAAAAACCCCACATTTCGACCCAATGTCGCTAACGTTTTCTGGAATCCCTTCTTAAAGAAGAAAAAGAAGAACATCGCCGGAATCGCAATCACCAACCCCGTCGCCGTCGTAATCAACGCCTCCCCAATATTCGCCGCCAAAAGCTCGGGTTTGCCCATGCCCGTAGTACCCATTGTATTAAAGGCCTTAATCATCCCCGAAACCGTTCCAAGTAGACCCAACATCGGCGCACTCGCACCAATAATCGAAAGATAATCAATCGGCTTCATCAACTTCGATGTCTGCTCAATCGACGCCTCCTCAACCGACTCTTTCACGTTCATAAAATCGATGACCTCATCATCCAAGCACCGCTCTAAACCCGCGCCAAGCGTATTGGCAAATAACGACGGATTTTTGCGGCAATAAATCAACGCACTCTTCACCTTCCGTCCCATCATCATCTCCAACAAAGCAGGCATCTGCTCATGATGTAACAACACCTTCGGACGCAGATTCATAAAGTTTTGTATAATTAAGGTAACCATAAAAATCGAAAACCCACCCAACGGCCACATCGCCCAACCACCGGTTTTAATCAGCTGTAATAAACTCACCTGGGAAGCTGGCTCACTCCCCTGTGCAAAACCAACACTCACCAGCGCACTCCAAACGCCCACTATCATCCATCTCTTCATATCCAATCTCCTCTCTTCCTACTCGTCTACATCCAATTGCTTCATCATCGACTGCGCTTCCATCGCCATCACACTTCCTTGATAGATAGAAGCCACCTGATGAGCCGTCTGAACCGCCGAATTTGTCATCCCCATTTCCAGATACAACTGGGCCGCCAATAACTCCGTCGGCGCCAACCAATCCACCTCATTTGCATGCACCGCAATCAACTGCGTCACCTGCATCATCGCCGCCTTAGCACCCGCCTCGACCGCTGTAATTTCCGCTTCAAAATACTGCCGCATGGCACCCTCTGACATCCCATCGATCAACGCCTTCGCCTCTGCAAGATCACCGGAGCGCAATGCCAAGAGCAAGGTATATCGAAGGCCGTGTTCCCGCATACGCTCCTCCTTAGTACACGCTAAAAGTTGAGCCGCACCCGCTTCTGCCCGTGCATCCTGCCCCGCCACAAACCAATCGTTCACCTGCAACAAAAAGAGTCGCTGCATAGTATTCGGAATCGCCATATACGGCTCATACGGAGCCAGCACCTCCAGCAACGTATGGGCTCGTCTTGTTTGCTGCACAACCTCCTGCTCAAGCTGTTCCACATCCTGCTCCGGGAAAAAAACCAACCGAGCCACACGATCCACCGGAATCGCATTCACCATCGTGGAAGAGACCCCCGTAAACGAAAGCGTTGTTGGAGTTGCACCTTGCAAAAAGACCCGCGCCTGTTTTCCATTAATCGCCTCCAACAAAGCCGGTACCCCCTTGGGCACCTCCGCTTGAGCAGAGATCCCCAACGCCACGATTCCAATCAGCCATCCACGAATCATAAGGCACCTCTCAACCGCGCGGCATCCACTTCCACCGCAATATTCGTTACCCCACCCGTTTCAATATATGCCTCAATCTCAGCCACTTCAGCCGCACCCAAAATTTCACGCGCCACATCCGCCTGCGCTAACTGATTCACAAACGGATCGAACAACATAGCTCGAAAGGTATTGCGGCGATCATTCTCAAGCCCCAGGGCCGCCAAACAACGCGCACTCGCCATATAAGCCTCCGCCGCCCAATGCCCCCCCGCATGGCCTTTGTATTGAAAATACGTCCGCTGATAAAAACCAAAAGCCTTCAACGCTTCTCCTCGCGTCTCCTCAACCAACCCCAACTGATACGTCGCCTGCGCCACCGCTGCCCCCCGCCACGCACGCACATTCAACACGCCTAAATTAGCCTCATACGCCTCGTCAAATCGATCTAACTCCAAAAGCGCCTCCGCCTTCGCCAACTGCGTCCACGCCATATCATATTCGACACCATAATTCTCCTGTGCCTCTTCTAGGGTCTCCAATGCCCCCTCATAATCAGCCACCGACATTTGCCCAAACGTCCGCAACTTAAACGCCGCCCGCATAAAATCCGATTCACTAAACTGCCGCACAAATAGATCGAGCAACTCCTCCGCTCGCGAAAAATCATTTCGATCAAACGAGGCATCACAAATACAAGCCAGCACGGGCGGCGAGGCATTCTCGAACGACGCAAGCTCACGAATGAACTGAGCACCTAATGCAATCGCCTCGCCCTCCAAATTCGCTAAAGCCACGCGCAAACGAAGCGACAAAGCCTCTCCCTCCGCAACTGAAATCGCCTCACGCAAAAGCCCCTTCAAGCCCGCCTGCTGCTCCACATCCAGATACAATCTTGAGATTTTAATCAACTCCGCAACCATCAGGTCGACGCCCTCCTGCTGCACATCATTTCCATAGGTCACAATCGCATCCACATAGGTCTCGATCGCTTCCTCCATCTGCTTTTGCTGAATCTTTGTCTTCCCAATCCAGAACAACGCCTTCGCAATATCAGCATCCGCTCCCCATCGATCTAAATAGAGCTCCACACAACTGACAATTCGATCGTATCGATCCTCCGCCTCAAACACCTCCGCCATCTGGAACGTCGGATACGTCGCCTGCCCCACACTCTTCGCCGCGTCAATCGCCCGCTCATAATCCGCAATGGCTTCATCGAGCCACCCGCGCGATCCATAAATATCGCCCCGCATACTGCACGCTTCAGGATAGACCGACGAATCACGATATACCGAAATCACCCGACTAAACCGCTCGACCGCCTCATCATACCGCTCCAAACCAAATAGACAAACCCCCACCTGAAATTCACACTCATCGGCATAAGCCTCTGTCGGATAGCGCTCCAAATAGGTGGTAAAATCGACCCATGCATCCGCATAGTTTTGTAAAAACAAGCGCGCCATCGCATACCAATATAAACTGTTTGCCGTCTGATGAGATTCAGGAAAAGTCTCTAAAACAAACTTAAAGCCCGCTTCTGCTTCATCATAATTTAACAAGACCAAATCCGCCACCGCCTGCATAAAATAGAGCTCCGCATCATACTGAATAATGATCGAACTATTCGTCCGCTTCAAGTCATCCAAATACGGTTTGAGCTCCTTGACCGATGCCATATCCGCCTGCGCCTGATAATAGCCATTGAGCATATATGCCAACTGCCGCGGAGTAATGCCCTGAGGATACGATTGCATATATGCCAGTGCTCGCACCTCGGCCTCATCCGTCTCATTCAATTCATTCAACAATACGTCCACCATCTCATACGCAGACCGCTCGCCAATTTCGCTCTCAGGAACCGCCTCAAACACCCGCTCAAAAAAAGCCACACTCTCCCAATAGCGCTCCACCGTGCGGTATAAATCCGCCATCCGATAATCCACATCGATCTCATAAGGCGGGATCTCTCGCAGTGCATTCAAAAGCTCCTCATGCTCCACCAGTGCCTTCGGCTTTTCAACCAACAACCCACTCGAAGCATCCTTCACCTGTGCCTCAACATCGCTCTCATTCGATACCCCAAAGAGCACCATTTCATCCGCCGTCATCGTTGCACCCAACTCCGGTGGCAACCCAGCTTCTATCCGCAACGCCTTCAATTTCTCTTCCTGAAAAACCAATAATTCATCCTTGGGAATAATCATCCGATAGAGCGGCAAAGCACTCGCATACTCCTCCGCTTGATACAGTGCCGCTGCCGCATTCAATAAAGCCAGATTCACCCGAATATCATAGCGAGCATCGGTCCGATACAACTGCGGAATCCACGCCGTAATTCGCTCAAAATCATGCAACTCAATCAACGCATTCACCAACTGCATCGTGGCATATCCCTTGCGCTGATCATCCACCGCATGTTCCACCACAAACTCAAAAGCCTCCACTGCGCCATCCCACCGCTGTAACTCCATGCACGCCTCAGCCTGCATTAAATAGAGCGCCCCCTTTTCCTCCATCGTAAAAGGCGCCTCCTCATCTCCCCCGCTCATCTCCTCAGACTCCAGCGCATCCACCGCCTGAGTCGACGTGTAGGCCAACGCATTGCTCACCGCATTGACCGTCGACGCATAATCGCTGATTTCATAAAAACAAGTCGCCATCATTTTCAACGCCTGCCGAGGCTGAGTTGCAAACGGTAACGAAGTATATGATTCCAATAAAAAAGCCGCCTCGTCTAAGCGCTTCATTTGAATCAAAACCGTTGCAAGCTTGAAGCGCATATCCTGCGCAATCTGTACCACCCGCTCCGCTTTAGACGATTCAACCTGACCCAGATAGAGATACATCAACGCCGAGGCTTCATCCAACCGAGCTTCCTGCATCGCTAGCGTGGCATCCTTCAAAAGCTCAGCAGGTGTTTGTCGCTCCGCATACCCTTTACATGCCAACGCGATCAATATCGTCAACAGGATCAACAAGCCATGCATGCCTCTGTAATTTCTTTTTTTCATCGATACAAAACTAATAAAAGCTTATCCCTAATCTTCCGATTATAATAGCGATAGCGAAGGGGTTATCTAAACGGCAAAGAATATATCCCTTTAATTTAAACGAATTACCTACCCTTCTGGAAGTCGAATTTGCTCAACCATCTCAACCACCTTTTGAGGAGGGGGAGGCGTAACCGAACACACCACGAACGAGACAGAAAAATTAATCAACATGCCCACAAATCCGATGCCCTCCGGCGTGATGCCCCATAGATATTGATCCTCCGTTCCCCCCAAGAATTGGAAATAGACAATATAGGAAAACGTAAACAAAAGCCCGATGCTCATCCCAGCCATGCCGCCTACTTTATTCATCTTTTTTGAAAAAATGCCCATCAGAAGTGTTGGAAAGAATGAACTCGCCGCTAACCCAAACGCAAACGCCACTGTTTTCGCAATAAAAGCCGCCGGCGGATTAATCCCAAAATAGGTCGCAACAACCAGCGCACCAAACGAGGCCAGGCGCGCCCAGCGCACCTCCTCCCGATCGCTCAAATCGGGTTTGATAATCTTTTTCATTAGATCATGGGCAATCGAAGTCGATAAAACCAACAAAAGCCCCGCTGCCGTTGAAAGCGCCGCCGCAATGCATCCCGCCATCAACAACGCCACCACCCACATGGGTAGCTCTGCAATAGTTGGATTGGCCATCACCATCATATCGGTTCCAAAAATAAGTTCATTCGCCTCCGCCTGCTCCGGCCCTCGATACTGTACGCATCCATCTCCATTCACATCGGTCCATGTGATTTGACCCGTCTTCTCGAACGCCTCAAACCAACCGGGTAACTCCACGTGAGGCACCTCATTGACCGCCTCAATCAAATTCACCCGAGCAAACGCACCAATCGCTGGCGCCGTTAAATAGATCACCGCAATAAACACAAGCGTCCATGCAGCCGAGACCCGAACCGCGCGTACATTTTTGACCGTAAAATAGCGCACGATCACATGCGGCAACCCAGCGGTTCCGCACATCAACGCCGCGGTAATACAAAACATATTCAATTTCGATAGCGTACCCGATGTATAAGCCGCAAAGCCAAGCTCACGATTGATCGCATCTAGTTTTTCTAAAAAAGGAACCCCTGCCACCGTTTCACTCACCAAGCCCACTTGAGGCAACACATCCCCCGTCAGGGCAAACGAGATAAATAGCGCCGGAAGAGTATACGCAAATGCCATCACCATATACTGTGCCACCTGCGTGTACGTGATGCCCTTCATGCCACCCATGCCCGCATAGAAAAAGACGATCGTCGCTCCAATCAAGACCCCTGCTGGTATAGAAATGCCAAAGAGCTGAGAGAAGACCACCCCCACACCCCGCATCTGTCCCATGATATACGTCATACAAATAAAGAGGGCACACACCACCGCAATCGCACGAGCTCCGCGGCTATAATAACGATCGCCAATAAAATCTGGTACCGTCGCTTTCCCAAATTTCCGCAAATACGGAACCATCAACATGGTTAAGAGCACAAATCCGCCCGTCCAACCCATCAAAAAACGCGATCCATCATACCCACTAATCGCCACCGTACCCGCCATAGAAATAAAGGTGGCAGCACTCATCCAATCCGCCGCAGTCGCCATACCATTTGCTACAGGCGAAACCCCGCCACCCGCCACATAGAACTCCTTAGTTGAGCCCGCACGAGAACGAAAAGCGATAAAGAGATAAAGCGCAAAACTGAGCCCAATAAAGAGATAATTTAACACCTCCTGACTCATACCGCATCCTCCCTATCTTTCATCTCACGATAACGGCGATCCAGTCGGTTCATTGCAATGGCATAGATAATGAGCAACCCTACAAACCCCAGAATAGCACCCTGCTGCGCCATCCAAAATCCAAACGGAGCATGCCCGATCGGCGGCACATGCACATCCAGCCAGTCACGCCAAAGAATGGCGCACCCAAAACTAATAATAAACCAAATGCTCAACAGACCCAAAAGAAGTCGGAAAGTAACACGATGATAACTAGAGCGGTTTTGTACTTTCATAACCTCTAAGTTATCCTGTCATCAACCCTGTTGACAACGCCAATTTATCAATCTTACATATTCAAACGCATAAGCCTTTGTTGCAATCCGCTCAAAGCAGGGTATGGCGGAGGTTGGGACTGCCAATCAGGTCCTTCTTTCGCCGTATCATGCGCTAATGTAAACAGTGCCCTCATATAGTGGATATCAAAAACCTCGCGCGGGCGCTGTGTAAATGAGGCCGGAATATACGTCAGCTGATATATCTCACCATCGATTCGACTCTCATTAAATATATTATTGAGTGCATAAAATCCATTCGATCGAAACAGACTCAATAAAGCCGAAGAGATAATCGCATTCGGATCTATCTTCACTTCTGCAACAGCCGGAGCCACGCGATCGTTATGTAAAATATAAACCATCGTGGGACCAGTGTGACCCACTTTGCTCAAAGCCGCCCCTATTCGAGCTGCAATCGGTTCCAAAAATTCAAGCTTAGCTAGACCTCCATCCGCATGAAGCTCTCCATACGTGGAACCCCTCATCGTCGATTCAAATAAAACCGGAGGCAACAATCCAGGAACCCCCGCCGAAGCCAGCATCACATCCAACATGGTATCCAACGACTCACTCGACCCCGATGCGGCAATCGCACTCAAATCCCAAGCCACCGGACGAAGCACATCCACCAAGTGGTACCCACCACCAAGCGTCTGCCCTTTCGATATTCATCCGCTATTTTTTGAATCTCAGCTTGGCCGATATATTTCTTTAAGATCGATCGCAATCGACTGTTATCATTGGGATGACTCGGATCCAAAATATTCGTGGTTGAGTAAAGAGTATAAAGCTCTTCTAACACATCGTCATAAGCTTCACCCAAAAAAGCAAACGGCGCGGTAAGCGCCCCCGTGCTAATCCCAGTCACGAGCCTGAAAGTTGGACGGGTCCCAGAATCACTCCAGCCCGAGAGCCAGCCCGCCCCAAAAGCCCCTCTGGAACCACCGCCAGAAATAACAAGAAATGACATATCACACACCGGGTCATAGGTCGTATCCGATAAAATCTGTTTCGCAAGTTCATCAATCGGTTCCACATTCTTGGGGATCGGCAGGTCTCCCCAAAACCGAATACCAGAGAGTCCCCTTACCGTAGGCAATAAATCAGGATCACTCGGCGGTGACGGTCGCGAAGCTTCTGTAAAAAAAAGAGGCAACAACAGGCATAAAACGACCCCCATTCGACAGATACATATTTTCATAAAACGCTCCTTTGTATAATAATTAATATAATTAACTATTTATAAAGAAAGCACAAGCCCTATCTTTTATAGCTCCAACGTTGGAGCAAAAAGTCGGCACGTATTTTGATACGTCATAGAAGCCACTTCAGCTTCTGATTCGCCACGCAAGAAGGCGACACAAGCCAATATTCTGGGTAAATTTTCAGGTGCGTTAAGTGGGCCCACCGCCCCGATCGGCAAAAGGTCCGGCGCATCCGTTTCAAGCAACAACCGCTCCGCCGGGACGCACGGCAAGACCTCCGCTGCCCTTCGATTATTCGGGCGTGTAATCGTTCCAGAAAAAGAGAGATACGCCCCTCTACGCAATAACTCTTGCGCCACTTCCACCGAACCCCCAAAACAATGAATCATCCATCCGCCCGGCAGCGTACCCGCCCTATCGAGTAAATCCAACAAGCGCCCCCACGCACCTCGACAATGAATCGACACCGGTCGTTTCCACCGTTGAGCCATCTCTAACTGCACAAGAAAAATCTCTTCCTGCACCTCTATTGACTCTGCTTGATTCCCCTTCGGATCTGGATCGATTCCAATTTCACCCACCCCCGCCTGCGGATATTTTTCAAGTAACGCATTCAACCGCACCGCCCACTCCGACGTACGCTGCTTCAAAAACCAAGGGTGCAAACCAAACGAAGGATGCAAGAAAGAATCCGACTCAACCAATAACTCCACCTCCGACCAATCCACCTCCGACGCTCCCTTGATCGCAATTCGATCAACCCCCGCAGCACGTGCGCGCAACAGCACCCCCGCCCGGTCTTCCGCCAATCGCGCATCTTGCAAATGACAATGTGCATCAAAGAGATTCATTACTTTTGTCTACCTCAACACATCGCATCTGTATATAAAGAAGATATGAGATATGGAATGTTACTTCTGCTCATCTGCGTCTTGAATAGCGAAGCGCGGGTCTGGACCGAAAAAGAAAACGGACGGCAAATCAATGCAGACGTCGTCAAAGTCTACTCCCGCCGAGAAGTCGTTCTCAAAAAAGAAAACCGCCAAACCATCACCGTACCGTTCGATATTTTTATTCCCGCTGATGTTGAGCACCTTGAATATCTCCTCAAACACCGCAATCGCGGACGTCTTCACCCGGTTCATTGGCAGGAGATGAATGCCTGTTTTGGAATCGATCTCTGGCAAGACGAATGGTTATGGGACGACACCACCTCAAATACAGCCCACCGCCTCCACATCCAGTTTGAATCAAAAACTGATTTCATGGAAAATTATCGCGGCTATATGAACGGCGAAACCCATATTCTTAGCGAACCCGCCTATGCCACTGCGCTTTATGGAAAAGAAAATCATGTCGACAGCTTTAATATCATTTTCCTCAATCAAGGCGACGCCCCATACCGCTACAGAGACGAAGCCGAAGAAGCCATCGAAGCCGCCGCTGAACGCCTCGAAATGACCCTTCGCCAACGACTCGGAAAACCTCGACGAGACTCCATCGGCCGCGGCGACCTACGCGAAAAAGTCTGGCGCTGGGACTGGAACAATCACGCCCTCCTGCTCTCCCACATGGAAGGCAAATTCGTAACCCTACGCATCATGCCCTACGAACGCGCCGAGCGCGGAGGACGAAACGACAAACTAGGCTATAGCGCTCTCCGCACACGCGTGGCAAGCTGCGTCAAAACGCTCCCAAATGGAGACGTCATCATCAAAAACATTCCCATGATCGACCAAGGCGCAAAAGGCTACTGCTCCCCCGCCACGTGGGAGCGCTATTTGCGCTATTTCGAAATCCCAGCCGATATGTATCTCATCGCCGTGGTCGCCAACACCTCAGCAGGCGGCGGAACCTATCCACATGAAATCAAAAAAGCGATGCAGCCCTTACTCTCCACCTATGGACGCGATCTCATTGAATTAGAAAGCCAAATCGAAATGGATGAAATCGCAAAACAGATCGACCGCGGACTCCCCCTCATGTGGTCTTTCACAAGCACCCCCGGATTTCAAGCCATTGCCAATCACCACAACGCCATCCGCTCAGGCAAAGAACCCGAAGAGCCCGATCTCGACATCGAAGCCCTCGAATTCCGCCGAGGCGGCGGCCATATCTGCATGATCATCGGCTACAACCGCCAAACCGATGAAAGCTGCATCACCGATAGTTGGGGTCCCAACTATAATCAACGCTGGGTTCCCATGAAGCATCTGCGCAATGCCAACACCTTCTCCCTCTCCGTCTTACGTTGGTAAAACGCACAAACTTCTAATGCTATTTTGTTTGCGAGCATCTAGGTCCACGCCTATATTCACGCCTTCGATTAAAAACAGCCCCAACAGGCGAAAAATTTACAGGAGAAAAACATGTCTGAAATTATTGATGTAATCGCACGCGAAATTCTCGACTCACGCGGAAACCCAACCCTTGAAGTAGATATCATTCTTGATTCTGGGGCAACCGGTCGAGCCGCCGTCCCATCGGGCGCCTCCACCGGTGTCAACGAAGCCCTCGAATTACGCGACGGCGACAAAGCTCGCTACCTCGGCAAAGGCTGTCAAAAAGCCGTCGACAACGTTAACGACATCATCGCACCCGCCATCCTCGGCATGGATGCCATCGATCAAGTCGGCATCGATAATCTCATGCTAGAGCTCGACGGCACTGAAACCAAATCCAAGCTAGGCGCCAACGCCATGTTAGGGGTTTCACTCGCAGCCGCGCACGCTGCGGCAGATGAACTCGGCATTCCGCTGTTCCGCTACATTGGCGGCACCAATGCAAAAGCACTTCCCGTGCCGATGATGAACATCATCAACGGCGGCTCGCACTCCGACGCCCCCATCGCATTCCAAGAATTCATGATTCGCCCCGTTGGCGCCGAAACCTTTAAAGAAGGGCTCCGTTGTGGCGCTGAAGTTTTCCACGCACTGAAAGCCATCATTAAAGGCAAAGGTCTTTCAACCGCGGTTGGCGACGAAGGCGGCTTTGCTCCCAATTTCGAAGGCGGAACCGAAGAAGCACTCGATTCCATCATGCAAGCCGTTCGAGATGCAGGTTACGAACCCGGCAAAGACGTCACGATTGCCCTCGACTGCGCGGCCTCTGAATTTTTCGAAGAAGACGTCTACAACTACGCCAAATTTGAAGGCGATGCAGGTGCAAAACGCTCTTCCGAAGAGCAAGCCGATTATCTCGCCTCCTTGATCGACTCCTACCCCATCGATTCAATCGAAGATGGGATGAACGAAGAAGACTGGAGTGGATGGAAAGTCTTAACCGAAAAAGTGGGCGATCGCTGCCAGCTCGTCGGCGACGATCTCTTTGTAACCAATGTTAAATTCCTTGCCCGCGGCATCGAAGAAGGCTGCGCAAACTCCATCCTCATCAAGGTTAACCAGATCGGAACCCTCACCGAAACATTAGACGCCATTGAAATGGCACACAAAGCCGGTTTCACTGCTGTTGTTTCTCATCGTTCCGGTGAAACCTCCGATAACACCATTGCCGATATCGCCGTCGCGACTAACGCCGGACAAATCAAAACCGGCTCACTCAGTCGTTCTGATCGTATTTCTAAATACAATCAACTCCTTCGCATCGAAGAGATGCTCGGAAGTGATAGCCGATACGGCGACGCATAAACATTCATGCCAAATCGAGTACAGAAAGGCGGCTTCTCAAGCCGCCTTTTTTCGCTCTTGCGACCCACTCCCCCAACCAGTACCCTATTCGAATATAAGGATCGTATGCAACAGACCGAAAAATATTGGAATTTGATCAACCGAGTGGTTCTCGGCATTTTGCTCGGCGTCGTTGTCGTCGGGATTGCGCTAGCATTCATCCCAAAAGTACATCAATTCAAAACCTATCAAGAGCGGAGTCAATCGCTTCAGCGAGAAATCGACCAAACCATCATCGCCGAACAAACCCTCAAAGAACACCAACGACGCTTTGCAACCGATTCCGACTTTGTGGAACGAATCGCCCATGAAGTCGGATATGCACATCCCGACGAAACCATTTTTCATTTTCCCAGCACCCTCGAAACCAATGAAAACTAAACCGCTCATCGCCTGGACGATGGCCGGGTCAGATAGCGGCGGCGGAGCAGGAATACAAGCAGACTTGCAGGTCTTCCGTGCCTTCGGCTTGCACGGTTGCTCCATCACCACCGCCATTACCGCTCAGAATACACAAGGCGTTCAATCCATCGAACCCGTTTCCGATCCGCTTATTCAAGCGCAATGGAACAGCCTGATCTCCGATCTTCCACCTGCGATTATTAAATCCGGCATGCTCGCAGACGCCATCGAAACCGTGGCGGATCTGCTCGCATCGCATCCCACGATTCCCTACATCTGCGACCCCGTACTACGATCCACCTCCGGTACCGCGCTGTTATCCGAAGAAGCGCTCGCAACCCTCCAAACACGCATCATACCGCGTGCCATGCTACTCACTCCCAATCTGCCTGAGGCAAGAGAATTAACCGGTCTTCCACAAGCCTCACCCCAAGAATTAGCCAATGCGTTACTTGAGGCCGGCGCTCAGGCAGTACTCCTCAAGGGTGGGCATGCCGCTGGTGCCCACTGCTCTGACCTGTTTATGGATGCCTCCCACCGCTTCCTCATGGAAAGTCCGCGAATGAGCACCCGAGCCACACATGGGACCGGCTGCGTATTTGCTTCGGCAACCGCGGCCGCATTCGCCCGTGGCGAATCCCTTCCACAAGCGGTCCAAACCGCAAAAACCTATCTAAATCAAAATCTAAAGCAAGCAACGAGTCTGGGCAAAGGCGAGGGTCCACTCCCCTTTCTTCCGCCCTGTAATTCCGAACCCGATCAACCGAACATCATTCGGGATTTACACAACATGGGAGTAGAGTAAAAATGGAACCAACAACCTTATACAGCATACTCGTTTTAAGCGGATTTGTTCTCATCGGCATGGAGATCTTTTTACCGGGCGGCCTTCTCGGTATCATCGGTGCGCTTATCTGGCTTGCCGCGGCCGCCGTCGGCTACTTTCAGTTTGACGCCCCCTGGAATACCTTAAGCGCAATCGGCCTTCTTTTTTTGCTCATCCTCACCTTCATTCTATGGATGCGCTTTTTCCCGAAAAGCCGAATGGGTCGCAACCTCACCTTGAGCGACAATCTCGATACCTCCCAATCTCATACCAAACCCGACATTGAACTTGGAGCCGCCGGAGAAGCACTCTCCAATTTGCGACCCGCGGGCATCGCTCTAATCGAGGGGAAACGTATAGACGTAATGGCAGATGCCGACTGGATCGAAGCGGGTAAATCCGTCCATGTAGTCGCGGTCCAAAATGCCACCATTACGGTACGAGAGGATGCCCCATGCGAAACATCCTAATCGCAACCCTTCTGCTGCCGCTCTTCGCCACCGCCATCACCATCACCAATCAATATATTATTCCAGCAGACCAACAGGTCGAAGATGAACAATGGATCATAGCCACCGTCGCACAACCCGAAGGGATCTTCCTCAACGATCTCACTATCCTGTGCGCCAATCCCCTCTTTTTTTCCGGAACCTATGAAGGCAACATCAACGGAATAGCGGGCATGGAAACCGCTCTAATTGGCACCGCCAAACGCAACGTTCGCATTACCGGTAAAGTAGTTCGTATTGAAGGGATCATCGAAGGCAATCTGACGCTCCTTGCCGACACTGTAACGATCTCCGAAAAAGCCTCGATTGGAGGAACCGTTCGATTGATAGCGGATAAAGCTATCATGGAAGGAACCATCGAAGGGGATCTACACGTCACCGCCGGCACCCTACTCACACTAGAAGGAACCATCGGTGGAGATGCCCACATACAAGCCCGCGAAACGCTGATAGCTGATGGGTTACGGGTAGCAGGCGACTTCACCTACCGTACTGATCAAATCCTTATCATCGATCCCGCTCAAGTTGGAGGAACCATTCTCAAAGATGACGCTGGCTCTGCTGTTTCACCCTTTTCAATTGCCCAACTCAAATCACGCGGTCTCTGGCTTTTTGCCGCTTTTCTAGTTGGTGTACTCTACCTCCTCCTGTTTCCCGGACAAGCCGCCCACGCCACCCATCTTATTTTTTCCGCCCCACTCAAATGCTCACTGATCGGCTTTCTTGCTTCGGGTGTATTGCCGATCATCGGTGTTTTCTGCCTCACCTCTTTGATCGGCCTTCCCACCGGCCTGTTCATGCTGGGTCTCTGGGGTGCATGGGTCTATTTGAGCCAAATTATTACGGCCTGCCTCATCGGCATTCTCGTCCTTACATTCAACGGTGCCGAAACCGGACGACTCTTACTCGCCTCCGCAATCGGCTTACTACTTCTCTCCCTCATCGGTTTGATACCCGGATTAGGCGTACCGATTCAAGCCGTGAGTTTGTGGCTCGGAATGGGGGCTATCCTACAAACCATTTTTTTAAAACGGAGGGAACCCATAATGATCGCAAAACACCTGTTTACTCCGACTTTTAAACGCAAGGATACTGAATGATGATCCTCCTTCAACCCTCATTAGACCCAGCCATCAGCTGCCCCGCTTCTTTAAAGAAACTCCTTTTAGCATGTCGCAAATAAACCCGATTTCGGAGTCCATTTTTTCAAAACCTTGATTTGATCTCTTTTTTTTATAAAAGTGCCGCTTGCAAGACGTTCTATAGATAAAGATTTTAATGCACCAAAATAATGCGATGAGACATTCCATATTACTTTTATGCGTAGGTATTATTTTACGCGTTGACGCTGTTTCTTTATTTGTTTCCGTTGATGGGAATAATACAAACAACGGCACAATAAATGCTCCTTTTAGAACCCTTCAATATGCAGTCGACCAACTCCAAATTGGCGACATCTGCTACATTCGAGGAGGGACCTATCGCGAAACCGTAATCATTCAGAATAAGTGGGGAAATGAAAATAACATAACCCGCATACAAGCATACTCAAACGAAACCGTTATCATTACAGGTTTAGACGAAATCAATACTTGGAGCCATGTTGAAAACTCCATTTTCAGAACACCCACTGAAGAGGTGCTGCAAGTATTTGAGAGTCGAAACATGATGACGGAAGCAAGATGGCCTAATACGAGTTCCCATCTCCTGCAACCCCATTTTGCCTACATCGATTCAATGCCCACCGTAGGGCCAAATCAAAGCTCAACGTTATATGATTCTGAGCTCAGTCAATTTCCTGCCGAACACTGGAATAATGCAAAGATCTGGTATTTACCTGGAGCTCAATGGACTTCAACTTCTTCTACGATCACCGATCACAACACCAATCAGCTTACCTTTATCAATAACTCCAACAACGGCTCCCTTCAACCACAGGCGGGAAATCCATATTTTATTTTTGATACCTACAACGCCATCGATTCCCCTTCAGAATGGTACTATGACAATGAGGATGGTCATCTATATTTTCACGCACCCCATCATGGAAACCCATATGAATTAGATGTGGAAATACGAACACGTTATCATGGCATATTGATTCAAAATTCCCAATATGTCGAAGTATCGGGTCTTCATTTCTTTGCCGCTAATATTAAGAATCTGTATAGCGCATACTGCTTTATTAAAAACTGCAAACTTGAATATGCAGTGCCCCTTTTTGGTGGCACCCACCTACCCGATGTCCGTATATGGAAAGGCATGGAAGATGCCGCCATCGAATGGCGAGGGTCAAATGGCGCGATTCAAAATTGTGAAATCGCACATTCGTGGAGTGCGGGAATCACCATTCCATATGGCTCATATCAAAACAATCTCATTGAAAACTGCTTGATCTATGATGTCAATTGGATCGGAACCTGGGCCGCGGGAATTCATCCCATCGGACACGGGCACACCATCTCCAGCAACACGATCTATGATGTAGGCCGCAATGGCATCGATCTAAAAGATGCCAAAAATGCGATTTGTGAATATAATCACGTGGCGCGAGCAGGCTGGATTACGAAAGATCAAGGCTCCCTTAAAACGGGAGTTACTGATGGTGAAAACACCATCATTCGATATAACTGGTTCCGATTAGGAAGAGCACTAAATAATCAATTAGACGCATGGTGCACGGGCGTCTACCTCGATAACGATTCAATTAATTACCTCGTTCATCATAATGTCGTATGGGATCATGATAATGCACTCCGCATGAATATGGCTAGTGCCCAAATTGAAGTCTACAACAACACCTTTGTTAACAGTTCCCATGAAGATATCGCCCAATATGCCCCTTCAGGGCAAGTCCTTCGCGATATCACGATCTATAATAACATTGGATCTCTTGGATCCTTCGACGCCTCCGATGTGGATTATAATTACAACACCGATGGCTCTCTTCAACAACTCAACTTCATTGGTCCCGAATACGGAGACTTTAGAATTTCTCCCTCATCTATTGCTATCGATCAAGGAACCCCAATTGCCGGGATCACCGACCACATTACCGACCTTGCTCCCGATGCAGGCGCCTATGAATTCAACGGACATGACTGGATTCCTGGAATCAATTGGATACCAAGCTGGAACCAGCAACCGCTCGCCAACTTCACTAATAGGATCGTCCATAGCCACGCCACCAACTCCATTACCTTCGATGCAACCGCATCCACCGATGCCGATGGAATGATCATTCGCTATGAATGGGATCTTGGCGATGGAACAACCGCCCACGGAAAAACATACACCCACAGCTACACCAACTATGGAACGTACATCGTAACCCTCCATATTCGAGACGACCTCAATTCAACCAACGCCATCACAAAAACCATTATCCTTCAAGATCCTGCCACCATTCCACAACCAGAACGCCAGCTCTTGACCAGCGCCACAGACGTTTATCTATATGCCAACAATGTCGTTTACAACAACTCAGAACTAATCGCCGGCAAACTCGTGAGTGGCACCAATCCACAGGATTCTACGCGTAGCTTCATTCGCTTCGATCTCGATACACTTAAATCCCTACCCATTCAATCTGCATATCTGAATCTCTATCACATTGAAGGTTACAGCGACACATGGGGCGGGGTCTACCTCTATCCTATCGCTGCGGCATGGACCCCTGAATCGATCACATTTGATCATCCAATTAATGACTCCCTAGGCCTCCTCATCCAAAACAACGGACCTTTTGAAACGTACGTCCACTTCGATATCACGACACTTATGAAACAATGGCAGGAGAACCCTCAACATAATTTTGGGATCAGCCTTCGCGGCTTTGAAAGCTATGGCATTAACGCCAAATATTTTCAATCATCAGAAGCACTCAACCCGCCCTATATCGACGTCACTTACCGCCAGCTCATTCATACATCCATACACCAAAATCCGTCAAACGCAACCACCGCACTCGTCTGGGATTCCAATATAGGCTCAGACTACCGAATCGAATCTACCACCAACTTAATAGAAGGAAACTGGGTTGTATTTCAGGAAGATCTGATAGCAACCCCACCAACGAACCACCTATTCATCACTCCGGTATCTGATCATGTGCCTACGCGATTCTTTAGAATTAGCACCCCGTAGAGCCACGTTAACCAATTTTTTTAGAAAAATAATCAACGTGGATTTTTAAGCTAAAAAAAATGTATTTTTTTTAGTAAAATCAAAATTCCAGATCGTCTCTTATATTGTCCAAATAGATAAAGATTAACAAATAAGGGAGAGACTCTCATGAATAAAAGAATATTACAGATAACAATAGCGGCACTTTTCGTTCATTCCATTGCGTTTTCCATATCGTATTATTGGGACGCAGAGGATGTAGCTAATAATGTGAATGCAACCAACCCAATTAACTGGAAAATACAAGGCGGCACCAATCCTAACGACTCCATACCTGGAGCCGCTGACATTGCGAATCAGAACTCATTGGGTACATCAGCAGCTGGCGATAAGAATATAATTAATTTAGATAGCACTTGGGTCATCCAAAGATATCTATCTGGACAAATTCAAGTAGCGGGTCATACCGCCCCCACGTTAAACGTAAACAGTAATGGCACACTAAAAGTCACCGACTTCTACGTAGGTCGCTCATGGAACTCACATGCCCGCGATGCATCCGCAATTTTTAACATAAACAGCGGCGGCTCAGTAACCGTTGATCAATGGTTTACTGTAGGCTTGGTGGCAGGTTCTTCTCAAAATAATACAAATGGCGCAACGGGTGTGATCAACATCAACGGCGGAAGCTTAACGGTTACAAATAAAACCGTTAAACTCGGTTCAGGGGGTACGGAACCTGCGGCAACAAATGCTACCGGAATTATCAATCTGAATAGCGGATTGCTCAGAAAAATTGGAACCGGTACCTCTATGATTGGTGATACCGGTGCAGGTATATTAAACATTACTGGCGGTCAGGCTATTTTTGATGCAGAGATTAAATTGGCTAATCTCGTGAATTCAACAGGTGCTGTAAATGTGCTTGGAGGCTCACTAAGCGTGCCCAATATCAGCTTAGGATCTGGGGATCCCTCTTTAAGTATTGGAGGCGAGGGGATTATTGTTTTAACCAATTGGAACATTGGCAAGCTCTCAGGGTTTGTAACAAATGGACAACTCACAGCCATTTCCGGAAGCCCTGATGATTCTGCATATTCATCCCTCTATACAGAAGGAGCTCTTTCGTTCACAAACACCTCTGATATAGTTATTAAAATTGGTGCTAAAACCAATGCAGATGGAGGTAAATCATCGGCTATTTGGGCCTATCAAGCGCCAACAGGATACTTTGAAACAGACCTGGTTGTTTATACTGGCTATACCGGACTTAACGGAAAAGTTGTTCCAAATACCTCGAAAATCGAAGCCACTATTACGATCGATGAAAATGGCATTTTCAGCTCCAATAATTCAAATTTACTCGTGAGTGCAAGCGGTGACACCGTACCCGCCTCCATGCTGAATAACTCCTTCAAGATTTACTATCAGGCAGAACGTAATGCCTCACTCGTAACGGGACGCGGAACCAGCTCCGCAACAACGCCTCCCATCCAAATCTACTCTGTATCTTCAGGCACAAAAGACAGTACTGTGAGTGCAGGAATGGGGCTTCATAACGATCCGGCCAAAAACCGTGAAAACATAATCTTCGGAATCGACGCCACCACCTTACCCTCCTCCGTTGCATTCGAACTCACGCAAGTCGACGTCCGTGGACTTGGAGGTACCGGAAAAGAGCATGAAACAGCTACACTGATTAGCCAAATCGATACCTCGAAGACCTTCGATGTAAACTATACAAACCTCAACAGCTCCGGCTCTGCCCTTGATGCATCTCGCAGAGCAGCGGGTGGAACATGGGGCGCGCCAGATTCCTTCGGTGCGAATGTAACCGCTATGGAAATCTCAAGCAGCGGAGGCACAACCGCAGACCTCGTTTCCATCTTTGCCAGTACCGCGAACAACCCAAGTAATGCGACCACTGAAGCAACCGGAATGACCAAATTCAATGTGTTGGGTGTCTCCATGAAGATCTCGCCTGCTCAATTTGAGCTAGCACCCCCCACCATATCATCGCTCACAACGGCCCGCTCAATGATCACACCCACTGACCGGCTACGCGTCGATGCCCAGGTAGGCGCACTGCTAACCACCGGAACCGTTCATATGGCGATCCTCGATAGCAGCGACAACAAACTCGAATTCACGGCATTTGATAATCGATCTGCTTCCATGGTAAATAAAATCTTTACCACCAAAAATATACCAGCAACCGAAATCACAACCGCCTCAAATGACTTCACCGTCTCTGGATTCTTCTCACAGATCATTAACGATCCAATCAGCCCAGCTATCACTATCAATGATAGCCTAGAAGTATTCGACATGATTGATCTCTCAGAACTTTCTGATAAATCCGTCTATGTTGATATGACGAGTATCAGCGGCTTATCCGGAACCAATACACTGACCGTTCAATTGATTGCCTCCAATGACGGGATCGAAAATGTGACCAACGAGGTTAATTTCACGGTTGTTCCAGACGGAAACCTCTCCTTCACAAAAATCAGCAGTACCGTGACAGATTCCGTTGCCTTTGAAGGATCACAAAGCATTCTTATCGGATCTGATGTTGGGACCTCCGGAAATAGATTCACCGGCGGAGCTGATAAAAATAGACACGATTTCGTCAGTCCAACCTATATCGGAAACAGAGATAACGCTTCCAACTACAGTGGATATGGCATGTATTTCGACACCACGAGCGTGGGAGAGTTCACGATGACCGATCTCTTGATCGTAGCTCATAACAACTCTTCCAACGAAGTGCCAAGCGGATCAGGCCTGCTCAAACTTGAGTTGTGGAAAATTACAACCAATACAACAGCACTCACGCTTACGGATCGGGGGTCCACCTTCCCCGATGCCGCTCGCGAATTGGTCTATGTCGGAACCGACTCATTCAATGGTGCAGACATACTCGATAATGACATCTTCAAACTCGATTTTCCAGATATTGAGATGGAAGCTGACACACGCTATGGTTGGTTCATTGAGCTCATCACAACAGAAAAAGCCGCCATCTACTTGAAGGTCGACTCCGATAGCTTTGCAGACGGTAATCACCTCCGTCTTAGATCAGTCGGCACCGAGGATAGAACCACCTACCCCTTCGAGGGATCTACCGCAACCTGGCCGACCAGTGATGTGGAATGGGATATCCTCTTCTTTATCAACGGCATCGGACCAGCGACCTACGGAACATGGGTTAGTGAAAACTTTGCCGGAAGCACCCATACTGCAGAAGATAAAAGTGCACTTGCAGATCCAGATAATGATGGCTTTAACAATCTGCTCGAATATGCACTAGGAGGAAATCCTACCGTCAGCACTGACGGTTCGATTCTGCAACGCCATAGTCATGCACTTGAGGGAGGCACAAACTACTTCGAGTACATCTTCAACAAAAGAAGTGATGCTACTGATCGCGGATTAACCTACACGGTTACAACAAGACCTAATCTCGTCTTCGGAAATTGGGCAACCAATACACCCGATCAAGTACTCACCGGCGCGCACATCAACGGATTCCAAGCGGTCACAAACCGTTACTCCCTCGACTCTCACGCCGTTCAATTCTTCGAACTAAAGGTGACTAACTAAAGCTTAGTACCCTTAGAAAATAGAAAGATCCCGTTTTCACGGGATCTTTTTTTATGTCTAAAGCCCTATTTACCCCACCCCAAAAAAAAGACTCCCTCATACCCACGACCCGATCCGCTCAAAAGGATCCATAAATACGCCATGTATTCTTAAACATGAATTAATATTTTCGGATGAAAATAATCCAACCACTTTATCAGCTTGCTACGCATCAGACTGATCGGTTTAATAGAAACTAAAGGTAACGTATATTTTCGTTGGTATTTTTTAATCGATGATAATTTGTACATTAATCATATTCTTTCAAATGCAATGAAAGGAAGCTTCCATAAAAATGAATTTCTCTTGTGACACTGCAGTCATAAAATAAAGAATAAACAACGGAGACAGTCACCATGTTCTATATAGTTGCAATTCCAATAGCCATCATCGTCCTCGTATTGCTTGGACTCGTCATATCAACCCTCAACTTATGGGTACGCGCCCTATTTGCCGAAGCCCCCGTACGAATTCGCGATCTCATCGGCATGAAGTTACGCCGAGTTCCACCCACACAAGTCGTTCTCACCTACATCTCCGCCATTAAAGCCGGTTTAAAAATGACAACAGGCATGCTTGAAGCCCATTTCTTAGCCGGTGGTAGCATCATGAATGTGGTGCGCGCTTTAATCGCAGCGGAAAAGGCCAATATTACAATCTCCTTTCAGCAAGCCGCGGCCATCGATCTCGCCGGACGAAATATCGTGGATGCCGTTCAAACCAGCGTAAACCCCAAAGTTATTGACTGCCCCGATCCAAATAAAACCGCAGGCGGCATGCTAGATGCGGTGGCAAAAGACGGTATTCGCCTGCTCGTCAAAGCGCGGGTAACCGTTCGAACCAACCTCGATCGTCTGGTCGGCGGTGCAACTGAAGACACCATTATCGCTCGTGTCGGACAAGGGATCGTCAGTGCAATTGGCTCCATGGACTCCTATAAAAACGTATTAGAAAATCCAGACGCCATAAGCCGTAAAGTGCTTGGAAGTGGCCTGGATGCGCAAACCGCCTTTGAAATTGTCTCCATCGATATTGCCGATATTTCCGTGGCCGGAGTGGGGCAAATTTCAAACGTAGGCGCTAAACTTGAAACCGACCGAGCCGATGCCGATAAGATCATGCGCCAAGCGGAAGCCGAAGGACGCAAAGCAATGGCGATTGCCGCCGAGCAAGAAATGCGCGCGCGCGTTCAAGAGATGCAGGCGAAAGTGATCGAAGCACAAGCCGAAGTTCCACTCGCACTTGCCGAAGCATTTCGTCAAGGCAACCTAGGCGTCATGGACTTCTATCGCATGCAAAACATCATGGCAGACACCTCCATGCGCGAATCACTCGCAAGCGGAGATGATGAGCAAGCAGAAGAGTAATCTCGATGGATGATCTCATTCCTTTTCTGATCTTTGTGGCAGTGGCCTTGATCAATCTGATCAAGACCGCCATAGAGCGCGGCGGTGCCAAATCGGCACCTCGCCCTGCTCCCCGCAAAGCAACTCCACCCCCCCAACAAACCCCAACGATACTCGAAGATTTCTTCGAAGATATCGCCGAACAATTTGGGAGGGCAGAAGAAAAGGAAGAAGATTTTTCTGAAGCACAAGAGCCGGTTCAGGTTGCACAAGAAGTGCCACCCTACGAACCCACCCCGACTCCTATTGTTCCGCTTCCGTTTAAAAAAGCATCAGCAGCCGATCTCGCAATTATGCATAAAAAAGCCATTGGCACGGCGATGAAATCAATGCCCAACACCTTGCTTTCACTTGATGCTATGAAGTTGCCTTCCATTCCGCTTCTCTCTAGTACGCAAAAAGGTGCACTCGACTTCCCCCTGCAAAATCGAAAGACCTTCAAAAATGCGATCATTGCAAATATCGTTTTCAGCCCTCCACGCGCCTACGATCCCGAATACAAAAACACCAACTTAAGCTAACCGCCCTCCCATAAATCATCGCCATCACGAGTTGACCCTCTGGAAAGGAGGCGTTAGATTCAAATCTCATTTTTTTACGGAGAATTATCGAATGGCTATGTTAATCACGAATTTTAATAAATTAATCCAATCCAAAATTGTCTGGGGCCTTTTTATTGGTCTCGTTGTTTTTGCCTTTGTTGCCATGGATATGGCAACCCCCGACGCTAGCCCCCAACGAAGCGCCAATGATCCCATCGGCATCGTCTTCGGCGACGAAATCACCCGCCAAGAGTTTTTAACCTCCTATCGAAATGTCTATTTGATTTACAGCATCATGACCGGCGAGGCCTTACAAGTTGATGAAGAAACCGATCAAGCCTTAACAGAAGCCGCATGGAATCGATTAGCGGTCCTCAAGAAAGCGCGCGAACAAGGTTATAGTGCCTCCCCAGAGCAAATTGTAACCACGATCAAAAACCTCCCACTTTTCCAAAATCAACAAACCGGACAATTCGACACCAACGCATACAACGCGTTTGTCGATAATTTCCTAGCAGGCCTCGGTATGGATGCAAAAGCATTTGAGGATGCCTACGAAGAGAACATCATTCTCGAACAAGCCGCCCAAGTCGCTGGAGAAGGTATACTCGTTACCGAAGAAGAAGTGCTAGAAACATACCACCTACTCAACGATTTGATCACACTCGATACCGCCCTCATTCCTCTTAAAGACACATCGGCACCCCGCGTAAGCGAAGCCGAAGCACAAGCCTTCTACAAGGCAAACAGCGCAACATTCGAATTACCTGCAAAAGCGAGCGTACACTACGTCGAGTTTGACGTAGCCGATTACACCGCCGTCGTTAACGTAACCGACGAGATGCTTACACAAGTATACTCAAACAATCTCGAGCGCTATCGTGTGGAAGCCGATCCAGAAAACCCCTCGGCTACACCCAGCTACCTACCCCTCGCTGAAGTACGCGGTGCGCTCGAAGCCATCGTTCGAACCGAACTAGCGCGGCAAGAAGCCTTCAGTGCCGCTGATAATTTTGTCGCCGCTTTATCAGATGAGGGAGCCGACTTTGCCATCAAAGCCAACGCCGCAGGCAAAGAAGTAATCAAAAACATACCTCCCTTTTCTGCCAACGAAACCATGGAGGGGATCGATCCAACCGCTCCATTTGCCAAAGCAACCTTCAATCTCGACCTCACACCCAACCAATATTATAGCGACCCTGTCGTCGGACGCGATCACATCTACGTCATCGCGCTCCAGAAAAAACTCCCCGCATTCATCCCCGCATTTGAAGCCGTTAAACAACTCGCAATGGAACAAGCACAACAACAAGCCGATGCCAATGCCTACCGCGAACACGTGACCTCTCTCTACACCCAAGTTCAGCAAGCGATTGCCGATGGAACTTCCTTTGCGGCCGCCATCAACGCCACCTCTCTTTCATTGGAAACGCTCGCTCCTTTTAATAGTGAACAACCTCTCGAACATCCACAGGCAACAACCTTGATGGAACGAACCTATCAACTGAAAGCAGCTCAACTCGCCGCACCCATTCAAACCAAATCAGGGGTATTACTCGCCGCAGTCAAGCTCCGTGATGAAGCTGATACCACCAAACTGAGCGCTCAACGGCCCCGTATTGAAGCATCGCTCATCCAGCAAAAAAAAGCCAATCGGGTTTCTGCATGGCAAGCGAGCATTGTAGCGGAAGCCGCTATCGAAATATTTGAAGACGAACCTGAGTCATAACAGAGATGCCCCTTCCCCCCTTATTGCTCATTTTCATCGGACTCCCGATTCTTGAATTGGTGCTCCTCTTTGAAGTCCACGGCATCGTCGGATTTCTCCCCACCGTCCTCTTGGTATTTGCAACCGGGATCGTAGGAGCCACCCTCGTTCGACAACAGGGGATTCAAACCCTTTTCAACATCCGCCAAGAACTCGCCCTCGGCAACCTCCCCGCCCCCCAAATGATCGACGGTATAATGATTCTAATCTCAGGCGCCTTCCTCATTACACCCGGCTTACTCACCGATACCCTCGGCTTTGCCCTCTTGATTCCCACCGTGCGTACGCTTATTCGTAAAGCGATCCTAAAACGAATCGAAAAAGGATTTCAGCAGAGCTATGTCGAAATAAAACACGTTGAAGAGGACCGGTTTTAGGAGCCCCTTTTGGAAACTCAATCCACTCAACCCGATCTCACACCCCTCTGCATTGATCTCGATGGAACCCTCGTCAAATTAGACACGCTCCACCAAGCCCTTTTCTTATTATTACGGCGAAACCCAACCGCCCTCTTCTCATTACCCCACTGGATTCAACAAGGCAGAGCCTTCACAAAAAATGAAGTCGCTCGGCGCATAGCCCTTCACGCTGAACACTTACCCTACAACCACGCTCTGCTAGATTATCTTCGCCAAGAAAAAAAGAACGGTCGACGGATCATCCTTGTAACCGCCGCTAACTACCGAACAGCGGAATCCGTAGCCGCCCATATCGGACTCTTTGATGAAATACTTGCCTCCACCGAAACCCACAACCTCTTCGGCACCGCCAAACGCGACGCCCTTGTTGAGCGATTCATCACCTTCGACTATGCCGGCGACAGCCTCTCCGACCTCCCCGTCTGGCAAGTCGCTCGTCAAAAAATTCTCGTAAACCCAAGCCATCAAGCACGCAAAGCACAACCCGCCGACCTCCTCATTGAGGACCGCCAACCCCTTCGTCGTATACTCCCACACATGCTCCGACTTCACCATTGGGTGAAAAATTTACTCATCTTCTCCCCCCTACTGCTTGCCCACCGACTCAACGACACGCTTGCCTTAACCCAAGCCCTTCTCGCCTTCATTGCCTTCAGTTTAGTGGCCTCGGCCATTTACATCATTAACGATCTACTTGACCTCTCAGCCGATCAAACCCACCCCCGCAAAAAACATCGCCCGTTTGCCGCCGGAGACCTCCAACTTATTCAAGGTGTTCGCCTGATCCCCGTTCTGCTACTCGGAGCCCTGTTGATCAGTACTCTCTTACCGATCGTTTTTTCAGGCATCCTTCTTTTATATCTCCTCTTCACCACCCTCTATTCCATTTGGGTAAAAAAACTTTTTGCCTGGGATGTCCTGATGTTAACAGGGCTCTATACCCTACGAATTATTGCCGGAGGTGCCGCAACCCATACGCCAGTATCCGCCTGGTTACTTGCCTTCTCTATTCTCTTTTTCCTCACCCTAGCGCTCGCTAAACGCTGCACGGAACTAAAAGAACTGAGCCTCAACGACTCCATCAACACATCGCACCGAGAACGCCCCTATCAACCGACCCACAGCGCCGCCCTCTTTACTTCCGGCCTAATCGCAGCCGGAAGTAGCAGCCTCATTCTAATCGGATATCTATTGAGCGATAAAGTGCGGCAACTCTATGAACAACCCCTCTATTTATGGGGCGTCTTACCTCTTATTTTATACTGGTTTTGGCGGATCTGGGACCGAGTCAAAAAAGGACTTCTGCATGACGATCCGCTTGTTTTTGCCGTTTCCGATTTGCAAACCTATTGCATCGGCTCCATTGTTTATTTATTAGTTTACTTTGCAACCTAACCCACGAGGTACTTCATGTCGCAAGCCATCAACCTAACCATCGTCGGATCCATCGGAATCGATACCATCGAAACTCCCACCGAAAAACGCGAAGAAATTCTCGGCGGCTCCGTCAGCTATGCTTGTGCCGCAGCCTCCTTCTTTACCCAATCTGGCATGGTCGGAGTGGTTGGAACTGATTTTCCACAAACCTTCCGAGATCGCTGGACAAAAATGAACATCAACCTAGACGGACTGCAAACCCAAGAAGGAAAAACCTTTCGCTGGTCAGGCGTCTACGAAGCCAATATGGATAACCGCACCACCCTATCCACCGATCTCAATGTCTTTGAAGAGTTCTCCCCTAATCTACCCGAAACCTACCGTGATGCACCTTACCTCTTTCTCGGCAACATCCACCCCGCCCTTCAACTTCATGTTTTAGAGCAAGTGCATACTCCCCGATTTGTACTCATCGACACCATGGACCTATGGATTAACATCGCAAAAGAAGAGCTCACCCAAGTTATTGGAAAATGCGACATGCTCACCCTCAATGAATCCGAAGCCCAACTCTTCACCGGCGAGCACAGTCTCATGCAGGCAGCAAAGGCCTTAATCAAACTCGGGCCCGACTACGTCCTCATTAAAAAAGGCGGTAACGGCTCCATGCTGTATAGCCGCGACGATCTCTTTTTACTCCACGCGTATCCTTTAGACACCTTCGCCGACCCCACCGGTGCGGGCGATAGTTTTGCCGGCGGTCTGATGGGCGCTCTTGCCGCATCTGGAAAAACCGATGCAGAAGCCATCCGCCAAGCCATGGTTTATGGAAGTGTAGTGGCATCCTTCGGTGTTGAAGAATTCAGCCTCGACCGCCTTCAACGCCTCGACCGAGATCAGATTGATCAACGCCTTAATCAATTCCGCGCAATTTGCCGAATATAAATTCCCTTAAAACCAGCCCAATTCGTGCAAATACATACTATGGGGAAACACAAATATATGGATTCCCAACCAAATAAAAATAAACAGACGCACCCCCTTCACAATAAACATCGCACGCCTCGCCACCCAAGCGCCCGCAAGATTTAACAACGGATCTGTAATCATTCGATTCGCCCAGAATTCGACCCCTTGAAACCAATACGATACCCCTGCACCCAACAATCCAGTCTCTAAATAATGCTCCACTGTTTCCCAACAATAGGTCAGCACCAACAACCCTGAAAAATAGATGTATGCATGGTTTCGATCATGGGCATCGATCTTCAAGCGACGCTCCATAAATACCAACAACGTAGCGCCAATAGAAACGCCACTGAAAAAGTGTTCGAACGACCAAACATCAAAACAAGCCAAACTTTTTAAGCCCCAAATCATATTTTCTCACCTTATTATTAAAGTAATTATTAATACAAATTACTTATACGTAAAGCAAGCTTTAGAGCAGCGAAGAAGCATCCACGTCAACCGTAACCTTTATCCCCATCGGCAAACGAGTCATCCCCAGCGCGTGCTTGACCGGCTTAGTAATTTTCACCGTATGCTCACAACGCAGCATCACCTGATATCGATAGAACCCTTTTGCTCGGGCTAACGCCGCCGGCATCGGAGGAGCCACCTGAACCGTTTCAGGTAAAAGCGGTGATAATCGCGCCATAAATAATTCAAGTTGGCTCGCTACCTCTGCCTCAACCAATCCTTTGAATGTAATCAAAACCAGATGGGCAAACGGCGGATAATTCATCTGTTTCCGAAACGTGAGATCCTCCTCCAAGTAAATCGAAGCATCCATCTTCTGTGCCGCTTGAATCGCCGGATGATGAGGGGTGTAGGTTTGAATCAAAACCTCCCCCGGAACATCCCCCCGTCCCGCCCGCCCAGCCACCTGCGTGAGTAACTGATACGTTCGCTCCCCAGCGCGGAAGTCAGGCACATGTAGTTGAATATCTGCATTCAGCACTCCCACCAACGTTACATTTGGAAAATCAAGTCCCTTCGCAATCATCTGCGTTCCCAATAAAATATCGATCTGCCCACTTCGAAACCGGTCCAACACCTCTTGATACGCCTCCTTCCGGCGCATCGTATCGGAGTCCATCCGAGCAATCCGCGCCCGAGGACAAAGCTTTCCTAATATCTCTTCCATCTTTTCCGTACCACTGCCCGCAAACTTAAAAGGCGCCTGCCCACAACAAGGGCACCGGTCCGGTAAAGACTCTTCGCTGCCGCAAATATGACACAACAGTCGCCTCGCAGCCTTGTGATAATTTCGGGTTACGCTACAAGCCGAACACTCATTTACATAGCCACACGACTCACATTGAATCGATGAAGAAAACCCACGCCGGTTCAAAAAAAGCATCACCTGTTCCCCTCGATCCAACCGATCATACAAACCCTCAATCAACGCCGAGGAAAAGAGCGAAGGTTGCCCATTGCGCTCAGCTTCCGCCACCATATCAATCACCCGAATCAACGGCATCGCACGATGATCCACTCGATCATCCATTCGAGCCAATCGATAACGCCCACTCTGTACATTCCGACTTGATTCCAAAGAGGGCGTTGCCGACCCCAACACCACACAACAACCTTCCAACCGACCCCGCATCACCGCCGCATCTCGCGCATGATACCGAGGCGACTCCTCTTGCTTATAGGTCGGCTCATGCTCTTCATCGACCACGATCAAGCCCAACGACTCAATCGGAGCAAACAGTGCCGAACGCGCACCCACCGCAATTCGAGCCTGCCCATCACGAATCCGATGCCACTCATCATGTCGTTCCCCGTCTGAAAGCCCAGAATGCAAAACCGCCACCCCTGCTCCAAAGCGCGCCCGAAAACGTTCAACCGTTTGCGGGGTGAGGGCAATTTCCGGCACCAGCACAATCGCACCCTCTCCCCGATCTAACGTCGATTGAATCGCTTGCAGATAGACTTCTGTCTTTCCACTTCCCGTAACCCCCTGCAAAAGCACCGTTTCACGCGGTGTAGCCGCTACCGCCTTATGGATCGTATTCAGTGCCTCTTGCTGCCCATCCATTAATGCAAACGGCTCGGTTCTGACCAGCTCCATACCCGCTAACGGATCACGCAATTGAGCCACCGGTTCAATCGCCACAATCTCATTCTTATCTAACGTTCGAATTGGTGAATCTGAACAACCCAATTCCGCTTTCAAATCTCGCAACCGCATCGGTCCCCGCTCCCGAAGCAACTCCACCACTTTTTTCTGAAGTGCCGACGAACCGACCCCATCCGGATTCAGCAAGCTCACCTCCAACTGTTTCTTATGCTGGGCACCCCGCCGGCGAACCGCACTCGGCAACACCGTTCGAACCGCATGCTCGATCGGCGCACAATAATAGTCAGCAATCCAATACGCTAATTTCATCACGTGATCTGGAATAAGCGGACGCTCTCCCACAACCCCCGCAATTTCTTTCAGACGATCTTCATGCGCTGATCGATCCGTAATCCCCACAACGAAGCCCCGTAAATCACGCCCATGAAAAGGAACTTGCACTTGGGAGCCCACCCCAATCGTCGACTGCAAGGAAGCCGGAATCAAATAATCAAACTCCCGATCCAACGAAATTTCTACCACCACTTTTGCAATTTGGCTCATATCAAAACAGTAACGAGGCACTCCATGAAAGACAGTAAAAAAAGAGACCTCTTGAAAATAGGGAGCAGGTGCGTACTATGAGCGCATGAGTTGTATCCTCCCAGTGAACCCCAACCAACCGGAAACAGACGCGATCACAAAAGCCGCTGATTGCTTAGCCTCGGGTGGCCTCGTGATTCTACCCACCGAAACGGTCTACGGGCTTGCCTGCGATCCCAATCAACCCGAAGCCATGAAACGCCTTCAAGCGACAAAGGGCCGCGATGCAAATAAACCCATTGCTCGCTTAGTTGCCTCCCTCGCTCAAGTCAAATCTCAAGCTCTTCATTGGAATAGAGGAATCGAATCTCTCTGCCAAACCTACTGGCCAGGACCCCTAACCCTCGTGCTTGAAACTGAAACAGGCTGGACCGGATTTCGCATACCCGACCACCCCGTTCCCGTGGCTGTAGCCGCCGCCTTCGGCTCTTCCATTGCTCTCACCAGCGCAAATTTAAGCGGAAAAACAGATCCACGCACCGCCGATGAAACCAATCATCTGCCGGCCAATCTTACATTGGACAGCGGTCCGGCCAGCGACCAAGCCATTCCCAGCACCGTTATAAAAATAAATGGCCATCACCTCGAAGGTCTTCGCGAAGGCACTCTGCCTTTTTCAACACTCGAGACCGTCTTTAACGAAGGACGGGTCTCATGAAAAATATTCTTTTTATCTGCACAGGCAATACATGCCGAAGTCCCATGGCAGAAGCACTTTTTCGACTACGTGCAGGCAATAAAAATCCATGGAAAGTACAATCTGCAGGACTCAGTGCAACCACCGGAACACCCGCCTCACTAGAAGCCCGGATTGTTTCCAGCGAACTCGGAGCGGACCTTTCTCATCATAGCAGCCAACTTCTCACCGCTGAAATAATCGACCAAGCCGACCTCATTCTCGTCATGACTGAATCCCATCGCGAACACCTTCGCAGCACTTTTCCAGAGGTTGCTCACCGAGTTTACTTGATTAACGAACTCGGAACCTCGAAAGTCCATGATATTGGCGACCCATTTGGTGGATCGTTAGAAATGTATAAACAGACGCGAGCTGAGATTGAACGAGCCATTCTTGAGCTCATCCTTTTCTTGCGACTGGGTGAACCCTAAAAAAAAGAGAAGGCAAAAAATGAAGATGGCGATTGGATCGGATCATGGGGGATTTAATCTAAAACACCTATTGGTGGAACTACTCGAAGAACGCGGAATAACGGTCGAAGATCATGGCTGTTTTGGAACCGAATCAGCAGACTATCCTGATCACGCAGCTGCCGTTGCCGCAGACGTCTCTCAAGGACGGGCAGATCAAGGCATTATTGTCTGCAAATCCGGCATCGGCATGAGCATCACAGCCAATAAATTTCCCGGCGTTCGCGCGGCCCTGTGCATCAACACCGAAACCACACGCCTCTCCCGAGAACATAACAATGCCAATGTGCTCTGTCTGGGCAGCCTCCATACCGATGAATCAAAAGTAGCCGATATTCTCACCACATGGATCGAAACTAACTTTGCAGGTGATCGCCATGAACGCCGGGTAGACAAAATCAATGCTCATGCCAGCGAAGTAGACGGAACCCTCACCATTCGACAGAGCGATCCAGCCATTTACAAACTCCTCCAACAAGAAGATCAGCGCCAAAAAGAAAATATCGAACTCATCGCCTCAGAAAACATCACCAGCAAAGCCATACGCGAAGTACAAGGCTCTCGCATGACCAATAAATATGCAGAAGGCTATCCCGGCAAACGCTGGTATAACGGTTGCGAATGGGTTGATGGCGCTGAAACACTAGCGATCGACCGAGCCAAAGAACTCTTTGGGGCCGAACACGCCAACGTCCAACCGCACAGTGGAAGCGGCGCCAACATGGCCGTCTATTTTTCACAACTCCAACCCGGCGACACCATCCTAGCGATGAGCCTCGCTGAAGGCGGGCACCTCACCCACGGCCACCCCATGAACTTCTCGGGACGTCTCTTCAACATTGTTCCCTACGGTGTAAGCCAAGAAACCGAACAGATTGACTATGAAAACATTCAAAAACTGGCTCAAGAGCATCAACCCAAATTGATCGTAGCCGGAGCCAGCGCATACTCACGCATCATCGATTTTAAACGCATCCGCGAAATTGCCGATGAAGTAGGCGCATTAATGATGGTAGACATGGCCCATATCTCCGGCTTGGTTGCGGCAGGATGTCATCCCAACCCCGTTCCTCTAGCTGATTTTGTAACCACCACCACGCACAAAACCCTGCGCGGTCCACGAGGCGGTCTCATTCTTTGTAAAGAAGCCTATGCTGCCGATGTCGATAAACACATCTTCCCAGGCACTCAAGGCGGACCGCTTATGCATACCATTGCAGCCAAAGCCGTCTGTTTTGGTGAAGCCCTGCAACCGACTTTTAAAGACTACATGAAACAAGTCGTTAAAAATGCTGTTAGCATGGCAACTTCCTTAACCGATGAATCCATCCGGCTGGTCTCAGGTGGCACCGATAACCACCTCATGCTAGTAGATTTATCCGCCACCGAAACCACCGGTAAAGATGCGGCAGCAGCGCTTGATCGGGCCGCCATCACCGTAAATAAAAACTCCATTCCTTTCGACACGAAGAGTCCGTTCGTAACGTCCGGCATTCGAATTGGAACCCCCGCGGTAACAACTCGCGGCATGAAAGAAACTGAAATGGAGCAGATTGCCGCCCTCATCAAACGAGTCATCAATCGTCCTCAAGATGAAGCTTCTATTCAAGAAGTCCGAAAAGAAGTGCTCCAACTCACTGCGCATTTCCCCATTCCTTAAAGAAATAAAACAGAGGGGCACGCATCACTACGTGCCCCTCTTCAGGAGATATGAAGTAGAGAAATTCTTACTCAAATTCAAAAGTAGCAGGCAAAACCGTTCCATCCCCACCCGTCGGGGACGCAAACAACCGGATATGGGCGGGCAAATCGGGATAGACCTCTAACTCCTCCTCCAACATTACCTCTGCAGGAATCCCACTCAAATCAGCATAAACCCCCACACTCGCCTCCGAGTTCGTTCGATCTACTCCAACAAATTGCAGCAATGCGAAGAGCAGAAAAATTAACGCTAAACCATACTTAGGCTCCGCATAGAACCACCCCAAATGAGTTTCCAACCGCTCAAGTAACGACGGCCTCCGGTTAACCTGAATCGAACGTACCTCGCGCATAATGTTCTGCCGATTCCGAAGCAACCGCCCTTCATCTGCGGATTCATATCGCTTCAAATGCAACACCTGCAAAAGCTGATCCTCGCTCAATCCGTGCTCTCTCTGTTGGCTCATTTCACATACTCCCCTAAATCCGCCTGCAATTGTCGACGGGCATAAAACAACCGCGACCGAACCGTTCCCACCGAAACCCCAACAACTTTAGCGATTTCATCATGCGGTATACCCTGCATATCATGCATAACCACAACGGTTCTGTGCTTATCCGACAGACCCTGCATCGCTTCGTTCAATTTTAATTGCAACTCACTTAAACTCAGGTTGCGCAACGGGGATCCCTTACTACTTAAATCGTGATAAATCTCATCCTGTTTGACCTCTTGCTCCATCGCATCCAAGCTCAACGGCCGATTCCGATTCCGCTTCTTCCTGTAATTAATCGTCTTATTAATCCCGATCCGATAGAGCCACGTATAAAAAGAAGAACGCCTCTTAAACCGGGGCAACGCCTCAAACGCCTTCACAAAAACCTCTTGCGTTAAATCCTCTGCATCCTCGCGGTTCGACGTCATTTGATACGTCAGCGTATAAATCCGTGAATGATACATCTCAACGAGCTTATCAAATGCAGCTGTATCGCCTTGTTGAGCCAACTCGACCCACTGGCTATCATCCTGCTTTGAATCTGGACTTTCCTCCGTCATACCCTGTTGCTCGTCTCTCCCCGCCTTATGACCTCGAATCTCTCAACTCGTTCAAGTCTACTTCAGATATTTCATTACGAGCTGCAAATCCTTCCAGGTTTCCTTCTTCGCCGATAGGCTACGCAACATATGACTCAACGCATGCGTCGGCATCAACCGCACCCCATTCAGCTCGATCCAACGCCCCCGCATCGATTCAAAAGCCACTCGTTTGCCCAATACTCGCTCCAAAACCGCACCCCCAAAAACCACACACGAACGCGGCACAACTTCCTCAAAGAGAGAATGCATCTCATGCACTCCATTTTTCAACTTCGAAGGCATCCGCACAACCCCCACCTGATCCTTCGTCTGTTCCATCGCCTGAATCATACGACTCAGCATAGCACCCCGCTCGTCCGTGTACACCGACTCCGCCGCACCCCCATCACATAAAAAAAGAATCGCTGGCTCTTTCGCCAACCCCTCCACAGCAAACAGCTCTTTTGAAGAATCAGGTAAAACCCGTGCCTCTTGGGTCGTCACTTCTGACACCACAGCCGCCGGCATATCCGCCTCTTCAAGCAACGAATCACGCACCGCTTGCTCCACCTCAACCCGCGTGATCCCCTGCAGTTTTTTATAGCCTAAATACGCTTCAAGCCCCTCAAGAACCGATGATAATGATGGCTCCGCCATTACATACACTCCCGTAGATTTTTAATGCACGCTAACATATCATCTGGCAAGGGTGCCTCAAAGCAAAAGCGCTTTTCACTCTCCGGATGCGTAAAAGTAAGGCGACTCGCATGCAACATCTGCCGCTCCACTTCCACTCCTGAAATACGCTTTCGAGGGCTATACAACGCATCCCCAATAACCGCATGGCCGATATACGCCAGCTGTACCCGAATCTGGTGCGTTCGCCCCGTCTCAATCTCAACACCCACTTGCGCAGCCGTTCCAAACGCCGCCTCCAAATACACCTGCGAAATCGCAATCCGACCTGCCTTCTTCACCACCGCCTGTTTCTTTCGATGCACCGGATGCCGTCCCAACGCATGCTCCAACCGCGCCACCTGTGGAGGAACCCCCTGCACCAACGCCGTATACCGCTTCTCCGTCGTACGCGATTTAAACTGTGCCTGCAAATGCTTCTGCGCCGCCTCACTTTTCGCCACCACAAGCACGCCACTCGAATCCTTATCTAACCGATGCACAATCCCCGCCCGATCGACCGAAGAAAAAACAGCATCATACGCAAGCAACCCATTCAACAACGTTCCATCCCCATGCCCCGCACCCGGATGCACCAGCAATCCCGCCGGCTTGTTCAATACCAAAACAAATTCATCCTCAAACAGTATATCCAACGCCATTGCCTCAGGCTGTGGAGTCTCCTCAATAGCCACCTCGCACTCCCAAGCAATGCAATCGCCCACCGACAACGAAGCATGCGCCTTCACCACAACCCCATTCAAAGTAACCCGACCGCCATCAATCAACCGCTTCACCTGCGACCGACTCATCTCCGTGCCACTCGCCACCGCCTGATCCAGCCGCAACGACGCCATCGATTCATCTACCTGTATAGAACTCTTCACCTCACTCAACCTAGAAAATCTACCCCTTCACGTAAAGAAACCTCGCATTGATCTTCAGCTCCTGTATCAACATACCAACTCACAATAAGAAAAAAGAGGACGCAAACCGAAAGAAGCCATATGAAACCAAACGCTGAACTCATCTCCATTGGAAACGAACTATTATCTGGACGCACCCTCAACACGCACGGACGTGATCTTGGAGCCGCGCTCTTCTCGATAGGCATTGATCTCGTACGCGATACCTCCATCGGAGATCATATCGATCTCATAAAATCCGTTGCACAAGAAGCGCTCCAACGCACCCCCATCTTGTTCATCAGTGGCGGGCTCGGTCCCACCGTCGACGATATCACACGGGATGCTCTCGCCGCCCTATTCAATCGCGCCATTCACCCACATCCCCCCACCGCCGACTATCTCAAAGAGTGGTATCAAAAACGCGGTCGCAAACTCAACTCCATCGGGCTACGCCAAGCGCTCGTCCTCGAAGAAGCCACCGTACTGCCCAACCCCATCGGCGCCGCACCCGCCCAACGCATTGATCTCCCCCAAAACAAACGTTGCTATCTACTTCCCGGACCCCCGAATGAATTTAATGCCATCATAGAAAAATCCATCCTCCCCGAGCTAAAGAGCCAATATGCTCACCTCACCCCCAAACTCGTCCGATCCATTCACACCCGCGGAATCGGCGAATCCGATATCGTAGAACAAATCCAACTCCAAAACATCTCGATGCCTGAAGGAATCGACCCCGGCTTCTATCCCGCGCAAGGACGCGTTGAAATTCGGCTCACTGCCGAAGCTCATCTCGAAAACGAGCTAGACCAACATCACACCCATCTGCTCAAACTATTCAGCGATTGGCTCGATCGGCCCAAAGAACGCGCCGATTAAAGATCCACGAACGTATGCCGCTCCGCCAGCGCACCCGGATGCGTAACCGCTCCATCGCACGCCGGTCCCACCAGCTGCGCAAATTTATGCAGAGCTCCCGAGGTATAAAGCGTCTCACGCGGCTGCCATAGCGCCCGCCGCTCCGCCAGCTCTTCATCGCTTAACTTCACATCCAACGTGCCCGCTTCCGCATCAATCCGAATCAAATCGCCATTCTTCAAAAGCCCAATCGGCCCCCCAACAGCCGCTTCCGGTCCAATATGCCCAATACAAAATCCACGCGTACCGCCAGAAAAACGTCCATCCGTAATCAACGCCACTTTATCACCCGCACCCTGTCCATAGAGTGCCGCCGTGGTTGACAGCATTTCACGCATCCCCGGTCCCCCCTTCGCACCCTCATAACGAACCACCAACACCTCACCATCCTCATAATCACGATTTTGCACCGCCTCAAACGCCGCCTGCTCGCCATCAAAAACACGCGCGGGCCCCTCAAAAATCAACTCCTTCAAGCCCGCAATTTTCACAATGCCACCCTCCGGTGCCAAATTACCCTTCAACCCCACAACTCCACCCGTTGGATGAATCGGATTCGAAATTGGGAATACCACATCCTGATTTTCAGGCAACGTCACATTCGCATAATTCTCCGCCAACGTCTTGCCTGTAACCGTGATGCAATCGCCATGCATATAGCCATGATCCAACAACTCTTTAATCACCACGCCCACGCCACCAACATCAAACAGATCCTTCGCAACATACTTTCCTCCGGGCCGTAAATTCGCAATATACGGCGTCTTCTTGAAAATCTCCGCCACATCAAATAAATTAAATTCAATTCCTGCCTCATGCGCCATCGCCGGTAAATGAAGTGCCGCATTGGTCGACCCCCCTGTTGCCGCCACAATCGCCGCCGCATTCTCCATCGACTTCCGCGTCACAATATCCCGCGGATACGGACCCCCATTTTTGATCAACTCAACCACCGCGGCACCCGATGCCTCCGCATAGGCGTCCCGGCTCTCATACGGCGCAGGTGCCCCCGCAGAATTAGGCAACGCCAATCCGATCGCCTCCGAAACACACGCCATCGTATTCGCCGTAAATTGACCCCCACACGCGCCCGCCGAAGGACACGCCACACACTCAAGCTCCTTCAAATCTGAATCGGAGAACTCCCCACTTGCATGTTTACCAACCGCTTCAAAGACATTCACCACATCCACATCTTTTCCACGAAAACTCCCCGGTAAAATGGTTCCACCATACATAAAAACCGAAGGCACATTCAACCGCAACATCACCATCATCATCGCCGGCAACGATTTATCACACCCCGCCAATCCTACCAACGCATCATAACAATGCCCCCGCATCGTCAGCTCAACCGAATCCGCAATCACTTCCCGCGAAACCAAAGAAGAACGCATCCCCTCATGCCCCATCGCAATCCCATCGGTCACCGTAATCGTCGTAAACTCGCGCGGTGTCGCTTTTGATCCATCCACCCCCTTCTTCACCGCTTGCGCCTGACGCGAGAGCGCAATATTACACGGAGCCGCCTCGTTCCAGCATGTCGCCACCCCAACCAAAGGCTGATGAATCTGCTCCTCCGTCATCCCCATCGCATAATAATACGATCGATGCGGCGCACTCTCCACGCCCTCCGTCACGTACCGACTCACCAGCTTCTCTTTATTCCATCCCTCCGGATGCGCGCGCTCTTCATTAAAACTCATTACAGACTCCCTAATTCACAAAAACTCACGATACCAGTCGCGACACAAAAAATAAATCTAAAAGCGAGAGAGTCAGGCATACGACACATGCAAATTAAGGTAAAAAATTATATATTATTCAGTAATTAATATCTTATAAAAAACACATGAAAACGATCATTCTATCTTTTTTCCTTTTGGGACTGATCAGTGCATATGCTGCGGACCTCTCAGACCTGCAATTTGGAGAGATTGAATGGGATGATGGTCTTGGTCCCCGCTATGCAGTTACCAACTGCAACCCAGAAGCCACGGGCAGTATTAGCGCACCAGCCGAATACAATGGAACCCCCATCACAACCATCGGCGATCGCGCCTTCGCATCCTGTCACCAATTAACCGAGATTCATCTCGAAGAAGGTATCCACCCAATCCCTCACCCAACCCGACTGGCAAACCATCCCCGTAGAACTTCAACTTACCTCCGAAACAAGTACCTTTTCACTTCCCACCAATAATACCTCTAACTGCTTCTACCGCGCCGTTGCCTATCCCACCTTCCTCCCCTAAAGCAAAACCAGATCATAGACATTCGAATAAATGTTTAGGCAAGCCCTCCCTCAAGCGGTATCTTCTGTAGACATGAAAGAAGATTGGATTCAGCAAAAACTTGATGAGGCCGCCACACGCGGGTTAACTCGACAAGCCTCTGTACAAGCCCAAACCGGCGGTATCATCAAAGAGAACAGAAAACGCATTCTCAACTTCTCCGGCAACGACTACCTCAACCTCGCCCACCACCCCCACCTCATCGAACGCGCCCGAACCGCCCTCGAAGAATACGGCACCGGTGCCACCGCCTCCCGCCTCGTCAGCGGCACCCTCCCTCTCCACGAAGAACTCGAAACCCGCCTCGCCGCTTGCAAAAATCAACCCGCCGCCCTCCTCTACGGCTCCGGCTACCTCACCAGCCTCGGCACGATTCCCCACCTCGTCGATCGTCACGATCTCATCTTCGCCGACCGCCTCATCCACGCCTGCATGCTCGACGGTGCCCGCCTCTCCGGTGCCAAACTCATCCGCTTCAAACACAACGACCCCACAGACCTTCAACACCGCCTCGAACAACATCCCGCCAATGGACGCCGCCGCCTCATCCTCACCGAATCGCTTTTCAGTATGGATGGCGACCTCGCCCCCCTCCCCGAAATCGCCTTCCTAGCCGCCAATCACAACGCCATGCTCATGGTCGACGAAGCCCATGCTATGGGTATTTTCGGTCCCACCGGAAGCGGACGCATCCACGAACATAACCTCCAATCCGCCACCACCCTCACCATGGGCACCCTCAGTAAAGCCCTCGCCGGCTACGGCGGCTATATCTGCGGCACCGCCCTCCTCCGCCAGCACCTCATCCAAACCTCCCGATCCTTCATCTACACCACCGCGCCCCCGCCCGCTCAACTCGGCACCGCCCTCGGCGCCTTAGAAATTCTCGAAAACGAACCCGACTTGGGCACACGCCTACTCGAAAAAGCCGCCCATTTTCGTAAAGCACTTCAATCTCACGGACTCAACACACTCCAATCTGCCAGTCAGATTATTCCTATCGTTATTGGAGATAACCATCAAGCCATGCACATCGCCGCCTCCCTCAAAGAACAAGATATCCTCGTCGGAGCCATTCGCCCCCCCACTGTTCCAGAAGGTACCGCCCGTCTACGCATCAGCCTCACCCTCGCCCACACCGACGACGATATCGACCGCGCCACCCGTGCTATCATTCGCGCCATCCCATCATGAAAAAGACTCTTCTCATTATTTCCGGCTGGGCCCACAGCACAAACGCCATCCAACCCCTCGGAGACCGACTAGCCACTCACTTCGACGTCCAGCTCCTCAGCGGAGCCACTGCCCTCACGCAACAAACACTACCCCAAGCTGATGCCATCCTAACCGGTTCCATGGGCGGGCTCATCGCCTTTGAACAACTTCCCAAACGGTGTCAAAAACTCGTTTTACTGTCTGGAACCGCCTGCTTCTGCAAACAACCCGACTACGAACACGGCACCGCCCCCCGCATCTTGAAACGGATGCAAAAACAGCTCGACCAAGATCCACACACCCTAATTCAAACCTTCTTCAAAAATGTCCACGCCCCGCACCGCCCCAGCCACCAAAAAAAACAGCCCCCCCCCCTCGACCTGCCCGCCCTCCATCAAGGACTCGACTATTTGCGCAAAACCGATCTAAGAACTCTCATCCCCTCGATCTCCATTCCCGTACTCATCATGCACGGCACCCAAGATCAAATCATTCCCATCGGAGCCGCACAATGGCTACACAACCACCTGCCCCAAAGTGAATTTATTTCATATAAAGGACACGGACACGCCCTCGCCGCCCATGCGTTTGAACAAACTATGCAGGCGGCAGAACATTTCCTGGCGTAAAATACCGAATCGTTGGGTACGCCAAATCGATCTGAGGTTCCGCCTGAAATGCCGTCAAAATCTCTTCCCAGATTTTTTGCTCCGTACCGCGCCGCATCCGCGGGTTCACCAGATACCGAATCGTCAGCATCACCCCCGAATCCTTTACACTCGTATAGACAATCGGCGTTAACTTGCCCGCCACAATTAAATACTTCCGTGCCGCTCGGCGAATCTGATTTTGCGCCCCCGTAGAAAGCGATTCAGCCTGCTCACCCGCAATTGCCAACATCAACTCCTTCGCCCGCCTCCAATCACTCTCAAACGTGATCAATACCGGAATTTCATTCCAAATATACTCAAACCCCACATGCGAATTCGCCGTCGGATACTTCAACACATGGCTATTTGGCACGTGAATAATCCGACCCGTACTCTGATCCGCATCCACCCAATTACCCACCTCCACAATACTAAACTGAAACAACCGGACATCGATCACATCGCCCTGCACCCCATTGATCTCCACCCGCTCACCCACTCGGAACGGCTTCCGCGCCTCAATAAAGAAAAACCCCGCCAAATTCGCAATCGTATCGTGCAACGCAATCGCCAAGCCCGCACTCGTTAACCCCAAGAACGTTCCGATCGAATCCATCCCATTCAGCCAAATCGACCCCATTGAAAACAAAAACAACCCCGAATACACATACGTAAACGTCTTGCGCAAATTATACGATCGCTTCTCATCTTGAACATTTCGCCGAATGATCATCGATGTAATCAGCCGCAATGCCACGAAAACAACCAACGCCCCCAACGTATAAACCAGATGCTCCGCCACCATCTCACTTAAATTCAAAAACGCTGCTAATTCTACAATCATATTGTGATTCTATCGAACCCCCTGCTCCTACGCAACGGTTGCGTTTGCAATTTCCATCTTCTTTCCCTATCTTTTTATGACGAGGGAAAAATGAACCACAACCGATTTTCAAACGCAGCATCAACCTACGATCAACACGCCGCCCCCCAGCTCGAACTGATCAACGCCTTACTCGAAAAAGCACCCCCAATAAGCCCCCATCGGATTCTCGACGTAGGCGCTGGAACCGGTCTACTCACCGAACAACTTGCCACCCGCTATCCAACCACCCCCATCGACGCCATCGATCTCGCAAAAGAGATGATCGAACAAAGCCAAACCCGCCTCAATCATCTCCGCCAAATCAATTGGATTCAAGCCGACGCCGAAACATACACCCCCCAACAATCCTACACCCTCATCGCCTCAAGCGCCGCCCTCCACTGGTCCACCAACCTCCCCGCCACCCTACAAAACCTCTACAACTCCCTCCACCCCGGCGGCCACTTCCTCCTCGGTCTCATGCTTCGCGGTACCCTCTGGGAACTCCGCGAACTCCGCCGCCGTATTGCCCCCACCAAAGGCATCGGGCTCACCCTCCCCACCGAAAACCACATCACCGAACAAATCCAAACCACCGGCTTCGACATCATCTATTCCGCCACCGCCGAACGCCGCCACATCTATCCCAACACCCGCGACTTTCTCCAAGCCATCCACGAACAAGGCGTCACCACCCTCCCCCAAAATGACCGCCCCCTCAACCGCAGCGAACTCACCGCCCTCATCCACGCCTACGAAACCAACCACGCGACCGCCGGCGGCATCTACGCCACCTACGAAACCGCCCGTTATCTCCTAAAAAAACCAGAGGCCGCCTGACCATGAACAGCTTCTTCATCACCGGAACCGACACCGACGCCGGCAAAACCGTTTTAACCGCCCTCCTTCTCGCCGCCCTCCACCAACGCGGACACCATGTTCTTCCCATGAAGCCCGCCCAAAGTGGCTGCACCGAAAACATCCCCGACCTCGATTACGCCCTCGCCCTCAGCGGCATCCCAGCCGACCCCGCCCTCAAAGCCCTCATGGCCCCCGCCTGCTACACCCCCGCCTGCTCCCCCCACCTCGCCGCCGAAATGGAAAACCGCCCCCTCAGCCTTCAACACCTAGTCGACGCCTATCATACCCTCTGCCCCCATGCACAAAGCCTCCTCATCGAAGGCGCCGGCGGTGCCCTCGTTCCCCTCAACCGACAAGAAACCATGCTCGATCTCATGACCGAACTTCAACTCCCCATTCTCATCGCCGCCCGTCCCGGACTCGGCACCATCAACCACACCCTCCTCACCATCCAAGCCCTCCATCAGCGTAACCTCCCCATCGCCGGCTTCGTCTTCATCCACACTCGCCCCAATGGCAGCGACTTCACCGAGCCCGACAACGCCCGCACCATTGCCGAATTCGGGCAAACCCCCTGGTTAGGAACCATTCCCTACATCCCCGAACTCGACACGCCCACCCCCATTCCCTTTTCCAAGCTGCCTGCAGCCGCGCAATCGTTAACCCAAGAAATCCTAGAAAAGATCCTTCCATGAGCCACCTCTTTCATCCCTACACCCCCTTCTCCGCCATCCAAGCCGGCAACTTCCCCCACATCGTCCGCGGCGATGGCATCCATCTCTACGACGACCAAGGCAACCGCTATGTTGACGTCGTCTCCAGCTGGTGGGCCTGCGCCCTCGGTCACAACCACCCCCAAATCGTCCAAGCCATCCAACAACAAGCCGGCACCCTCCAGCACTCCATCACCGGCGGCATGACCCACCCCAACGTCATCGAACTCGCCGAAACCCTCGCCCATCTCATGCCCACCCCCGACCGCCACGTCGTATTCGCCAGCGACGGCGCCAGCGCCGTAGAAGCCGCCCTCAAGATTGCCGTTCAATACTGGCACAACATCGGCCGCCCCGAAAAAAAAGCCCTCATCGGCATGGACCAAGGCTATCACGGCGACTCCCTCGGTGCCCTCGGCGTCGGCTTTGTCGACCACTTCCACGAACCCTACAGCGAAATCATCACCCACACCGCCAAGCTCCCCTTTCCCCAACCCACCCCAGCCGATCCCAACGGCTTTGAACCCAGCCGAACCCTCATCACCGCCCATGCCAACCACCTCGCCGCCATCATCCTCGAACCCCTCTGTCTCGGCTCCGCCGGCATGAAGATGTATCCCGCCGGCTATCTCAAACAACTCGCCGACTGCTGCAAAGAGAACGAAATCCTCCTCATTGTAGATGAAATCGCCATGGGCTTCGGACGCACCGGCGAACGCTTCGCCCACAACCACGCCAGCATCGACCCCGACCTTGTCTGCGTCGGCAAAGCCCTCACCGGCGGCTACATGCCCCTTAGCGCCTGCATCATCAAAGACCAGCTCTACGACACCTTCACCAACCTAGGCGACCGCGACAGCACCTTCTACCACGGCAACACCTACGCCGGACACCCCATCGGCTGCGCCGCCGCCCTCGCCGCCCTCCGTATCTATGAAGCCGAAAACACCGTCGCCAAAACCCAACAAAAAGCCGCCCTCATGCGCCAGCTCATGGAACCGCTCAACCAACACCCCTCCGTCAAAGAGACCCGCTTTCTCGGCATGATCGGCGTCGTCGAACTCCACCCCCAATACGCCGACCAAATGCCCCACATCAAACAGACCCTACGCCAAGCCGGCTACCTCTTCCGCCCCCTCGGCACCGTCCTCTACCTCATGCCCCCCCTCATCATCACCGACGAACAACTCACCCACGCCATCCACGCCCTCACCCACGCCCTCCCGCAGGCTTAAACCCCAAACCACTGCAATCCCAATACTTTCAACCTCCAAATAATATATTCTTATTTTTTTAATTTTTCTTTAGAAGTACTAAAAAAGATATATTTCTTTTTATACATAGTTCTCATATGGATGACACCGAACTAAAACTCATTACTACCGAAGAAGCATCGAAATTGAACTGATATTAACGATATAAAATTTAAACTCTTAACGCTAACAAAGGAGCATCATATAGATCCAGTTTTTACACTTCAATGGCCGGAATTTATTGTTTGTGAGCACCTGCAAAAACTATGTCCAAAAAAAGAGGGTTATTCCTTCTATTCCCGTATCTCGACCAGAAAAAGGTGTAGATATAGCTCTCTTACACCTCTACCGATTGGAGAACCGAATCTGTTATGTGAAGGTACTCGATATTAACCCGCATGATTATCGGAGAAAATAGAATGAAACAGTACAGAAAAGCAAAGAAGACGGTGGAAGTGTCAGTAGCGGAATCGGTTCGCATCATGCGGGAATTGCAGGAGCTGAGTCAGTCACAACTGGCGGAAGAGACCGGTATTCCACAATCAACGCTCTCTGCGATTGAGAACGGTCGTGTTAACCTCGGCGTAGAACGAGCGAAGGTATTAGCAAGAGCCTTGAAGTGCCATCCTGCTGTGCTTGTTTTCCCTAGCTGGACACTGGGCGATGAGGAGGCCGCTTAAACCCCCGCCGACCAGTCGGCAAAGTTTTTGAGCATCTGCAGCCCAACTGCTTGGGATTTCTCGGGGTGGAACTGAGTGGCAAAAACATTGTCGCGCCAAATACAGGAGCAGTAGTCGATGCCATAGTTTGTTTTGCCAGCGATCAACCCGCTATCAGGCGTATCGACATAGAACGAGTGTACGAGATAAAAGTGAGCGTTGGGCTCGATGCCCGTAAACATCGGGCAGTCAGGTTGCACCGCTTCCACACGGTTCCAGCCAATCTGCGGTACTTTGAGATCTGCAGGCAGATCAAAGCGTTTCACCGTACCTTCAAAAAGCGAGAGTCCAGCCACTCCGGGTGACTCTTCCGAGGCGGCAAACAGCGCTTGTAGCCCCAAGCAGATGCCCATTAACGGCCGTCCAGCGGCAACCCACTCGCGAATCAACTCCACAAAACCATGTGCTTCGAGATGCTCCATGCAGTCGCCAAATGCACCGACCCCGGGCAGGATTAATGCATCGCATCGATCCGCCTCCTCTCGGCGCTCAATGAGGCGTACATCTTGCTCGAGATAGCGCAGAGCGTTCACCACACTGCCGAGGTTGCCCATGCCATAATCAATCACACCGATCATGAATGCCTCATGTTCCGAGTCGCCCTTTGCTGGAAGGCACTTGATCGAGTGCACGGGGATCTTGTGCGCACGCCATACGCATGGCACGCGCCACGGCTTTAAAGACAGCTTCAATACAGTGGTGCAAATCTTCGCCAAACTTCAGCTCAATGTGCAGGTTCATCTGAGCAGCATCCGAGAAGGAACGCCAAAAATGCTTTATGATCGTGACGTCAAAATCGCGGATATATTTCTGCTCATGCTCGAAGGTATAGACGAAGAACGGACGTCCGCTCAAATCGAGGCAGACTTCGGCTTGCGCTTGCGCCTCATCCATTGGCAGCACCCAAAAGCCATAGCGGTTGATCCCTTTGCGATCTCCGACCGCTTCCTTAAAGGCACTTCCCAACACAATCCCAACGTCTTCAACCAGGTGATGATAATCCACCTCTACATCACCCGTAGCTTTAATCTCTAAATCGAGCAAGGCGTGTTTCGCAAATAGATCCAGCATGTGATTCAAGAAAGGAATCGGGGTGTCATTGGTGTAGTTTCCCGAACCATCTATATTCAACGCCAAGGCAATTTGTGTTTCAGATGTGTTTCTCTCAATCGATGCTGTTCGTGTACTCATAATAGACCCTCTTGGTGAACATACGACCCCCACCGAGCTCCATCAAGAACGAATCGACGCTGAACTGGCTTAGAGCGTCTGGGTGGTATCGGGTGCGGAGATCTGAATCGATTCCTCAAAGAGCATCGGTTTTAACGGTTTTGAATCGGAAGCCGTCCGCGCTTCGGAGGAAGGGATCGCATCTAATGCACCCGACTCCACGTTAGCCTCCACCTTGCCCGCACCATCGTCCTTCAAAAAAGAGATCGAAAAACAGCCGGTAAGACTGAGCAAGAGCGCGAACAAAAGCCCGTTTAATATTGCCGTTTACCGTTTCATATTCTTTTAAGCACGAGAACCTACCAGAAGGCATTAAGGCGTCAACCCCTATCGACCAATCACCGCGGATTGTCCTTGTACTATCTTCGATTGACTCCTACGATTTGCGCTCAATTAGGAGATAAAAAATGGCAACGATTACACTTAAAGGCAACCCCATCAACACCCTCGGAACTTTACCTGCAACCGATCAACCCGCCCCTGCATTCGAAGGCGTTTTGACCGATCTAAGTTCACTCACCCTCGCAGACTTGCAAGGCAAAACGATCATCTTAAATATTTTCCCGAGTATTGATACCGGCATCTGCGCCGCCTCCACGCAACGCTTTAATCAAGCCGCCAGCGAACGAGTAGACACCGTTATTCTCTGCGTTTCGATGGATCTTCCTTTTGCCCTGAATCGTTTTTGTGGTGCCGAAGGACTGGAAGACGTGAAACCGTTATCGGTCTTTCGCTCCTCGTTTGGCAGCGACTATGGTGTAACCATCACCGATGGACCGCTCGAAGGATTGCTCTCACGCGCTGTGGTCGTGATCAACGCCGCCGGCAACGTGGTCTATACCGAGCAAGTGCCAGAAATTGCTCAAGAGCCTGATTATGATGCTGCATTGGCGGTCTCCGCTTCCTAATGGGTCTCCGCTTCAATAACCTAAAAAAAAGAGCGGCCGAAGGGCGTTGTCCGATTACTCAGATCGAATTCAACAAGCCTTTCCGAGCCCTTTCGAAACGAGAGCGGCAGGTTCGATTTCACTTTCAATCGATCCGAATCGTTGCGTTCATTCATCTATTAATCGCCATCGGAATCCCGTTCAACAAAGCGATTGTAAAGGAAGCACAGATTCTTCTAATCATCATCAACCTCTTGATTGCCTTGCTGCTCAGTCGCTTCACCCTCTTAGGCTATCGCATGGCTGTTGTATACTACTTCCTCTTTGGCATGGTCTCAACGCTCACCATCCAACGCGGCAGCGGTGAACAGTTTATCGGGATCATCCTCGCCTTGCTAGCGCTCTACCTCATCGGCAACCAAACCTCCAAATCAATGTTCGATCGATCGATCGAGCCTTGAAGTGGATTAAAAAAACACCGCCTTATAGACGGTGTTTTTTTCTCACTATCAGTCGCTAATTATCGGGCGCTGATATCGGTGTAATCCCGCAGAGCGGCACCGGTGTAAATCTGACGGGGACGGCCGATCCGCTGCCCTTGAACATGCAATTCGCGGTAGTTGGCAATCCAGCCGGGGATTCGACCAATCGCGAACAACACCGTGAACATATCAATCGGAATGTTCAATGCTTTCAGCAGAATGCCACTGTAGAAATCAACGTTCGGATAGAGATTCCGATCCACAAAGTAGCTATCACTCCGCGCCATCTCTTCCAGCTCTTTGGCAATGCCCATGAGCGGATCATCAATATTTAATGCTTCCAGTACGTTGTCCACTTGAACCTTTAATACTTTCGCACGTGGATCAAAGTTTTTGTATACGCGGTGACCAAAGCCCATCAGCTTCACGCCGGAGGTCTTGTCTTTTGCTTGTGCCACAAAATCACTCGGAGCGATGCCATCGTTATGAATGCTGTTGAGCATCTTAATCACTTCGCAGTTAGCTCCGCCATGCAATGGGCCCCATAGAGCACCTACACCTGCAGATACAGAGCTAAATAGATTAGACTGAGAACTACCCACGATACGCACGGTAGATGTAGAACAATTTTGCTCGTGATCAGCATGTAGAATTAAAAATAGATCCATCGCTTTTTCAACCGCTGGCAACACTTCGTAGGGCTGTCCGGGTTCTGAGAACATGAGATGCATAAAGTTAGCGGCATAACTTAACTCAGGATTATAGGTGTTTGGTGTTTTCCCCAGGTTCACACGATATTGACCGGCGGCTAATTCAAGTACTTGCGCCATGATTGTGTAGAGCGGTCTCGTGAAGCTTTCTCCTTCAACGGCTACGCCTAAATCATCCGTGTTATGTGCCGCTAAGACACTAATTAACGAAGAGAGGGTTGCCATTGGAGGCGCGTCTTTGGGAAACGCATTAAGATGCCCTACCATTTCTGCTGGCATGCCGGCAGCACTATTGATGCCTGCTTGAAAGGAGGCTTTCTCATCGGCGGTCGGAAGGTGTCCGTAGAGAACGAGAAACGCACTTTCTAGAAAGTCTGACTTTTCGCAGAGTTCTTCGATTGCATAGCCCCGATACCGCAGAATGCCTTTGCCGCCATCAATAAACGTAATATCCGAGGTACACGAACCAGTGTTTCCATAGGCAGGATCGAGCGTAATCAAACCGGTCTCTGCTCGTAGTTTCGTGATATCCAAACCGGTCTCGTTCTCGGTTCCCGTTAACGAATCTAATTCGATTGTTTTTCCATCAAATTCTAATGTTGCCTTCTTTTCACTCATACCTATCTCCACTTATCTAACTTAAAGCTCGTTTCACCGTTTTACCAATATCTGCTGGAGATTCAACCACAACAATCCCGCATTGTGCCATCATCTCTTTTTTAGCAGCCGCCGATTCATCGACACCGGAAACAATGGCACCCGCATGCCCCATTCGGCGACCCGGAGGCGCCGTCTGTCCCGCAATAAATCCAATCACTGGTTTGGTGAGATTTTCTTTAGCATACTTCGCTGCTTCAATCTCCATGGAACCGCCAATTTCCCCAATCATCACAATCGCATCGGTTTCCGAATCCGCTTCAAAGAGCGCTAAGAGCTCTTTCATCGTGGTGCCAATAATCGGATCACCACCAATGCCGACACAGGTCGATTGACCCAATCCTTCACGGACCAATTGATCGACGGCTTCATAGGTAAGCGTGCCGGATTTCGAGATCACACCCACGCGGCCCTCTTTCGCGATAAAGCCCGGCATGATGCCTACCTTGGCGGCACCCGGCGTCAACACCCCCGGACAATTGGGACCGATAAAGCGCGAACCGGTCTGCTCTACAAACGATTTCACTTCAACCATCTGTGCCACCGGAATGCCTTCGGTAATGCAAACGATCAACTCGATGCCCGCCGCCGCTGCCTCCATGATGGCATCCGCCGCAAACGGGGGTGGAACAAAAATGAGTGAGACATTTGCGCCGACTTGCTCTCGTGCTTCCGCACACGAATCAAACACAGGCACTTTGCCTTCAAGCGCCGTCTGTCCGCCTTTGCCTGGCGTTACACCGCCGACCACATTGTCGCCATAAGCAAGGCACTGTTCTGCATGAAAGCTCCCTTCGGCACCGGTGATGCCCTGCACAATAATACGCGAATCTTTATCTACTAAAATCGCCATGTTACGCCCCCTTAGCGGCCGCAACTACTTTATGCGCCGCATCCTCAAAATGATCTGCCGAAATGATCGAAACTCCGGAGTTGGAGAGCAGCTCTTTCGCCACTTCCGCGTTTGTCCCTGCCAAACGCACCACAACTGGCACATTCAAATCGAGCTCCTTAACCGCTTCAATGATGCCATTCGCGATCCGATCACATCGAACGATTCCCCCGAAGATATTAATCAAAACTGCTTTTACATTCTCATCGGCTAAAATAATCCGAAACCCGTTCTTCACGGTCTCTACGTTGGCGCCGCCACCGACATCCAAGAAGTTGGCCGGCGAACCACCGACCTGCTTGATGATATCCATTGTCGCCATCGCCAACCCCGCTCCGTTGACCATGCAGCCCACTTCGCCATCTAACTTGATGTAGTTGAGGTTGTATTTATCCGCTTCAACTTCCGCCGGATCTTCTTCATCTAAATCACGCATCTCAACCACATCGGAGTGCATGTAGAGCGCATTGCCATCAAAATTCATCTTGGCATCCAAGGCAACCAACGCGCCCTGTTCCGTCACGACCAACGGATTGATCTCCACAATCGAAGCATCCATTTCACGGTAGAGCGTATAGAGCTTCTGGAACATCGCAGCGGCTTGTCGTGCCGGCTTGCCTTCCAATTCCAACGCTTTTGCGAGTCGACGACCTTGAAAGCCGAGCAATCCAAGCCCCGGTGTGACCGCTTCACGAACAATTTTCTCTGGGGCGGTTTTCGCAACCTCTTCGATCTCCATACCGCCTTCAGATGATACCATAAAAACATCTTTTCCAGATGATCGGTCGAGCGTGATGGCCACATAAAATTCCTGCGCGATATCCAACGCTTCGGCGACCATCACCTTCTTGACCAACCGCCCTTCTGGGCCGGTCTGATGCGTGATCAAGGTCATACCGAAAATATCATTGATCTTTTCGAGAGCCGTCGCACGATCTGAACAGAACTTCACGCCACCGCCCTTGCCTCGCCCGCCCGCATGGATCTGGGCTTTAATCACAAACTGCTCCGCACCGAAATCCGCCTGTACTTGATCAAGAGCTGCTTCTGCCTGAGCGAGGTTATCAATGGTAATGCCATCCTGAATGGGGATGGCATATCTCTTCAAAAGCTCTTTGGCTTGAAATTCGTGTATCTTCATTTTTTCTTTCGGGTTCGAGATGCAATGAACTCACGATTGAGTCGTGCTATATGTTTCACATCAATCCCTTTAGGGCAAGCTACGGCGCACTCATATTCGTTCGAACAGTTTCCAAAGCCGAGTCGGTCCATTGTTTCCACCATCTCTTTCACCCGCGATGCTCGCTCGGGCGCACCCTGCGGCAACAACGCAAACTGAGAAACTTTTGCAGAAGTGAAGAGCATCGCTGATCCATTTGGACAGGCTGCCACACACGCTCCGCATCCAATACACGCCGCTGCATCCATTGCCGCATCCGCAAAATTCTTCTCGATCGGAATCGTAGATGCTTCCGGAGCGCTACCGGTTTTAACCGATACATAGCCACCCGAGGAAACGATTTGGTCTAATGCACTCCGATCAACAATTAAATCTTTGATCACCGGAAATGCATCGGCTCTAAACGGCTCAATCGTTAACTCATCACCATCTTCAAAACTACGCATGTGCAACTGACACAGCGTGGAACGATCATGCGATCCATGCGTCTTGCCCGCAACCAGTGCTCCGCAAGACCCGCAAATCCCTTCCCGACAGTCATGCTCAAAGGCAATCGGCTCTTTTCCGGCACAGGTCAGGTTCTCGTTCACTACATCCAGCATTTCAAGAAACGAAGCATTCGTATCGATATTCTCCGCCTGATAGGTCTCGAAAGCCCCTTCTTGACCCGCCTGCTGGCGCCACACATTCAACGTTAGATTGATCTTTTTCTCTGCCATTATTTATACGACCTCTGACTTAATGGTACCTCTTCAAACACGAGCGGTTCCTTATGCAAAACCGGCTCCTCACCAACCCCTTTAAATTCCCACGCCGACACATAGGCAAAAGCTTCGTCATCGCGAAGCGCCTCCCCTTCCTCGGTCTGACTTTCTAATCGGAAATGACCGCCACATGACTCCGCGCGATCTAACGCATCCCGTAGCATAAATTCAGCAAATTCCAAAAAGTCTGCCACTCGATTCGCTTTTTCAAGCGCTTGATTCAAATCATCGCCCGAGCCCGGCACATTGACATCGCTCCAGAACGCATCGCGAAGTTTTGGCAACTCCTCAAGCGCCTTCTTCAATCCCGCCTCACTGCGCGCCATCCCGCACTCATTCCACATCAGCAACCCAAGCTCTCGATGAAAATCATCCACCGTGCGTGTCCCTTTAATGGCCAACAATTTATCTAGTTTTGCCGACGCCGTTTGCTCCGCTTTAACAAAAGCCGGATGCGAAACATCCACCGAATCACGCTCTAAATCTGCGAGGTAATTATTGACTGTGTTGGGTAAAACAAAATACCCGTCTGCCAATCCCTGCATCAATGCCGAAGCACCCAACCGGTTTGCTCCATGATCCGAAAAGTTTGCCTCTCCGATGGCATACAAGCCAGGCACTGTTGTCATCAAATTATAATCCACCCACAATCCTCCCATGGTGTAATGCACGGCCGGATAGATCATCATCGGTGTCTCATATGGATTATCATCAGTGATTCGATTATACATCTCGAATAAATTGCCATAACGCGCCTCAATTGCATCGCGACCTAACCGACCAATGGCTTCAGAAAAATCGAGATAAACCGCATCACCCGTTGGTCCAACTCCGTATCCTGCATCACAGATCTCTTTCGCATTCCGCGATGCCAAATCGCGCGGCACCAGATTTCCAAAACTGGGATACTTGCGCTCCAAATAATAATCGCGCTCATCCTCCGGAATTTCGGAAGCGGGTCGAGAATCGCTTTTCTTCTTCGGCACCCAAATTCGACCATCATTGCGAAGACTTTCCGACATCAGCGTCAGCTTCGACTGATAGTCCCCATGCACGGGAATGCAAGTGGGATGAATTTGCGTAAAACAAGGATTCGCAAACAGTGCCCCTTTTTTACAGGCTCGCCATGCCGCACTCGCGTTGCAATTCATTGCGTTGGTAGAGAGATAAAAAACATTTCCATATCCACCAGTCGCCAACACCACTGCATCGCCGACATGGCGCTCAATCTCTCCCGATACTAAATTCCGCGTGATGATGCCGCGAGCACGCCCGTCGATCGTCACAACGTCGATCAATTCGCAACGAGTGTGCATCTTAACCGATCCTTTGGAGATCTCTTTTTGCAACGCACCATAGGCCCCTAAGAGCAACTGCTGTCCGGTTTGACCGCGCGCATAAAACGTTCGCGACACCTGCGCACCTCCAAACGAACGATTGGCAAGATTGCCCCCATACTCCCGCGCAAATGGAATCCCTTGTGCCACGCAATGATCGATAATTTGATTACTGACTTCCGCCAAGCGATGCACATTGGCCTCGCGTGAACGATAGTCGCCCCCCTTGACGGTGTCGTAAAAAAGCCGGTGAGTTGAATCGCCATCATTAGGATAATTCTTCGCCGCATTGATTCCCCCCTGTGCTGCGATTGAGTGTGCGCGACGCGGTGTATCGGAATACGTAAAGCTCTCTACTTGATATCCCAACTCCGCCATCGTGGCCGCCGCCGAAGCGCCTGCTAATCCCGTACCCACCACCAACACTTTGTATTTCCGCTTATTGGAAGGGTTTACGAGTTTGACGCCAAACTTATGCCGCGTCCACTTTTCAGCCATCGGTCCTTCAGGAATGTTTGCATTTAATTCTACCATGATCTGCCTCGAGTTAATTCAAATATGCAATGATGGGAATGATAGCGAAGGTCGATGCCATCCCCGTGGCAATCCACATGCTCGCCGCTTTAATCTTACTTCCCGTACGTGGTACATACACGCCATACGTTTGCAACGCGCTCTGAAGCGCGTGGCTTAGGTGCAGCCCAACCGCCACCATAAAAAAGAGATAAACACCCACATACCAGAGATCCCCCTGAAAACGACTCAATACCATGCCGTACACATCATAGACTTCGTGCCCATCCAACATCGTTTTTGATTTTTCATAAAATTTAAAATTCGCCAAATGAATGACGATGAACGCAAAAATCATAATCCCTGACCACGGCATCAGCCGCGCTGCCAAAGAGCGCTCCTTCGATCCTTTTTGTGAATGACGAGAGGAGGCCGCCTTCCGATTCGCCCACGTTGTTCGAGCCGCCATGATCATGTGCACCGAGATGGAAACCAACATCAATACTTCAATGCCAATCACGATCGGAACGAGTTTGTGCAGATGGTGTGCGTAGGAGTTGAAAATATCTTTCCCAAATAAAAACAGAACATTTCCGCCCATATGCGGAACTAAAAACAGTAAAAACATAATCGTGCCCGATGTCGCCAGCAACAACTTCTGCCCGATAGAACTCAACAGAAAACGCGTATTTTTCATTCTCACCACTCTCTTTTTCTCTCCACTCCGAGCCCCCTATATAAAACCAAACAGGCCTGTAATAAAATCTCTAAAACACAGGAACTTCAATCTCTTTCCGTCATTTGCAAAAAAATAAGTGCAAACGCGTTGCAGGCGTCGGTACTCATTGATAGTTTCGGCTTCTCAAACAGAATATTACAGCGTTTCACAAGGAGAAGTATGCCTAGAAAGAAAATAGCACTCGTCGGCGCCGGTCAGATCGGTGGAACTATGGCTCTATTGGCCGCTCAAAAAGAGCTGGGTGATGTGGTCACAATCGATATTTCCGAAGGCGTTCCTCAAGGGAAAAGCCTGGATATCACCCATGGCGCAACCGTTATCCCATCATCAAGCAGCCTAATTGGCTCCAATGAATACGATGCGATGAAAGATGCCGATGTCGTGATTGTTACCGCCGGCCTACCTCGCAAGCCGGGCATGAGCCGTGATGATCTTCTTGAAGTGAACTGTGGTATCATCAAGTCCGTCGGCGAAAACATTAAAGTTCAGGCCCCCAATGCCTTTGTTATCGTCGTCACCAATCCGCTTGATGCCATGGTGTATGCGATGCAGAAAGTAACCGGCTTCCCCGCCCACAAAGTGTGCGGCATGGCAGGCGTACTCGATAGTTCACGTTTCTCTTCCTTAATCGCCCTTGAACTCGGCGTGGCCGCAGAAGATGTCACCGCGATGGTGATGGGCGGGCACGGTGACACGATGGTTCCGCTAATTCGATATGCAACAGCAGGCGGCGTTCCCATTACCCAACTCCTTCCGATGGAAACCCTTGAGGCAATTGCCGCTCGTACCGCAAAATCAGGCGGCGAAATTGTCGGTCTCCTAAAAACCGGATCGGCCTACTATTCGCCCGCTCTTTCGGCGATCAAAATGGCGGAAGCCTATTTGAAGGATAAGAAGAACGTTCTCACCTGTGCTGCACTACTCAACGGAGAATACGGCATCGACGGTCTCTATGCAGGGGTTCCCGTGGTTATGGGAGCCGGGGGTGTTGAAAAGATCATTGAAGTCGAACTCGATGAAACCGAAAAAGCCGCCTTCGATGTATCGATCGATGCGGTACGGGATCTAACCGCTTGGGTGGAGAACAACTTTAGCGCTTAAAAGCCAACCCCCATTGAACTCCGTAGGCGCACAACTCCGTGCGCCTATTTTTTTTGCTCTTCCATCCGCTGATCCACGCGAGCCGTTATCTCACGATCTTCCAATAACGGCGGCGCGTTATGGGGTTTAAAGCGCGCGTCGATCACCAATGAGCCCGAGCAACCCCAATGCTTAAATTCCGTTTTAGCTCCTATCCCATAGATATCGTGCGAAGGGTTTGAGCGCGTGAACGTGGCCCACAAAAAATTGTTAAAATCGGCTGCTAAAAATTCGGGATCATCACAGGCAATAATCAGTGGAAATGCGTCCACATCCACCTGCCCTTCAAGGTTTGAAATCAGCGCCTCTAACTCTTGTGGAGCCTTCATATACTCTTCACTTGGATCTAACTTCACCGCCAGAATACCCGCATCGACAACGGCACAAACGGTTTCGCTATCCAAGGTCGGTGGCGTTTTCGCCAACGTCCGCCGCGGCTCACCCGTACAAGCCCACACCACTTTTGAACCCACATTCAGCTCCGCACTCGAGTAGTCCAACGTATCAATCGTGGTCTCGGTTTGAAAATGAAGATCTCTCCGCCAATCTACGCGCTCTAACAAATGACGAAAGAATTGGGGAATATCATGAATATCCGGTTGATCAGCCGCATCTGCAATCAGCAAATATTTGGCCAAGGAAAGCTGCCCCTTTCCTAAGATGGCATTCGACAGCGTTAACAACTCTGACGGACGATCGGTTTTCGCAAAAGGCGTATAACGCTCCTCTCCCACCGCAAGCAGGAGGGGATGAACTCCAGCCGCATCAACCGCATTCACCGCCTTGAGACCAGGAATTTCCGTAGGAATGACCGCACCGGTCAGATCATGAATCACCTCCCCAAACGTTGTATCCTCTTGCGGAGGACGACCGACCACCGTGAACGGCCAAATAGCGTCTTTTCGGTGAAATACGGTTTCTATCTCTAGGCAGGGAAAATCATGCACCAAACTGTAATACCCTAGATGATCTCCAAACGGTCCTTCCGGTTTTGGCTTCGGTTGCAAGGTTCCAATGAGAGCAAAATCAGCATCGGCCGCGAGCGTCCAATCCTTATACCGCGTGTAGCGAAAATTCCGCCCGGCCATCAATCCCGAAAACGCCACTTCCGGCAATCCTTCCGGCAGAGGCATCACTGCCGAGAACGCCATCGAAGGAGCCCCGCCGACAAAGACCGCCACTCGGAACGGTTTGTCCTGTGCCTGATGTAGCTTTTGATGAACCCCAATCCCGCGATGAATCTGATAATGAATCCCAATTTCACGATCCGTCTCATATGTATTTCCAGCAAGTTGAACCCGATACATCCCTAAATTACTTTTGAGTGGATTCCCTTGATGATCAGGATGCTCCGAATAGACCTGCGGCAACGTCACGAATGGTCCCCCATCCATCGGCCAACTCACGATAGGAGGCAAATCGCTAATCTTACACTGCGCTTGCATGACCGGTGCGACTCGATTTGGAACTCGGATCGGCAGGCCATTCGCCGCCGTAAAGGCTGCCTGCAACGCGCCAAGAGGATGTTTTAACAACCCCATCGGATCGGCTTTTGCACCGACCACCGCCTGGACCGCACCATAGGTCTTTTTGAAGAGCAGTTTAGCTCGCTCGGGCGTTCCATATAAATTCGATACACACGGAAACGTGCACTCCTTCACCTTCTCAAAGAGAATCGCCGGTCCCGTTTCGCGATAAACCCGCCGCTGAATTTCTGCCATCTCTAAATAAGGATCGACTTCATCCTGAATACGAAGAAGCTCACCATGCGCTTCTAAATAGGCGACTACATCGGCCGTCGATTTCAGTTTCATGCTCCATCCCATCGTTTATCTAAAGGTTGAAAGTATGAGGGAAAAATGAAAAAAAACAACTACGAGGACGCAACCGATCCTCGCCCTCCATCCATTCCGATGACCTGACCGGTCATCCAACTGGCTTCACTGGATAGTACAAACTGGGCCAAGGAGGCGACATCTTCAGCCTGCCCCAAACGCTTCAGTGCATGCATGGAAGCCAACCCCTCTTTCATCTTATCATTCAGTAATACTTTGCTTCCCAAAGGCGTTTCGCACAACGATGGTGCAATTGCATTCACACGCACCGCCGGAGACAACTCCGCAGCCAACGAAACCGTTAGTCCATTAATCGCCCCTTTCGCCGCCCCGATTGATGCATGCATCGGCAACCCCAGTTGAGCGGCAACACTCGAAAAGAAAAGAATCGAACCTTTATTTTTCTTCAGCGTGCCAATCGATGCTTGAACAGCCAACGCAGCACCGACCACATTCACCTGATAATCTTGCAGAAAATCTTCCGGCGTTAATCGCCCCAGACCCTTTAAATTGATCGTGCCAACCGCATACGCAACTGCACTCACCTCATCTCCTGCCTGCGCAGCCACCTCACGAAAGAATGCGGGATTACAAACATCCCCTGCCGTAAAGGAACATGCCAGTTCAGCAGATAAAGCCACCAACGCCTCTTCATTTCTACCAGCTAGATGAACATCCCCACCAGCTGCTACGGTCCGTCGGGCTAGTTCCGCTCCGACGCCTCCTGATCCATAAATAATTGTTTTACTCATAGATAACGTTCAAAAAACGGCTCCATTCCTTACTAGCGCAGCTTCCTTGAAAAAAAAAGGCGATATTCGGAAAAGAGGAGGAACCGAATATCGCCGAATGAACTAATTGCTAGCCATCCATAATGTGAAGAACTCAATCTTCAAACAGGAAGTTATCTTGTTTGTTATTTTATGTAAAGAAAATTATGAACTTTTAAATATAAGAGTTTTTATAGAAAGAAGTGAAATTGTATATCATAGACGCCCCATTTGACCATTTTCATATCTTGTTAATGGTGTTGACCTTGCAAGTGATATACCCCACATTATGGAGCTATATATTTAATGTTTTGAGTAAATGATGAGGTAGAACGATGCTAAACCGAGCATTGGGATTTTTTTCAAGTGATATAGGAATCGACTTAGGCACAGCAAATACGCTGGTGTATGCCCGAGATCGCGGTATTGTGATCCGCGAACCTTCCGTGGTGGCCGTTCAATCTGGCACCAATCGAGTCTTAGCGGTAGGCGATGAAGCCAAACGGATGTTGGGTCGTACCCCTGGTAATATCGTTGCCATCCGTCCACTTAAGAGCGGCGTCATTGCTGATTTTGAAGTGACCGAAGCCATGCTTCGCTATTTTATTCAAAAAGTGCACAACCGCCGCATGATGGTGCGACCCCGTGTTGTCATCGCCGTTCCAAGCGGCATTACTGAAGTGGAAAAACGAGCCGTAAAAGATTCTGCACTGCATGCCGGTGCACGAGATGTGTTTTTGATTGAAGAACCGATGGCTGCTGCAATCGGCGTTGGGCTACCTGTTCAGGAGCCCGCAGGCAATATGATCGTTGATATTGGGGGGGGAACAACGGAAGTCGCCGTGATTTCTCTCGCTGGTATTGTCTATAGCCGCAGCGTGCGTGTCGGGGGGGATGAAATGGACGAGGCAATTATTCAACATATTAAGCGGGAATATAACCTGCTGATTGGCGAACGAACTGCTGAGGAAATTAAGATTACAATGGGTTCTGCAGTTGAAATTGCAGACGGAAGCACCATGGAAGTTAAAGGCCGTGACCTCGTGGCAGGCTTGCCACGCACACTCACCATTAGTTCGGAAGAGATACGGCAAGCGCTACTTGAACCACTCAATGCAATTGTAGAGGCGGTGCGAGTTACACTTGAGCGCTGTTTACCTGAACTCTCCGCCGATCTGGTTGATCGCGGAATGGTGATTGCAGGCGGCGGCGCACTTCTCAAAGGGTTAGATCAGCTAATTTCAGAAAAAACCGGTCTTCCGGTACACGTAGCAGAAGATCCACTAAGCGCCGTTGCTGAAGGCACCGGCATTGTGCTTCACGAAATTAATTTCCTTCGCAAGATGGCCAACCAATAGGTTGAGTATAAGCTTTGTCCTCCCTTTAAAGGGGTGGATGTTTTGAAGAGTAAGAGACAGCGTTGGAAGCTGATTGCAGGCTTTGCAGGTATCACCATTCTTTTGGTGTGGCCTCAAGCAACCTATATCGGAAAACAATCTATTCGAACCGGCATTGCCCCCGCCGAAGAGATCGGCTCGCGTTTTTCACGGAGCTTCTCCGAATGGGGAAAAGCACTTCGCGGTCTTGGCGGCGCGGCAGAACGAGAACAACAACTCTCACTTGAATTGGTTCGAGCGCAAGCAGAGCTCAACCGGTTACGGGATATTGAAATAGAGAACCAACGACTTCTGCGAGCACTTGGGTTTCAACAAGCCACCCCCTACGCATTAACCCCTGCCACCGTCATCAGCCGAAACATCAGTGGCTGGTGGAACACCCTTCGTATTCAACCCAACAGCAAAAAATCAATTCATACAGATAGTGCCGTATTGAGCCCTGATGGGCTCGTCGGGCGCGTCCTAGATGTGAATCCGCTCAGTGCAGAAGTTTTATTGGTCTGCGACCCTGCTTTTCGAGTGGCCGCGCGCATTTCCGGTCGAGAGATTTTTGGGGTCGTACGCGGTATGGGAAATTCCATCAGTGGACAACCCCGCGTTCGGATGGAATTTATCAATAAAGATTCGGTCATCCAAATTGGCGAAGAAGTAACCACTTCAGGCTCCACCCGTTCCGAAGGTTTTTTTCCTCCAGGCATTCATATTGGATATATCAAACAAGTGCACCGGGATGAATCCGGACTTTATCAATATGCTGAAATTGTCCCTCGAGCAACCGGCGGCTTGCTCGACTACCTCTTTGTGGTAGGCAATGCGGAGGAGACCCCATGAAGACCTTTCTTCGCATCACACTCCTCTTGATCGTCAGCGTGCTCCTCCAACAAGCACTCCCCGGTTGGCCTATTTTTAATAATCTAAAACCGCCACTGATAGGCGCCTTACTGGTTCATATAGCCTTTCGCCTTCCCGCCCGATCCGCATGGCAATTTACACTGGCATCCGCCGTGATCTACGACAGCCTTGAGCCCGGCCCTTATGGCCCCGCTCTTCTTGCCTTCCCCATTATCACCTATCTCACCCTTCGGTTTCGACATGATCTCTTCGGCAACGGCGTGATCACCCAACTTTTCTGCGGAGGCATCGCCGGACTGATTATCGGTAGTGTAGCCACCGGAATGTATCTGGTGACAAATACGCGCCCGCTCGATTCCATTTTTAGCTCCCTCATCGGCGGGCTCCTCATCGGCGCCTTGCTACAACCCATTCTTTCTCAACTGCTGCAAAAGAGTGACTGGATTTCACAGGAAGGAAGTTGGTCATGAAAGTCCGGCAACCTCAACACTCCAGTCAGCTCGTTATCGGAGCCTTACTCGTCGTAATCCTTAGCGGCTTCACGCTTTTAGGCACCGAGCTCTGGCAGCTGCAAGTGCGAGAGCAAGATGGCTTTGAAACCCTCTTTCGAAATCAAAGTATCCGGCGCGTTCGCTTGCCTGCTGTACGAGGCAAAATTTTTGATGCAAAAGATCGAGTCCTTGCGGATAGCATCCCGAACTACTGTATTGCCATCTACACACATGAACTGCGAGCACCTCGTTCTGGCGTTGCCAATGTGCTCGAACAAGTGCACGAAATATGGAGTCGCGTTGGACGTCCTCCCAATTTGTCTTATGAGCAAATTAAAATCCATATGCAGCAGCAACCTGAGCAACCTCTCACCGTCTATTCTCATTTAACCGATGAGGAAATGCAGCGCTGGAGAACCGAATTTGAAAAATGGACAGCCCCCAAACGAGGCTCGTTCCGTCGGCAAAAAATCGCGGGACTGGATTTGGGTCGGCCCACGCAAGGACGTGCCATCGTTCTTGAAACTCAAGCGCTTGCTCGACGTCGCACATCCACCGCAGCCAATACACTTGAACTCGTCTATCGTATTTCTGATCGACTCAACAAACCACGCGCCGTCCGCTATCAACAAATCAAAGATCACATTTTTGCCCGCCGACCCCTTCCACTCATCGCCTGGACACACCTAGACAAAGCCGACCTCGCACGATGGGCAGACCGATGTTCAACACTCCCCGGTACCGATATTCTATGTCTTCCCGCCCGCACTTATCCGGAAAAAACCCACACCGCCCATCTCATTGGATATACGCTTCAAGCAGATACAGACAAAAGCCCCTCTCAAGCCGGACGCGTTCATTATGATTTGAGAGGCTTGAAAGGCCGCAAAGGACTTGAACATATATACAACCCCCTACTCACCGGAACATACGGCTATCAGCTCCTTCAGATTGATGCCGCCGGATTCCACAACCACACCCTGCAAACCACGCCACCCAAAGCAGGCGGCGACCTCAAACTCACCCTCGATGCAGAAATTCAACGCATGGCGACCGAAGCCCTTGCCAACAAACAGACCGGAGAATATGCCGGCCCCGTAAAAGGAGCTGCCGTCGTACTTGATGCCACCAACGGAGATGTTCTCGCATTGGTAAGCTCCCCATCATTTGACCCCAATCGCTACATGGAATCTTCCCTCTATCGGCAACAACTTCTCACCGACTCCGATGCGCGCACCTTCCAGCGCGCCGTCTTCGGGCAATACCCGCCCGGCAGTACATTCAAACCCATTACTGCGCTTAGTGCACTTAAAGAAAATGCGCTTCTCTTCCAAGAAAAGCATACCTGCGCAAGAGACTATCGAAATGAGAGCGGGCGTCCGATGCGGTGTTGGATTCATTCTCAAGGCGGCTCCCACGGCTCCATTAATATGCAAGAAGCAATCATGCAATCATGCAACATCTATTTCTACGAACTCGCGCAAGAAATGGGCTATGCACCCATTTATGAAACCGCTCGAGCCTTTGGTATTGGCCAATATGCAGGCCTCTTTCCTGACCTTGAAGCTCCAGCAGAGCATCGAGAACAACGCTATGGAAATCTGCCCGAAACCGCCGCCAATCCAACCGCTCTTTGCAATCTTTCGATCGGACAAGGACAACTGCTCACCAGTCCCCTGCAGATGGCGATGGTGGCAACTGCTATTGCAAATGGGGGCACTCTTTATCGCCCTCGATTGGTAAAACAATTTAGAACGCAACCTGACCTGCCCTATCAAGAAAATCCCACATGGGCCATCCGCCGCATTGATGTGGACATCGAATCCCTTGAGCAAATCCGGAAGGGCATGCGAGATGTCGTCATGCATCGCAATGGAACCGCTCGAACCGCACAAGTCGAAGGCATCTCCATCGCTGGCAAAACCGGATCTGCTCAATACCGTAAAAAAGTCGGCGACCAAGTAGAAGACCGCGTCCATGCGTGGATGATCTCCTACGCCCCCTATGATTTCCCGCGCTATGCTATTGCCATGCTGGTCGAAGATGGCGTTTCTGGCGGACAAACCATCGGCCCGCGTCTCGCGCAGCTTTATCGCATGCTCTTCGAATATGATGGCACCTTATCTAGGGGGCAAGGATGAACGGACTCGCTCCCAAACGAATGGATTGGTCTCTCACCGGCACCGTATTGGCGCTCTTAACGATCAGTACGCTCTTTATTTACAGCGCACAATTTCAGGCGCCAGGATCGGTTGGCTCTACATGGCAACGACAGATTTTCTTTGGCGGAGCAGGCTTAGGGCTCTATCTCTTCACCGCCTGGTTTGATTATCGATCCCTCATCCGCTGGGTAGGATGGCTCTATCCAATAATCATTGGGCTCCTTTTGTTGGTCTTTCTCTTCCCCTCCATCAATGGCGCTCACCGGTGGATTAATCTACCCGGCTTTACCATCCAACCATCTGAATTAGCAAAACCCATCACGTTAATTATGATCGCATCTTTTCTCTCCGCACCCGATCGAGACCGCGAATCCAATCAAACCTTCTTATGGGCGATCGGATTACTTGCGCTTCCTCTCATCTTGATTGCTCTCGAACCGGACCTGAGCACCGCACTCGTGATGATTCCCTCCGTCATTGCGATGCTCCTATATGCCGGTATTAAGCGAAAATGGCTCGTGCGAACGGTTATCGGGTTTACGCTATTTTCCATTCTACTCTGCGGATGGATTAAATATGAAGCCCCCATCGGAGCCGATAAAAATACATCTACAACAGAGCAAAAATGGCACCTGCCAACCGTTCCGCTTCTTGAGCCCTATCAGAAAGAGCGTATTCGGGTCTTTCTATCCGATGATGTAGACACCGCCGATGCAGGGTGGAATAAACTTCAAGCGCAAGTAGCGGTCGGATCGGGCGGTTTACGTGGCAAAGGGTATCTGCAAGGCACGCAGAATATGCTCGGCTTCCTCCCACGCACCGTAGCCCCCACTGATTTTATTTTTTGTGTAATAGCCGAAGAGATGGGCTTTATAGGAAGCATCTCCATTCTTCTGCTCTACATGCTTTTATTAGGGCGATGCTTGCGAACCGCATGGCGGGCGCGAGATGAATTCGGACGAATGGTAGCACTAGGCATAAGCACCCTATTGTTTTGCCATATATTTATAAACATTGCGATGACCATCGGGCTGCTACCCATTACAGGATTGCCGTTACCTCTGATGAGCTACGGCGGCTCCTTTATGATTAGCACCTTGGTTGCACTGGGCATTATTCAAAGTATTTACCAGCGCCGCAGAATCAGATGAGAGGATCCATTATGTTAAAAAAATTGAAAAATATAACACCAGCCAACCGGCACAAAAAAGAGATCATTATCAATATTGAATCACTCGAAACTCGGGTTGCGATTCTTGAAAATGGCAAACTCGATAATTTCCATATTGAGCGAAAAGAAGATCACCGAATTGTTGGAAGCGTCTTCAAAGGCAAAATCCAAAACTTAGAAGATGGCTTACAAGCCGCCTTCGTCGACATCGGTCTCAAGAAAAATGCCTTCATTCACTACTGGGATATGATCCCTGAAGACGCCGCCCGCCTCGAACGCGAGGAAGGGGTTCGAGCGAAAAGCTCCAGCCGCAAACGAAAACGCTATAAACCGGGCGAAATTGCAAAAATCTTTCCGATTGGCTCCGAAATTATTGTGCAGGTAACCAAAGACGCAATTGGAACCAAAGGACCCCGTGTCACGGCAAACATCAGTATTCCCGGACGCTTCCTCGTGATGATGCCCGGCACAAAAATGAAAGGTATCTCCCGCAAAATTGATGATTCAAAAGAGCGCAATCGCCTCAAAAAGATTCTGCAACGACTTCCGGTTCCAAACGGCATTGGGTTAATCGTTCGCACTGCCGGCTCTGGCACACGCCGCACCAGCTTCACACGCGATGCCCGCACGCTCTTTGAAGTCTGGAAAGACATCCAAGATAAAATGGAAAACAAAAAAGCCCCCTGCTGCCTCTACAGCGAGCCCGGCTTAGCCGAACGAGTCGTCCGCGATTACCTCACCGAAGATATCGATCGCATCTTTATTGATAATCAGGAACTCTTTGAGGTCACTCGCGATGTCATCCAAAAATATTCACGGCGATCTCGGAACTGGATCCAACTCTACGGTGGAGACGAACCGATCTTCGACTACTTTGAAGTCGAAAAACAGATCGAATCTGCCTACCGACGCAAAGTATGGCTCAAATCGGGCGCCTATCTCATCTTTGATGAAACCGAAGCACTCGTCGCAATCGATGTGAATACCGGACGACACAAAGGCGCAAAAACGCAAGAAGAATCCATCCTGCAGGTCAACTTAGAAGCTGCCGAAGAGGCCGCACGACAACTTCGTCTACGAAACGTCGGCGGGCTAGTGATCATTGACTTCATTGATATGAAATCAAAAAAAGATCAGCAACACATCCATCGCGCTCTAAAAGAGAGCCTCAAAAGCGATCGAGCGCGAACCAATGTATTGCAGATCTCCCAGCTCGGTCTTTTGGAGATGACCCGCCAACGCATGGAAGAAAGTATCTTTAATGCAGGTTATGATGACTGCCATTATTGCCGCGGACGCGGACGCGTGAAATCAGCCCTAACTATGAGTGTGGAAATTCAACGACGCGTGAACGAATGTATGCGCAAAGATACGGGCACGCACTCCATGCGTGTTACCATTAATCCACAGGTGCTCGATCGCCTGCGGCGCGAAGACGAGCAGGCGCTCATCGAGCTCGAACAACAATTCCAAGGCCATTTAACATTTGTTGCTGACAACACCTATCATGTGGAAGAATTTACCATTATCAACACCGATAATAATGCCACCCTCTTCACCACCATGGAAAATAAGGATTAAACAGATGTCGATTACAACACACTCCTACGGCACCACGAAACACGGCGAAAAGGTTGATCTTTTCCGATTAGAAAATAAAAGAGGAACCCTCGTTGAAATCATCAATTATGGAGCGACTATCACCTCCATCCTAACGCACGATCGAGAAGGGACCCTCTCCGATATTGTCTTAGGATTTGATGATATAGCAGGCTATGAAAGTGCTGATAATCCCTATTTCGGTGCCACCTGTGGGCGATTTGCTAACCGCTTGAAAAAGGGGTCATTCACCCTAAACGGAACCTCCTATCAACTCGCTAAAAACGACGGCGAAAACGCCCTACATGGAGGCCTACGAGGATTTGATAAACAGATATGGGAAGCGCAGGTGAATGCCGATACTTTGATTCTCAAGCGCGTCAGCCCCGACGGGGAGGAGGGTTATCCCGGCAACCTTCTTGTCGAGGTAACATTCCAGCTAACCGAGGAAAATGATCTCCGAATCGACTACCAAGCTGAAACCGATCAGCCCACCTTCATCAACCTCACCAACCATAGCTATTTTAATCTAGCAGGGGGTGGAACCATTCGTGATCATCACATCCAGATTCATGCCGACCACTACACCCTTGTCGACGAAACCGCCATTCCCACCGGCGAGCTTCGTGCCGTAGAAGGCACAGAGATGGATCTGCGTTGTTCCCTTGCAATCGGAACGCATATCGATCAAGTGCAAGGACTCGGCTATGATCACAATTATTGCCTCAACCAAACCGATGGATCGCTTACGATTGCAGCTCAAGTGATTGATCCCTCTAGCGGACGAACCCTTACGTGTTTAACCACTGAACCTGGTGTTCAATTCTACAGCGGAAATTTCTTAAACAGTTTCATCGGGAAAGCTGGCAACATCTATGCAAAACAAAACGGCTTCTGTCTGGAAACCCAGCACTTTCCAGATAGCCCGAATCAACCCAGCTTTCCATCCACACAACTCAATCCAAGCGACCGCTATACACAAACGTGTGTGTATCGATTTGGAATTGAAAAATAGGCGAATGCAGAAGAATCCATTAGTATTAAACCTCCTGCTTTTAATGCTTTTCACCCAAGGCTCGGGTGGCAATCCCTCGCCCCTCCGCCTTTCCGTCCAGCCTGAAAAGCGCTATCAACTTTGGCAAACGGAGGACCTTCGCGTTCCATGGATATACAAACAAGCCGTCACAACAACCCCTGAAACTGTTGAATATGAAATCGCGTTGAATTCGGCTACTGAAAGAACCTTATTTTATAAATTACAACCGACGCCACCAGCTCCCACCATCGACTGGTTTACCTCTTATCGAGGTGAACGAAGCCAAATGGAAGCGCACGGGCATTTTTTATTAGCATGCTCAGATGGCGGCTTTCTCCAGATAGGCGAAAGTGGCTCCCCCTCCAATAGCGGACGGATCTTAGTAATTAAAGTAGATGAAAACGGGGCCCTTATTTGGAAGCAAGAAACCGCTCTATTTATCGAAGGCAGTCTCAATCTAGGGAACAGCGCATTAGAAGTAGCTGATGGTTATATTATTCTTGGCAGCCAACAATCAAATGGCAGTAATTCAGGGCAAAATAGTATGATTGCTAAACTCAATAAAAGCACCGGAGTCCCGCTCTTTATTGAAACCTTTGATAGCGGCGGAGCCGATGCATTCGAACATGCCGCTACAAACGATACGGGATACATCGCGGTGGGATATCGACAAGCAATGGACTCTGAAAACACGTTCTACACAGAAGGCCAAGGCCAACTCACCTTTCTTAATTCAAACGGAGTTCAAATAGCATCCTTTGACCTGAATAATTATCTCTCACAAGCGTATCGTATATACCCCACCCAAGGTGGATATATTATCTCGGGCCAAGCAGCGGAAAACACCCAATATGGTCTCATAAAAATAGATTCAACTGGAACCGTTCTTTGGCATCGCCAATACGGCTTTGAGAGCGTAGATGGAAGTGCGGATGATGATCATTGCTTTGCTTTAGATGTTTCCACTCATGGCCACCTATTTTTGAGTGGTCATACCCGCTTCGGTTATCAAAGCAGTGGTCTCAATCAAACCAATAACTGGGACACCCTCACCTGTAAAATTGATGGCTCAGGAAATCTCATCTGGATCCGCCGCCAAGGCAATCCGAGAGGATTTGACCCCCGATACATTCATGATGAAGCCTGGGGCATACGGGCTACCCCTGATGGCGGATGTCTTGTTGTCGCCGGCTCCGGTGATGAGTACGAAAATTATTCTGCACATAGCCAAGATGAGTTATCCGATAAATGGGTGGTCTACCTTATTAAATATGCCGCAGACGGAGTTTTAGAATGGGAAACTACATTTGGTGATCCTGGAGAAGCACTCGGCTGGGATTGGGCCGGTGAAGATATTGTTCTTACAAGTGACGGCGCAGCCGTAATTGCTGTTGACAACGCCTCCTTTGGATTCTTAAAAATAACCCCACTATTTAATCCCTAAACTTGGAGATCATTATGAACGAACTAGAAGGAAAAAAAGCCCCCGCCTTTACCCTACAAGGTAGCGACAAAAAAACGCATACCCTGGCAGATTATAAAGGGAAGAATATCGTCATCTACTTTTACCCAAAAGACAACACACCCGGCTGCACCAAAGAATCTTGCGGCTTTCGCGACCTTAACAACGCCTTTACCGACCACCACACAGTGGTGCTCGGTGTGAGTAAAGATGGGTTAGAATCTCATGATAAATTCATCCGTGATTTTAACCTTCCCTTCGTCCTACTCTCCGATCCAGACACCCAAATGATGGCCGCTTATGGCGCATGGGGAGAAAAAGTTCTATACGGGAGAAAAAGTATCGGATGCATCCGCTCTACCGTCATTATCGACACCGAGGGAACCATAATCAAACACTGGAAACGGGTCCCTAAAGCAGAAGCACACCCTCAAAAAGTATTTGAGTTTATTCAGACCCTTTAAGCTGCTGGCGCGTAATAAACTCTTTTGCAAGCGACCGATACGCCGCCGTTCCAACACAATGTGGATCGTGTTTATTGATCGGCAATCCATAACTGGGCGCCTCACTCAATCGAACATTTCGAGGAATTAAGGTTTCAAATACGCGATCTCCAAAATGCTTAATCACCTCTTGAACCACTTGCTGTGAAAGATTAGTGCTTGGGTTATACATCGTCATCAAGATGCCACTGATATGCAACCGCGCGTTGCCAGCATCCGCGATTTGCTGAACAATATCCACCATCACGCCCAGCCCTTCGAGGGCGAGATATTCGCACTGCATAGGGATGATTACCTCATGCGCCACATTCAATGCGTTCATGAATAAAATGCCCAGAGAGGGCGGACAATCCAATAAAATCACATCATATCGAGCCGATGAAATAATCGGCTCCAATGCCGTTTTCAGTTTATGTAAATAGTCATCGTGGCGCGCAATCGCAATCTCAGCCCCCGCCAAATCCAATTCCGAGGGAATTATATCCAAGTTCTTCACCGCCGTAGATTGAATTTTATCAAGCCCCGAACACTCTCCTAGCAAAGCCGGAAATATACTCGCCCCCGGAGTCTTCTCCACACCCAACCCACTGGTCGCATTGGCTTGGGGATCCAAATCTACCAAAAGAATCCGCTTATTTTTTTCTGCCAAACACGCCGAAAAATTTATGGCCGTAGTTGTTTTGCCAACCCCACCCTTTTGATTTGCTAATGCTACAACCACCGTCTGCATTGTTCTACATTACCCCATGGCTCAAGATGCTTAAACCATAAATTGCCGCCGTTTCCGTTCGCAAAATACGAGGCCCAAAGCTAACCGACTGAGCGCCTGCATCCACAGCCGCATCCACTTCTTCCTGCGTAAAGTCTCCTTCAGGTCCAATCAGCAACGAGACCGATTGCACCCCTTTCAGCTCCACCTCTTGCAACGCTTGAGCTCCCGGATAGAGCGAAGCTATCAGCGAGCGCTCATACAGGTTGAGCCGAGGCAACACCTCCATCAAGGGTTGCACAGGATGAAGCATCGGAAGCCAGCGCACTTCACACTGCTCAGCAGCACCTTGAATAATCTGATGCCAGCGCTTCACTTTTTTTTCACTGAAGCGAGACTCCGTGTGTTGCGTGATAACCGGTCGGATGGCGGTCGCCCCCAACTCAACTGCTTTTTGCAATACCCACTCCCATCGATCCGGCTTCGGCAACGCTTGGATTAATTCCAACTCGGCCACTGGCTTGGGCGCCTGCCACCGCTCACATAACGCTAGACACACTTCCCGCTTTGAAAGCTGATCCACCGTCCCGATAGCCACCTGCCCCTTGCCATCAAAAACCGTAAGTTCCTGCCCCTCCGTCACGCGCAAAACACGAGCCAAATGGTGCGACTGCTCCAGCGAAAGAACGATCCGAGACTCAGCCCAACGAGCCGATTCGACCAGACAATTTATTCTCATTCATCGTTCTCAAGTTTTTGTTTACGCTCGTAAAATCGACTCGCATCCTTTTGAAGCTGTACCGATTCTTCAAAATGATTTTCATGCAGAGACGTACACAATTTTTCCATCTCTTTTTTCTCTTTTTCAGAAAGCTTGCCAGGCACCTCGATATTGATCATCACGTTC